>NZ_CP021404.1:3005846-3308769 GCF_002504165.1 Pacificitalea manganoxidans
CCGCCAACTTCCTCAAGCCCTCGGCCTGATCCTTACGGCTGACGTCAGCACCACTCAATAGATCGAGCCCCTTTGGCCCCGCGCCGAAGGGGCTTTTTGCTGCGCGGCGCGCGGCTTGCGGGAAAGCCTGCTTGCACTTCGGCGCCGCCCGGCGTTCGGTGCGGCACGCAACCCCGGAGCCTCCATGACCCGAAATCAGCCCTCCGCCCAGTCCGGCACGATGCACGCCAACGGCACCCCTGCGCGCAGCGTGCTTATCACCGGCTGCTCGTCTGGGATCGGCTACGATGCCGCCCATCGGCTGGCGAAACGGGGCTGGCGTGTTTTTGCGACCTGCCGGGCAGAGGAGGATTGCGCCCGCCTGCGGGATGAAGGTTTGGAATCACTACGGCTCGATTATGCCGATCCCGACAGCATCCACGCAGCGTTGGCGCAAATTCTCTCCCGGACCGGCGGCACGTTGGACGCGCTTTACAACAACGGCGCCTATGCCGCGCCGGGTGCCGTCGAAGATCTGCCCACCGGACTGCTCCGCGAAATATTCGAGGCAAATCTCTTTGGTTGGCACGAACTGACCCGCGCGGTGATTCCGGTGATGCGGGCGCAGGGGCATGGTCGTATCGTCAACTGCTCCTCGGTGCTGGGGCTTGTCGCGCAGAAATGGCGCGGTGCCTATGTCGCGACGAAATTCGCGCTCGAAGGGCTGACCGATACGCTGCGGTTGGAAATGGCGGATACGCCAATCGATGTGATCCTGATCGAACCCGGTCCGGTCACCTCGCGCATCCGTCACAATTCCATTCCGCACTTCGAACGCTGGGTCGATTGGCAGGCCTCCCCCCGCGCCGCGCAATACCGCGACAGCCTGCTGAAGCGATTGTATGAAAACCGCGGCCCCGACCGGTTCGAACTTCCGGCCTCCGCCGTGACCGAGAAACTGATCCATGCGCTCGAATCCACCCGTCCCCGCCCCCGCTACTACGTCACGACGCCGACCCGCATCGCCGGGGTCATCCGCCGCGCCCTGCCCACCGGGCTGGCCGACCGGCTGCTGGCGCGCGGCACCTGAGGCGGATGGGCGCGGTGGCAGCGTCCGTGTTTCTTGCTAGATCCCCTGTCACAGGGCACCCTGCGCCCGGTCCGCCAACCCACCCGGAGAGATCATGACAAACGATCCGCTGTTCCTGCTCGTCGCGCTGGCGATGCTCGTCACCCTCGCCGTGCTGCTCTTCGGGGTTGGCACATTCGGGCGCGGCGGCGCGTTCAACCGGCGCAATTCCAACAAGATCATGCGCTGGCGCATCATCGCGCAGGCCGTGGCCGTCGTGCTGATCCTGATCTTCGTGTTTTTCCGCCGGTCGGGAGGCTAACCAATGGTCGTGCTGAACAAGATCTATACCCGCACCGGCGATAGCGGGCAGACCGCCCTTGGGGATGGGCAGCGCGTCGACAAACACGCCCTGCGCGTCGAAGCCTACGGCACCGTCGATGAAACCAACGCCACGGTCGGGCTGGCCCGGTTGCATGCGCAGGGCGACATGACCGACCGCCTTGCCGCGATCCAGAACGACCTGTTCGATCTGGGCGCCGATATGTGTCGCCCCGACATGGACCGCGACGCCGATGCCGACTACCCGCCGCTGCGCATGGTGGCGGCGCAAACCGACCGGCTGGAGGCCGAAATCGACGCGATGAATGCAGGGCTTGCCCCGCTGCGCAGCTTTGTTTTGCCCGGCGGCACGGCGCTTGCCGCGCATTTGCACCTGTGCCGCACGGTATCGCGCCGGGCCGAACGGCTTGCCGTGGCGCTCGCCGGGACCGAGCCGGTCAATCCCCATGCGATCCGCTATCTCAATCGGTTGAGCGACTGGTTTTTTGTGGCATCCCGCGCCGCGAATACCGATGGTGACGGCGATATTTTGTGGGTGCCCGGTGCGAACCGTTAGGCCCTGCACCATCGCCCGCGAATAATTTCGTAACGCAATGTTATAGCTGTATTCGCGCGTTTCCCCCTGTTTTCGCAGGGTCACCTCCGGTAACACATAACGGAGCCGGGCCAGCCCGGAAAAATCAGAGGAGAAGTCACGCCGATGAAGGTGCTCGTACCTGTCAAGCGCGTGATCGACTACAATGTGAAGGTTCGCGTCAAGGCGGACGGAAGCGGTGTCGATCTCGCCAATGTCAAAATGTCGATGAACCCGTTCGACGAGATCGCGGTCGAAGAGGCGATCCGCCTCAAGGAAGCCGGCAAGGTCGAGGAGGTCGTCGCGGTCTCCATCGGCGTCAAGCAGGCACAGGAAACGCTGCGCACCGCTTTGGCGATGGGCGCTGACCGCGCGATCCTCGTGATTGCCGCCGATGACGTGCACACCGATATCGAGCCGCTCGCCGTGGCCAAGATCCTTGCCAAAATCGTCGAAGACGAACAGCCCGGGCTTGTTCTCTGCGGGAAGCAGGCGATCGACAACGATATGAACGCGACCGGGCAGATGCTCGCCGCGCTTCTGGGCTGGAGCCAAGCCACCTTCGCGTCCGAGGTCGACACCGATGGCGACAGCGCCACGGTCACCCGCGAAGTGGATGGCGGCCTGCAAACCATCAAGGTCAAAATGCCCGCCGTGGTCACCGTGGACCTGCGCCTCAATGAGCCGCGCTATGCCTCGCTGCCCAACATCATGAAAGCCAAGAAAAAGCCGCTGGATGAAAAAACCGCGGCTGATCTGGGTGTCGATGTGACGCCGCGCCTGACGGCGGTGAAAACCGCCGAGCCGGACGCGCGCAAGGCAGGCATCATCGTCGGCTCGGTGGATGAACTGATCGACAAGCTGAAAAACGAAGCGGGGGTGCTCTGATGGCCGTTCTCCTTCTTGCCGAGGTCACCTCGGGCGAGCTGAACCGTGACGCCACCGCCAAGGCCGTGACCGCTGTTGCCTCGCTGGGCGACGTGACGGTGCTGGCCTGTGGCGCGCAGGCGTCCGATGCCGCCGCCGAGGCAGCCGGGATCGCGGGCGTCGCCCGTGTGCTCTGCGCCGAGGATGCGCTTTACGGTCACCGTCTGGCTGAACCGGCCGCCGCGCTGCTGGTCGATCTGGCTGCGGACTATGACCATATCGCCGCCCCTGCGACGACGGATGCCAAAAACATCATGCCGCGCGTCGCCGCGCTGCTGGATGTGATGATCCTGTCGGATGTCTCCGGCGTGGTCGATGCCGACACGTTCGAACGTCCGGTCTATGCGGGCAACGCGATCCAGACCGTGAAAA
This sequence comes from Pacificitalea manganoxidans, assembly GCF_002504165.1. Lineage (GTDB taxonomy): Bacteria > Pseudomonadota > Alphaproteobacteria > Rhodobacterales > Rhodobacteraceae > Pacificitalea > Pacificitalea manganoxidans. Next base: position 3,009,110 of record NZ_CP021404.1, read on the forward strand.
GCGGCGACGCGAAGAAGGTGCTGACCATCCGCACCTCGTCCTTCGACGGGGCCGGTTCGCAGGATGCGGTCAACGTCGAAACCATCGGCGCGGCTGCCGATCCCGGCCTGTCGGAATGGGTTGCGGACAAGGTCGCGGAAAGCGACCGTCCCGAGCTGACCTCCGCCGGGATCGTCGTGTCCGGCGGGCGCGGGCTTGGCTCCGAGGAGCAGTTCGCCCTGATCGAGAAGCTCGCCGATAAGCTGGGCGCCGCCGTTGGCGCATCCCGCGCGGCGGTCGATTCGGGCTACGCGCCCAACGACTGGCAGGTTGGCCAGACCGGCAAAGTCGTGGCGCCGAACCTTTATATCGCCGTCGGCATTTCGGGTGCGATCCAGCACCTCGCCGGGATGAAGGACAGCAAGGTCATCGTCGCGATCAACAAGGACGAGGAAGCGCCGATTTTCCAAGTCGCCGATTACGGGCTCGTCGCGGATCTGTTCGAAGCCGTCCCGGAACTGACCGAGAAGCTCTGAGCCCGCGCCGCCGCCCTTGCGCGGCTGCCTTGGATCTACGCAAACGACCCGCCGCGCCTGTCGCGGCGGGTCTTTTCATGCCCCATGCCCCCGCCAACGCGCTTGCACCCGCAGCATGGCGGGCCATATGGTCGCGAAGGATTAGCGCGGCAGAAGGACGGATCGCATGGAAATCAAGACGGTAGGCGTCGTCGGTGCGGGCCAGATGGGCAACGGCATCGCCCATGTCTTTGCGGTATCTGGGTATGAGGTCGTGTTGAACGACATCGACCAAGGCGCGCTCGACAAGGCCTTGTCGCAAATTCACAAAAATTTGGACCGTCAGGTCAGCCGAGAGAAAATCACCGAGGATGAGCGCCGCGCCGCGCTGGCCCGGATTTCCACCACGCTGAAGCTGCCCGATCTGGGCCAGACCGATCTGGTGATCGAGGCCGCGACCGAACGCGAGACGGTCAAGGTCGCGATTTTCGAGGATCTGCTGCCGCATCTGAAACCGGAAACGATCCTGACCTCCAACACCTCGTCGATTTCGATCACGCGCCTTGCCAGCCGGACGGATCGGCCCGAGAAATTCATGGGATTCCACTTCATGAACCCGGTGCCCGTCATGCAACTGGTCGAATTGATCCGCGGCATCGCCACCGACCAACCGACCTATGAAGCGCTGCACAAGGTCGTGGAATCGCTGGGCAAAACCGCCGCCACCGCCGAGGATTTCCCCGCCTTTATCGTCAACCGCATCCTGATGCCGATGATCAACGAGGCGGTCTATACGCTTTACGAGGGCGTGGGCTCCGTCAAATCGATCGACGAGTCATTGAAGCTGGGCGCGAACCACCCGATGGGGCCGCTGGAACTGGCGGATTTCATCGGGCTCGATACCTGTCTCGCCATCATGAACGTGCTGCATGACGGGCTGGCCGATACGAAATACCGCCCCTGCCCGCTGCTGACCAAATATGTCGAAGCTGGCTGGCTGGGCCGCAAGACCGATCGTGGATTCTACGATTATCGCGGCGACACCCCGGTGCCGACCCGCTAAGCGCGGCGCAACCCGTCAGGGTTTCAACGCCAGCGTGCGCGCCCGCAGCCACGTCATGAAATCGCGTGGCTTCGCGGTGCGGGCGGCGATCTCTTCGGGCGGGACCGGTAGCCCGACCACCGGGCGCTGGGGACGGTTCAGCGCATGCACCACCTCGAACAGCAGCAATCCCTGCCGCAGAGTGGCCGACAGCCTGTTGGCGATCTGATAGGCGCGGGAATTCTGGCCGGGGAAATAGATCGGCACCACCTGCGCACCGGAGCGCTGGATCATCTTGGCGGTAAACGGGTTCCAATCCGCCTCGATCGCGGGACCGGTCATCGTCTCCGACGATGCGACCACGCCGGACGGGAACAGAACGATCACGCCGCCCTGTTTCAGATGGTCCATCGCCGCCTTGCGCATGGCAAGGTTCTGGGCCAGCGCGTCTTCCTCATGTTTGAACGGCACCGGGATCATGAATTCGTCGATCTCGGTCACGCCGGTCAGAAGCGACCGCGTCAGGATTTTGTAATCCGTGCGCACGCGCCCCACCAATTCCGCAAGCACCATGCCATCCACCAGACCATGCGGATGGTTGGCGACGATCACGACCGGGCCGGTGGCGGGAATGCGCGCGATCTCGTCTGCCGGGGTCTCCAGCGTGATGCCCATGACCCCCAGCGCCTGCGCCCAGAAGGGCTGCCCATGCGGCACGCCCATCTGCTCGAACCGCCGGATCAGACGGAGCAGCCGCAGCTTGCCGGTGAACAGTTCCATCACCCGGATGACGGCGGCCTTCCACGGGTTCTCAAAGGTGTTGGAATAGGACAGGCGACGCCCGTCATAGGGATCTTCGCCCAGCGATTGGGTGGCAAATTCCGGACGCTTCCCCGACATGAAGCGGAGCGGTTTTGGATGCTGGGTGCTGTCAACCATGTCGATCAGACCTCCCTTGCCCGCGCGTTGCTGCCTCGTCCCGCTGGCCCCCTGCGAACCCTCTTCGGGGCGCTGCGGTGGCGTGGGGTGACCGGACCGTCCGGTCAGAACGGCTCTCCGAACCTGTCCGCGACAAGTGCCGCGAGCGCGTCCATCAGGGCGTCGGCCTGTGGTCCGTTGGTTTCAACCTGAATAGAGGTTCCCTTGGACGCTGCCAACATCAAAAGCCCCATGATGCTGTCGCCCCCAGCCTCCAGACCGTCCCGGCTCACGGTCGCGCGAGCATCGTATTCCTCGACCGTTTCAACGAATTTTGCCGATGCGCGGGCATGAAGGCCCTTCTCGTTCACGATAGATAACGTGCGTTGCGCCATACTATGCCTGCCCTCCCCGAGCCGCTCTCTCAGCCGGGAAGGCCGTCAAAGCTGTTAATATATTTCCGACCCGCTTCCATAGCGGTGACCACAGCATCCTCTACCTTCATCTGGCGTGACTTGGCGAGCTTGATCAGCATCGGCAGGTTCGCCCCGTAAAGGATCTTGCGGTTTTGCGGGGAACACGCGCGCAGGCTCAGGTTCGACGGCGATCCACCGAACATGTCGGTGACCACGACGACTCCGTCGCCCATGTCGACCTCGTCGGCGGCGATGCAGATCTCTGACTGCTTCATCTGCCGGTCATGATCCGGCGCTATGGCGATTGCGCGTATGCCGGTCTGTTTGCCGACCACATGTTCGACAGCGGCCAGATATTCTCTGGCCAAACCACCATGCGCGACGATCACGATGCCGATCACGCTGCCTACCTCGGCTCTGCGGCGCCGGACTGTGCTGCCCTGCGCTCTAGTTCCCTGTGTCTTATAGACACGCGCCATCCCTCCTCCGCAAGCGTCTTGGCCAGCAATTCCGTTACGGTAACGGAGCGGTGCTGGCCGCCGGTACACCCGAACCCGATGGACAGATGCGCCTTGCCTTCGGCCACATAGGCCGGCAGCAGCAACCGGGTCAGTCCGGCCACGCTATCGAAGAAGGGTTCATATCTCGTATCCTGTGCCACATAGGCTTGCACCGGGGCGTCGCGACCATCAAGCCCGCGCAGGCTGTCATCCCAGTAAGGGTTGCGCAGAAACCGCACGTCAAACACCATGTCGAGTCCGCGCGGCAACCCACGCTTGTAGCTGAAACTGTGCAAGCTCACCGCCAGGTTGTCGGCGGTGGGCGAGCCGAACCACCGGTCCATATCCGCGCGCAGATCGTGCACGGTCAATTCGGACGTGTCGATCAGCAGATCAGCGCGCAGTTTCACCGGGGCAAGCAGGTCAATTTCGCGGGCGATGCCTTCGGTCGGGCTTTCGGCCGGGGCCAACGGATGACGCCGCCGGGTTTCCGAAAACCGTCGCTGCAGCACATCCGGCGCACAGTCGAGATACAGCAGCTCTACCCGCAGGTCGGGATGCGCGCCGCTGTGCCGTCGCTCCACCAGATCCAGCAGGGCGTCGGTCGAGAAATCCCGGTTACGCACATCGAGCCCCAGCGCCAGCGGCTTGCCATGAGGCGGTCCGTCCAGCAGGCGCGGCACCAATGACAACGGAAGATTGTCGATGACCTCCCAGCCCAGATCCTCCAGCACGCGGATCGCAGTGCTGCGCCCGGCGCCCGAAGGACCGGTGATCAGCACCAGCCGCTGCTGGGCGACGGGCTCTGCCGCGCGGTCGGTCCCGGCGCGCGCTTGTGCCGCGTCAGGTCCGGGTAACTGAGTCGAAGTCGAACTGTCTGAGCTCACGCCTCTCGTCCGTGCTGCAGGTGCAAAATCATCATCGCCGCCAGATGATCACCGGGCGGGCGGAACAGCAAGGGCACATCCTGCTCGCAATATCGCACGAAACGGTCATCGGGGGGCAGGCGCGCGGGTTCAGGCCGGTCCAGCCGCAGCGCGGCCACCACACGGGCGGGTTCATATGGCATCCGCATCAGCCCCAGCCCGCGCGCCTCAATCAAACCCGCGATATTGGGCGCAGGGGCGGCCATCAGCCCGCCGGCATCTGCGCATAGGGCCACACGGTCGTCAGCCACCAGCACCGCGCCCAAGGCAATCATCTGCAACGCCAGCGCCGATTTGCCCGCGCCCGACGACCCAAGAATCATGAGCCCGCGCCCGTTGATGGCGACCGCGCTGGCATGGATGATCTCGGCGGCGACGCCGGTCATGATCCCGCCGCCCTCAACCAGCGTCGCCGCTGGGCGCGGCGGGTTGCTCCGCCAGAGCCTCCAGAATCGCGATGGCGCTGTCGCTGTCCCAATCGGCCTCACCGACCATCCGCGCCAATTCCCGGCCCTCGGCGTCCAGAATGACCGTGGCGGGCAGGCCCAGCACCGCGAATTGCCGCGACAGGCCCTGACGCGGGTCCCGGTATAGCGGCAGGTTGTCGACGCCGATCTCTTCGAAGAACCGCTGCATCGCGGGCACCGGGTTCGGCCCCGACGCCATCGTCACCACCCGAACACCGCGATCCTTGAACCGCTCCTGTAGCGCCGACAGCATCGGCATTTCCTTACGGCAGGGCGCGCACCATGTGGCCCAGAAGTTCAGCACGATCACATCGCCGCGCAACTCCGCCATGTCATGGCTGGTCCCGCCCGCATCCAGAAAACTGCCCTCGATGGCCGGTTTCGGGGCGGTATGGAAATTCAGCTTCTTCATCGTGCCGTCGCGCAATGCCTCCAGCGTGGCAATATCGGCCTCCGCGCGCACCGCTCCCGGCGCCGCAATTGCGCCGAGCCCCAGCGCCGTATAAACAATGGCCGCAATCAAGCGCTTCATGCGTCTCTCTTTTCTCTCGTTTCACTTCCCAAGGGGCTCCGTCACATGACAAAACCCGAGCAGGGCTCAAACCAGATGTGGGGCGGGCGCTTCGCCGCCGGTCCCGACGCGATCATGGAGGCAATCAATGCCTCGATCGGCTTCGACAAACGGCTTGCCCGTCAGGACATCGAAGGCTCCCGCGCCCATGCCGCCATGCTGGCCGCCCAAGGCATCGTGGACGCTAAAGACGCCGAGACGATCAGGGAAGGCCTGCTCACGGTCTTGTCAGAGATCGAAGAAGGCCGTTTCACCTTCTCCACCGCGCTGGAAGACATCCACATGAATGTCGAAGCCCGGCTGAAGGATCTGATCGGTGCGCCCGCAGGCCGCCTGCACACCGCCCGGTCGCGCAACGATCAGGTGGCGACCGATTTCCGGCTCTGGGTCCGCGAACAGTGCGATGCCGCGATGGCCGGTCTACGCGCGTTGCAGCACGCGTTGCTGGCACAGGCGGAGGCTGGCGCGGATTGGGTCATGCCCGGCTTCACCCATCTGCAGACCGCGCAGCCTGTCACATGGGGTCATCACATGATGGCCTATGTCGAAATGTTCGGGCGCGATCACGACCGTTTCCGCGACGCCCGTGCCCGGATGAACGAATCGCCCCTCGGGGCTGCGGCGCTGGCGGGCACGTCCTTCCCGATCGACCGGCATATGACGGCTGAGGCGCTTGGGTTTGACCGGCCCGCCGCCAACAGCCTCGATGCCGTGTCGGATCGCGATTTCGCGCTGGAATTCCTGTCCACCGCCACGATCTGCGCCATGCATCTCAGCCGCATGGCCGAAGAACTGGTGATCTGGTCCTCCGCGCAGTTCCGCTTCGTCGTGCTGTCGGATCGGTTCTCCACCGGCTCCTCGATCATGCCGCAGAAGAAGAACCCCGACGCCGCTGAACTGATCCGCGCCAAAATTGGCCGCATCCTTGGCGCCAATGTCGCGCTGCTGACGGTGATGAAGGGTCTGCCTCTGGCCTATTCCAAGGACATGCAGGAAGACAAAGAACAGGTCTTCGACGCCGCCGACAACCTGATGCTCGCCCTCGCCGCGATGGAGGGGATGGTGCGCGATATGTCCGCCAACCGCCCTGCATTGGAGGCCGCGGCTGCGTCGGGCTTCTCCACCGCGACCGATCTGGCCGACTGGCTGGTGCGCGAATTGAACCTGCCCTTCCGCGATGCGCATCACGTCACTGGCACGCTGGTCGGCCGGGCGGAGGCCAAGGGCTGCGATCTGCCCGACCTGTCGCTGGCCGAAATGCAGGAGGTCCATGACGGCATCACCGAGGATGTGTTCACCGTGCTCGGCGTGCAGAATTCCGTGGCCAGCCGGACCTCCTATGGCGGCACCGCGCCGGCCAATGTGCGCGAACAGGTCGCCCGCTGGCAGGAGGCGCTGGCATGACCCGGCTCGTCCTTGGCCTGTCCTTGCTCGGGCTGCTTGCGGCCTGCGGGGTCGATGGCGCCCCGATCCGCCCGGACCGTGCCGCATGGTCGCCGGTCAGTGGCGCACGGTAACGCAAACGCATGGTTTCACGTGAAGGCGTGAGGCGTTGATATAAGAAAGGCAGCACCCGGCGTCGGATGCTGCCTTTTTCATAACTCAGCGCTGACCGCGCGGCTCAGGCCCGCCCGGCGTCCGCCGACAGGACCAGCGGGCTGATCCCCAGCGTCGCCAGCGCCATTTCCCATTTCAGGCTCGCATCGCGGGCAAAGACCAGATCCTGCGGCGCGTCGGTGGTCAGCCAGCCGTTATTGGCGATCTCGGCCTCCAACTGGCTCGGCCCCCAGCCCGCATAGCCCAGCGCCAGCAGCGCCCGGTCCGGTCCCCGCCCCGAAGCGAGGTCTTCGAGAATATCCAGCGTAGCCGTCATCGCGAAGTCGTCATCGACCGCAAGGCTCGAATCCCGGCCCGGCGTCTCGGCTGAATGCAGCACAAATCCCCGGCCATGCTCCACCGGACCGCCCAGATGCACGAGGATGTCGCGGTCATCGCCCTGCATCGGGATGTCGAGCTGCTTCAACAAATCGCGGAACGCCAGTTCCGGCGTCGGCTTGTTGATAATCAGGCCCATCGCGCCCTCGGCGGAATGGGCGCAGATGAAAATCACACTGCGGTCAAAGCGCGGATCACCCATTCCGGGCATCGCGATCAGCAGCTTGCCGGTCAGATCCAGCGTGGCATCGTCGGTGTCTTGCATGCCTAAAGGATGGTGCCGCCGACGCAGGGAGGCAAGGGGCGCGGCGGCGATCCGTCGAACAAATGTCACAGCGGCGGTTGGCTGACCAAGTTGTGATTTCCCAGAACCGGGCCGGTCCATATTCTGCGCGCCATGATCATCCCCAGCTTCCTCCCCATGCCGCGCGGGGCATTCGCCGCCGCCGCGCTGTCGACCGTCCTCGCCACCGCCGCGCTTTTCACGGCGCTCCCGGCCCGCGCAGGCGCCCCCTCGGACCCGGTCGTGTCGGCACGGCTGATCGACGGTGGCCCCACCGCCCGCGGCACCCGCATGGCCGCGCTGCACCTGAAACTGGTGCCGGGATGGAAAACCTATTGGCGCAGCCCCGGCGATGCCGGTCTGCCGCCGCGCTTCGGCTGGGATGGCTCGCGCAATCTGGGCGCGGTGTCCGTGATGTGGCCCAGCCCTTCGATCTTCGACAGCAACGGCCTCACCGCGATCGGCTATCACGATGAACTCGTGCTTCCGATCGAAATGACGCCCAAGGTGCCGGGCCGTCCGATCCGCGTCGAAAGCCGCATCGATCTGGGGGTGTGTAAGGACATCTGCGTCCCGGTGTCGCTGTCGCTGAAGGCCGATCTGAAAAGCAGCGCCACCAGCCCGGTGATCGAAGCCGCACTGCGCCGGATGCCGCTTTCCGCCGCGCGCGCCGGGGTCGGTCCTGCCCGCTGCGAGGTCACACCGATCAGCGATGGCCTGCGCCTGACCGTGCATCTGCCCGGCGCGGCTGCCCGCGGCGACAGGGTGGTGGTCGAGCCGCAAGACCCGTCGATCTGGGTGGCGGATCCGGAAATCACGTCGCGCGGCGGCACCCTCAGCGCCACGACCGAATTGGTCCCCTCCAATGCCACGCCGTTTCTGCTGGATCGCGGTGCGCTGCGCTTTACGGTCCTCGGCGGCGCGCAGGCGGTCGATGTGCGCGGCTGCACCGGCTGACCCAGCCCCGCAGGCCCAAGGCACATCTAGCGGCGGGCACCCCCCTGTAAACCGGTCAACACCCGCGCAACCGGTCACGCTGGCTCAGGCTACGCGGGGGATAATCCGTCATTCCGCCGGGACCACCGCGCGTTTGCGGCCACGCAGGCTCAGCACCACGACCGCCAGCACCCAGATCACCAGCAGCGCCGCCACCACCCAGATCAGGAACAGGCCCAGCGCGGTGCCGCTGCCCACCGCCCCGGTCATGGCAAGCGCCTCCCCCACCGGCGGCCATAGCGTGCCCAGTGTCAGCACATGGCCCAGCGTCGCGGCGAACCCGGCCAGCACCGCCAGCAGCCCGGCCCCTGTGGCCAGCGTCACACCCCGCGCACGGGCCCGCGCGGGGCTGCGAAACGCGCGGCGCGCGGCGCTCAATTGGCGCTCCACATCGTCTTGCATCGCCATCAGCGCCGGCACCAGCAGCAGGACCAGCAACATGCCGAAGCCAAGCCCATAGACCAGCGTCACCACCGTAGGTTTCAGAAACTGCGCCTGTGACGACGGCTCATAAAGCAGCGGCGCCAGTCCCAGCACGGTGGTCAGCGTCGTCAGCAAAACCGGGCGCAGCCGGTCTGACACACCATCGATAATGGCGGGCAGCAGCCCCCGCTCGGCGGCGTATTCATCAACCGTGGTCACCAGCACGATCGAATCGTTGATGATGATGCCGCTCATCCCGATCAGCCCGACCACGGTGAACATCGACAGCGGAATATCCCACGCCGCATGGCCATAGATCGTGCCGACCAGCCCGAACGGGATCACCGCCATGATCAGCACTGGCCGCGTCCAACTGGAAAACACCCAAGCAAGCGTCAGGTAAATCCCCGCAAGGCAGAAGCCGAAGCCCAGTAGAGCGTCCGACAGAAAATCCTGCTCCTGCTCCGCCAGTCCGGACATGCGGGTGATGACACCGAAACGCTCCTCGATGCCGGGCAGGATTTCCTCTTGGATCTGTGTCGTGACCTCCTGCGCACGGGCCGGGTCGTCCTCTGATATGTCGCCAAAGACCGACACCACGCGGATGCCGTTTTCCCGCCGGATGGTGGAAAAACCGCTGCGGGTTTCGACATTCACGATATCGGCCAGCGGCACATAATCCCCCGACGCGGTGCGCATCCGGGTGGTGTCCAGAAAATCGGCGGTCAGTTCCGCTTCGGGCAATTCGACCCGGATCGCGGCAGAGCGCGACCCCACCGGATAGGTCGCCGCCTCGATCCCGCCCAGCCGGTTACTCAGCACCTGCCCCAGATCGCCGATGGTAAAGCCCAGCGCCTGCCCCTGCGGGGTCAGTTCCAGCACCATTTCCTCTTTGTCATAGGCCAGCGTATCCTCGACCGCCGACACCTCGCCAAACTGGCTGACGGCGGTTTTCAGCGCCTCTGCCGCCGCCTTCAGCGTGGTCACCTCCGCGCCCGAAATCTGCACGTCGAGCGAATCGCCGCCCGGCCCGGTGCCCCAGCGGCGGAAGCTCAGCGTTTCGGTCAGCGGGTGTTGGGGCACGGCGGCGGTCAGGTCTTCGACGAATTGGTAGGAGCTATAGGGCCGCAGGTCCGGCTCGATCAGTTCCACCGCCATCGAACCCAGCTGATCGGCATCCTTGTCCTCCGACCCTGCCAGCGCGCGCCCGGTATTGCCGCCAATCTCGGCCAACGCATAAGCAATCGGGTTCAGGCCGTATTCCGCTTCATAGCGGGCGCCGATCTCTGCCACCGCGTCTTGCAGCATCCGCATCTGCTCGAACGTGTCCTCGCGCCGCGCGCCCGGCGCCATCGCGAAATTCGCGGAAACCGAGGGCTGTTCCGGCGACGAGAAAAACCGCCATTGCACATCGCCCCGCACGAACAGCACCACCTGCGTGGTCAGGATCAGCACCATGACCCCCAGCACCGGGTAACGCGCCCGGATCACGCCGCGCATCAGCGGGCGGAACAGGTGCAACTGTACCCAGTTGAAGCCCCGGTTCACGGTGCGCGACGGCGCGTCATACCACGCCGTCGGGTTCGACGCCGCCAGCGCATGCGCCATGTGGTTGGGCAGGATCAGGAAACATTCGGCCAGCGATGCGATCAGCACCACGATCACGGTGAACGGAATGTCCGAAATCATGTCCCCGAAGCGGCCTTCGATCATCGTCAATCCCGAGAAGGCCAGCACCGTGGTCACTGTCGCCGAAAACACCGGCCCGGCCATCCGGCGGGCGGCGGTTTCGGCGGCCACGACCGGGCTTTCGCCCAGCTTGCGATGACGGAAATCCGCGTGTTCGCCCACCACGATGGCGTCATCCACCACGATCCCCAGCGTGATGATCAGCGCGAACAGCGAAATCATGTTCAGCGTCAGACCGGCTGCATACATCAGCGCAATCGCGGCCAGCATCGCCACCGGGATACCCGCCGCGACCCAGATCGCCGTGCGCGCGTTCAGAAACAGGAACAACAGCCCCACCACCAGCGCCAGCCCGGTCAGCCCGTTTTCCAACAGGATATCCAGCCGTCCGGTGATCTCCTCGGACCGGGTGCGGATCAGGTCGATGCGCACGCCTTCGGGCAGGCTCAGCATCATGTCCTCGGCGACGGCCTCCACCTGCCGCTGAATGTCGATGGCATCGCCGCTTTGCGACCGGTCCACCCGGATCGACACCGCTTGATTGTCGCCCACGTAATAGGTGCGCTCCCGGTCGATACCCAGCACCCGCACCTGCGCCACGTCGCCCACGGTCAATTGCGAGCCGTCGGCATTGCTGCGCAGCACGATACCTTCGATCTGGTCGGGCGCGCGTTTGGCGGTGCCGGTGCGCACGCGGGCATTGGCCCCCTCCACATCCCCCGCCGGGTCGGCCTCGGCCTCCGCCGCGATGGCGCTGGCGATGTCGGACATGCTCACATCATTGCGGATCAGTTCGGCGGTCGGCACCTCGACCAGAACCTCGGGCGCGACGACGCCGCGAATGGTGGTCTGGGTGACGCCCTCGGCAAAGAGCCGCGTGACCATCTCATCGGCAAAGCGGCCCAATTGGTCCACGCCCACTGGCCCGTTCACCACCACGTCGGTCACCCGGTCACGCCAGCCGCCCCGGCTGACACGCGGGTCATCGGCATCGTCGGGCAGGTTCGACAGCGCGTCCACCGCCTGCTGCACATCATCGGCAGCGCGCCCCATGTCCCAACCCGGCTCGAAGGTCAGCTCAATGCTGGCGCGACCCTCGCTGCTGCGGCTCTCCGAGCTTTCGACCCCTTCGACCGCCAGCAACGCGGGCTCCAGCAATTCGACGATTGCGCCGTCCACATCCTCCGCACCCGCGCCATCCCATGTGACCGACACATCGATTTCATCGGTCACGATGTCAGGGAAAAACTGCGCCCGCATCCGCGGAAACGCCGCAAGCCCCGCCACGATCAGCAACAGCACGACAAGGTTCGCGGCAGTGCGGTGGCGGGTGAAGTAACTGAGGATGCCGCTCGCGCGACCGTCGGAGGCAAGGCTGCGCACGGCCATCGGTTCAGCCCCCCATACGGGATTCAAGCTGCGCTATCAGTTGGGCAGGCACCTGATCTCCCGACAACTGCGCCAGCATCCGCGCCTTGGCCTGATCCGGCATCCGGGTATTGGCCTCGACGAATTGCACCAGCCGCGCGCGGCGCTCGGCATCCAGCGTCACCATCTCGCCGGCGCTGGCATCGGCGGTTTCTGCCGCGCCGCGTGGCCCTGCTCCGCCCGGTCCTGCGCCACCGCGCCCGCCTGCCCCGCCGGGACCACTCGGCCTGCCCGCCCTGCCGCCGCCCTCCGCGACCTCTTCGGCCTCGTCGTTCAGCACCCGTGTCAGGATGCCCGCGCCCAGCAGGGGCGAGCGTTCGGACACGACCCGCGCGCCTGCCAGATCCGAGGCCGTCACGATCACCTCGTTGCCCTGCCGCCGCGCGATCTGCACCTGCGCCACATCCAGCCGGTTGTCCGCACCCACCACTAGCACTTCGCCCGTGGCGGATACGGCGGCGGCGGGCAGCACCACCATGTCCGGCAGCGCTGGCTCCTCCACCCGCACGGTGACGAAATCACCGGGGCGGAAGCCGCCGATCCGCTCCAGCCGGGCAAAGATCAGCCGCCCCGTCAGGCCTTCGCCAGCCTGCGCCGACACCCGGCTGATCGTGCCCGCGACACTCAGATCCTCGCCCATGACATCCAGACTGACGGCGATAGGCAGATCGATCAGACTGCCGCTCTCGTCCAGCAGCCGCGCATATTGCGAGGTGGACACCCGAAACGCCACTTCCAGCGCATCGGGGTCGATCAACTGGCCAAGGATCTCGTTTTCGGTGACCAGCCCGCCTTCGACCGCTGTCACCTCGGCCATGATCCCGTCAAAGCCCGCGCGCAGTTCGGTATCGGCCAGCGCGCGTTCGGCCTCCGCGACATTCAGATGCTGCCGGGACAGGGCATTGCCCGCCTGATCCACCCGGCTTTCCGCGGTGGCCACGGCCTGCCGCTGCGACAGGACCGACTGTTCCGCGCTCGACGCCTGCAACGCCGCTTCCTCCACCGCCGCGGCCGAGCCGATGCCCCGTGCCTGTAGATCTCGCTGCCGCGTCAGGGCCTGTGTCCGCAATTCCGCCTGCGACCGGGCGCCCGCCAACTCGTCCCGCGCCAGCGTCAACGCGGTGCGCGCGTCGCGCAATTCATCCTCGGCCTCCGCCAGATCGGTGCGTGCCAGTTCCAGCGCCGCTTCTGCATCGGTGGGATCGATCCGGGCCAGAACCTGCCCCGCGCGCACTTCGCCGCCATCCTCGAAACTGTCGGCCAGCGCGATCACACGCCCCGCCGCCGAGGCCCGCAATTCCAGCGTGCGGCGGCTGCGGATCTCGCCAAAGGCCGTCAGCACCGGGGTCACCGTGGCCGGAGTAATCTCGATCACATTCACGCCCACGACGCGCTCTCGGGCCGGGCGCACCTGCGCTTCGCGGTTCAGCCGCTCCTGCAACGCGCCCCAAAACATGCCCCCCGCCCAAGCCATCAGCCCCAGCGTCACCGAGAACAGGAAAAGCCCAACCAAGGAGCGGCGCAGAAACAGCATGCAGTCATCCCGAAATAGTCGCAGCGAGCGTCCCGCGCCGCCTGCTGTCGGGCAAGGCACAACCCCGTGAAACGCCGCACACAATAAGCCCGTTCTTCCGCTATACGGCAGACCCGCCTATTTCCGTCGCAGATGTTCGTCCAAACGCGGAAAAATTTCGACAAAGTTGCAAGGGCGATGCCGATAATCGAGCTGTGCCGCCAAAATTTCGTCCCACGCGTCGCGACAGGCACCCGGACTGCCCGGCAGCGCGAACAGATAGGTGCCCTGCGCCACCCCGCCCGTGGCCCGGCTTTGCACCGCCGAGGTGCCGATTTTCTGCATGGAGACCCATGTGAAAACGGTGCCGAACGCCTCGATCTCTTTTTCGTAGACATCGCGATGGGCCTCGACGGTGACATCCCGCCCGGTGAGCCCGGTGCCCCCCGTCGATAAGATCACGTCGATCTCCGGGTCGGCGCACCATGCGCGCAACTGATCCGCGATCTGGCTTCGCTCATCGGGCAGGATTTCCCGAGCGGCCAGATGATGCCCCGCGCCGGTCAGGCGGTCCACCAGCGTATCGCCGGACCGATCCTCGCCCAGCGTGCGGCTGTCCGATACCGTCAGCACCGCAATGCGCACCGGCACGAACTCCCGGTTTTCGTCGATCCGTGCCATGGCTCAGCCCTCCGCCTTGCTGCGTAGCCGCGCCTGAAGGCTCAGCAGATCGGCCCATGCCTCGCGTTTGAAATCGGGATTGCGCAGCAGGTAGCCGGGATGGAACATCGGCAAGGCCGGACGGCCCTCGACTTCCGCCCAGCGCCCCCGCAGCCGGGTGATGCCGCGTTTGCCCAGCAACGCGCCGCAGGGGTCATTGCCCATCAGCACCAGCAGATCGGGGTCGGCCAGCGCGATATGGCGCCTCACAAAGGGCAGCATCATCGCGATCTCGTCGGCCTGCGGCTCCCGGTTCTGCGGCGGGCGCCACGGCAGCAAGGTGCTGACATAGACCGCCTTCTGTGCGTCCGCCGCATCCCGCGACAGGCCGATGGCCGCGCACATACGGTCCAGCATCTGCCCCGTGCGCCCGGCAAACGCATGGCCCGCGCGATCCTCTTCGGGGTCCGGGGCCTCGCCGATGATCATCACACGCGCCTGCGGTCGGCCTTCGGGACGCACGAAGCTGCGCGCCCCGCGCTTCAGGTCGCAATGCTCGAAACTTTCCTGCGCGGCGATCAGCGCATCGATATCGGTGGCCGCCTCTGCCGCCTGCCGGGCCAGCAGCGCGGTATCGGGGCCCTTGGGCTCCATCGGCGGTGCCGGGGCGCGACCCGGCTTTGCCCGTGCGCCCCCCTCGCGGCCCTGTGCGCTGCCGGGCTGCGACGCCTGACGTTCCGCTTGGCGTTCGGCCTGTTTCGCCAACGCCTCCGCCGAGGCCGCGTAGCGATCCACCGGGGTTTCGCCCACGGCATCCAGCACGCCCAGTTCGACCTGCCATTCCAGCAGGGCGCGGGCGGTGTGGAAATCCAATTGATCGATCGCGAGACTCATCCCCGGCAAGCTACGCTGCCCCGCGCCCGGCCACAACGCCTTGCCGCCCTGCCGGTCCCGGTCCGCGCCGCTTTACCCCGCGCCCTCCCCGGCCCTATAACGCCGCCAGCATCCACGACCCCGGCACCTGCCCCCGGCCCCCATAATACGGAGATCCCGCCCATGACCTTCCGCCACCGGCACCTGTTGGGGATCGAGCCGCTGCACCCGACCGAGATCACAGCCCTGCTCGATCTCGCCGACCGCTATGTCGACCTGAACCGCCAGCCGCACAAACATTCCGACGCGCTGAAGGGTCTGACCCAGATCAACATGTTCTTCGAAAACTCGACCCGCACGCAGGCGAGTTTCGAGATCGCGGGCAAGCGTCTGGGCGCGGATGTCATGAACATGCAGATGCAGGCCAGTTCCATTAAGAAGGGCGAGACACTGGTCGATACCGCCCTGACACTGAACGCCATGCATCCCGATCTGCTGGTGGTGCGCCACCCCCATTCCGGCGCCGTGGATCTGCTGGCGCAGAAGGTCAACTGCGCCGTGCTCAATGCTGGCGATGGCCGCCACGAACACCCCACGCAGGCGCTGCTCGACGCGCTGACGATCCGCCGCGCCAAGGGCCGTCTGCACCGGCTCAACATCGCGATCTGCGGCGATATCGCCCACAGCCGGGTCGCGCGATCCAACATCATGCTGCTGGGGCGGATGGAAAACCGTGTGCGCCTCGTCGGGCCGCCGACGCTGATGCCGTCGGGCATCCATGACTGGGGCGTCGAGGTCTATGAGGACATGCGCGAGGGCCTCGCCGATTGCGACGTGGTCATGATGCTCCGCCTTCAGAAAGAGCGGATGGATGGCGGGTTCATCCCGTCGGAGCGTGAATATTACCACCGCTTCGGGCTGGACGCCGAGAAGCTCGCCTGCGCCAAGCCCGACGCCATCGTCATGCATCCCGGCCCCATGAACCGCGGGGTGGAGATCGACGGCACCACCGCCGATGACATCAACCGCTCGGTCATTCAGGAACAGGTGGAAATGGGCGTCGCGGTCCGCATGGCCGCCATGGACCTCCTCGCCCGGAACCTCCGCAACGCCGAGCCCGCCCAATACGCGTGACGTGCCGGATGTCGGGTTCGGGTGGGGGCCAGTGCCCATGACCCGATCCCGTCGCACCCGGACGACAGAGCCTCACAACCTCCGAACTCAGCGCCCCCGCTCTCGAACAAGGCCGAAGGCCGCGAGAGCGAGCGCCTGCCCGCCCCCCGGCTGGCGCTTGGCCACCTTACGCTGACCTCAGAGCGGGGAGGCATGTGTCGCCATAAAGCACACCCGCTCAGCCGCTGCGGCGCCACCCCACGGGCAGGCTTACGTTGCCCCTACCCCCCGACGGCTAGCGATCTTCGTTCAAGGCGCCACCGCCCGCGAACAAGGCCGAAGGCCGCGCGGGCGAGTGCCTGCCCGCCCCGACGGGCTGGCGCTTTGCCACCTCACGCTAACCTCAGAGCAGGGAGGCATGTGTCACCATAAAGCACACCCGCTCACCCGCACCGGCGCCATCCCACGGGCAGGCTTACGTTGCTCCTACCCCCCGACGGCTAGCGATCTTCGTTCAAAGCGCCACCGCCCGCGAACAAGGCCGAAGGCCGCGCGGGCGAGTGCCTGCCCGCCCCGACGGGCTGGCGCTTTGCCACCTCACGCTGACCTCAGAGCGGGCAGGCTCCGTCGCGCCCCAAGCCACGACAGCAAGCCCGCGCAGCCCCAACGCCCCCCCCCTCCCGCGACCATCACACCGGACCCATCCCGCGCCCTGCGCGTTGGCCCAATACACCCCGCGCCAGGAGGCCCCATGACCGATCCGTCCCATCCCGACCCGCTGCTGGTCTCGCCGCATCTGACCCGGAACCCGGTCTGGGTCTTTACCCTCGACCTGCCCGCCGAGGCGCTGGGCCCCTATAGTGCCCCGACCGAAACCCCCGATGCGCCCGAAGCCGCCGAAAACTGGCCTCTGCGAGAGGCGCTTGGTTGGGATGGGCCGCTTGACCCCGCTTTCGTGGATGTCTTTCCCGCCGAACGTGTCGCGAGGCTTGGCCTGACCAATTACCTGACCGAAGGGCTGGGCGTGCAGCCCGACAGCCTCGGCCCGGACCGCAGCCGCCTGAATGCGCTGATCGGCGGGCTGGTGCTGATCACCCCCCGCGCGGTGGAGGGGGGTCAGGGGACATTTGCGCCAACCGCGCCGCTGCGGTTCGTCGGTGCCTACCCGGTGGAGCGGGGCGCACCCGCAGGCCCCACCCTGCAAACTCCCAGCGCCCGTGGCACCGCCGATCCGGTCGCGCCTGCCACCACCCCGGTCGTGCCCACCCGTGTGCCGCGTGGGCTGCTCATTGCGGGTGCGGCGATCATCGTGGTGCTGCTGTTGCTGATCTGGGCCGCGCTCTGACCCCCACAGCCCTCCCGGCCCAAAGCGAAGACACCTTCCGTTCGACCCGCCCCATGCGGTAAGGAGCACGCGACAGTTCCCGACGATGAAGGCCCCCCCATGCTCACGGTGTTCCGCAATGCCCGCCTGATCGACCCCGAGAGCACGGCCGAGAAATCCGGGCATCTGGTGGTGCGCGACGGCCAGATCGACGCGCTGGTCGAGGATCAGGAAGCCCCCTCCCCCGAGGGCGCGGAGATCGTCGAATGCAACGGCAAATGCCTCGCCCCCGGCATCGTCGATATCGGGGTAAAGATCGGGGAGCCGGGCGAGCGGCACAAGGAAAGCTTCCGCTCCGCCGGGCTGGCCGCCGCTGCCGGGGGCGTCACCACGATGGTCACCCGCGCCGATACCGTGCCCACGATCGACAGCCCCGAAGTGCTGGAATTCGCCCTGCGGCGCGGGGCGGAGGCCAGCCCGGTCCGCATTGCCGCGATGGCTGCGCTGACCCGCGCCCGCGAGGGCCGCGAGATGGTCGAGATCGGGTTTTTGCAGGATGCGGGCGCGGTGGCGTTTTCCGATGGCGACCGCGTCACCCGCGACACCAAGGTGCTGTCACGCTGCCTGACCTATGCGCGGTCTCTCGGCGCGCTGGTGATCGGCCACCCGCAGGAGCCGGGCCTGTCGGCGGGCGCGGCGACCACATCGGGCAAATTCGCCGCGCTGCGTGGCCTGCCCTCGGTCTCGCCCATGGCGGAGCGGATGGGGCTCGACCGGGACATCGCGCTGGTGGAAATGACCGGTGCGCGCTACCACGCCGATCAGATCACCGCCGCCCGCGCGCTGCCGCCGCTGGAGCGCGCGCGTCAGAACGGGTTCGATGTCACCGCTGGCGTGTCGATCCATCACCTGACGCTGAATGCGCTCGATGTCGGCGACTACCGCACCTTCTTCAAGGTCAAGCCGCCCCTGCGCGACGAAGACGACCGGCTTGCCGTGGTCGAGGCCGTGGCCGCCGGGCTGATCGACGTGATCTGTTCGATGCACACGCCACAGGACGAAGAAAGCAAACGCTTGCCGTTTGAGGAGGCCGCGTCCGGCGCGGTCGGGCTGGAGACGCTGCTTCCGGCGGCGATGCGGCTTTACCACGCGGGCGCGCTGAGCCTGCCGCAACTGTTCCGCGCAATGGCGCTGAACCCGGCGCGGCGGCTGGGGCTTCCCGGTGGAACGCTCGCCTCCGGCCCCGCCGATCTAGTGCTGTTCGACCCTGACGCGCCCTTCGTGCTGGACCGGTTCGCCCTACGCTCGAAATCGAAAAACACCCCCTTCGACGGCCAGCGCATGGAAGGCCGGGTGATCGGCACATGGGTCGGCGGACGTCGCGTGTTCGACCGATACGCGGCATGATCCCCGCACCGCATCAGCGGTCGCGTATTTGCAATACTCGAAGCTCGGAGAGCCTGTCATGCCCCTGATCGAAACCGCGCCCGTGCTGCTCCTCGTGACAGCGGTGCTGGGCTATCTGCTGGGCGCGATCCCGTTCGGCATCGTCATCGCGCGCCTCTTCGGGCTGGGCGATCTGCGCCAGATCGGATCGGGCAATATCGGCGCCACCAACGTGCTGCGCACCGGCAATAAGCTGGCCGCGCTGCTGACCCTGCTGCTGGATGCGGGCAAAGCCGGGATCGCCGTGGCGATCGGGCGCGTGACTTTGGGCGAGGATGCGGCGCAACTGGCCGGGTTCGCGGCGTTCCTCGGGCATCTTTACCCGGTCTATCTGGGCTTTCGCGGGGGTAAGGGCGTGGCCACGTTCTTTGGCACGCTGTTGGTGCTGGCATGGCCCGTCGGGCTGGCCTCGGGCGCGGTCTGGCTCGTGATGGCAAAGCTGATGCGCTACTCCTCGTTGGCCGCGCTGGTCGCGTCGGTCTCTTCGCTCATCTGGGTGTTTGTCTTTGGATACACCGATGCGATGCTGCTCTGCGCCGCGCTCACGGCGTTGATTTATCTGCGCCACGCCGCCAACATTGCCCGGTTGCGTCAAGGCACGGAGCCCAAGATCGGCGCGGAAAAGAAAGCCACCGCCACGTCAGGCCCCGACGCGCCCTGAGCGCGGCTAACGAACAGGAGACCGGGACATGATGAGCTTTACCGAGGCGGTAAAAACCTGCTTCGAGAAATATGCGGTGATATCGGGCCGCGCCCGCCGATCCGAACTGTGGTGGTTTGGGCTGTTCACCTGGGGCGGCAGCTTCCTCATCAGCTTTGTCGAAGGGGCGGTATTGCAGGGCCTCACATGGGGGTTGCTTGGGGCGCTGTGGTCGCTGGCGATGCTGGTGCCGTCGATCTGCGTCGGCGGGCGGCGGCTGCATGACCGCGATATGTCGGCATGGTGGCTGCTGCTGGGCCTGATCCCGGTGCTGGGCTCGCTGGCGCTGCTCATCATCTTCTGCCTGCGCGGCACCGACGGGCCGAACCGCTTCGGTCCCGACCCGCTCGCCACGCCTGCCTATCGCTGATCGCTCAGTAGCTGAACGCGTCGTAGATCGGGTCCAGCTTGCCCTGCCACTCGCCGTGATACAGCTCCAGCAGCTCATCCGCAGGCGTGCGCCCGGTCTCGATGCTTTCACGGAGCGCATTCAGGAAATGGCTTTCGTCGGGGATCAGCCCCCCGGCACCGGGCCGCGCGCGGGCTTTCAGGCCCGCTTCGGCGATGGCCACGCATTCGCGCGCCAGATCATGCATGCGGATGCCGCCGACCTGCGCCTGTAGCCCCTCGACCGAGGCCGCGATGCGCAATTCCTCACGCGTGGCCTGATCCCAGCCCGCGATCAGATCGCTTGCCGCATCCAGCGCGCTTTGGTCATAGGTCAGCCCGACCCAGAATGCGGGCAGCGCGCATAGCCTGCGCCACGGGCCACCATCGGCGCCCCGCATCTCGATGAATTTCTTCAGCCGCGCTTCGGGGAACAGGGTGGTCAGGTGGTCGGCCCAGTCGCTCAGCGTCGGGGTTTCGCCGGGCAGCGCGGGCAACTCGCCGCGCAGAAAATCGCGGAAGGACTGGCCCAGCGCATCGATATATTTGCCGTCGCGATAGACGAAATACATCGGCACATCGAGCGCGTATTCCGCCCAAGCCTCGAACCCGAAACCCTCGTCGAACACGAATGACGGCACGCCGGTGCGGTCATTGTCCAGCCCGCGCCAGATCCGGCTGCGCCAGCTTTTATGGCCGTTGGGCTTGCCGTCAAAGAACGGCGAATTGGCAAACAGCGCGGTCGCCACCGGCTGCAATGCCAGCGCCACGCGCATTTTCTGCACCATGTCGGCCTCGGACCCGAAATCGAGGTTCACCTGAACCGTGCAGGTCCGATACATCATCTGGGTGCCATGCGTGCCGACCCGGCCCATGTAATCGGTCATCAACCGATACCGGCCCTTGGGCATCATGCTCATCTGCTCATGCGACCATTCCGGCGCGGCGCCCAGCCCGATGAAGCCGATGCCGATCTCGTCGGCCACCGACTTCACTTCCCGCAGATGGGTGTTCACCTCGTCGCAGGTCTCGTGGATCGTCTCCAGCGGCGCGCCCGAAAGCTCCAGCTGACCGCCGGGTTCAAGGCTGATATTCGCGCCTTCCTTGGTCAGGCCGATGATCTTGCCCGCCTCGTCCACCGGGGCCCAGCCGAACCGGTCGCGCAGACCTTCCAGCATCGCCCGTACGGATCGCGCGCCCTCATAGGGCAGCGGCAGATGGGTGTCTTTGCAATAGCCGAACTTCTCATGCTCGGTGCCGATGCGCCACTGGTCACGCGGTTTGCAGCCTTCGGCGAGATATTCGGCAAGCTGGGCGTGACGCTCGATCGGGCCGCCGCCGGATTGGGGAATGGACATCTGGGGAGGCTCCGGTCGCTGTCGCAGGTCTGTTGGCTTTGCGTCGACAGACCTGCGACGCGGTGCCGGGGGTGTCAAGTCACGAGCGTTCCGCAAGCCGCAGGGTCGCCACCCGTGCCACGCCCTCGTCGCGCGACCAGATCACCCGGTCCGGCCCCGTCAAAGCCCCCTGCAACGCCCGGTCCGACATGCCCGGCAGCGCGGCGAACAGATCATAGAGATCCGCCGCCCCGCGCGCCGCCAGCGGGATCATCAGGGTCTGTCCGTCCTGCTGGCGCAGCCGCCAGCACCGCCCCCGCGCCGCGCCGCCCCCGGGCAGCACGCGGATTTCAATGCGGGACAATTCTGACAGGGCCACGGCGCCGCCGGTCTCTGGCCCCAGATAGGCGATGCGCCCCTCCAGCACCTCGACCACGCCGGGCGCGTCCTCCGGCAGACGAAACCGCAGCCGCCGCAGCCCGATCACGATCCCGGCACCGCCCGCCAGCACCACCGCCACGCCCAGCGCCTGCAGGATCCAACCGCCGAGCCAGATCAGCCACAGCCCCGCCAGCGCGACCCCCGCAGCCCCCAGCACCTCGGAATGACGCAGCGCCCAGCGGCGCAGTTCAGGCCGGATCATCGCGCGCCGCTTTCCGCGCGCCGCAG
Organism: Pacificitalea manganoxidans; assembly: GCF_002504165.1. Classification (GTDB taxonomy): domain Bacteria; phylum Pseudomonadota; class Alphaproteobacteria; order Rhodobacterales; family Rhodobacteraceae; genus Pacificitalea; species Pacificitalea manganoxidans. The sequence goes on from NZ_CP021404.1 coordinate 3,031,220, forward strand.
ATCCGCTGGCCCGCACCTGCGGCCCCGCCGCACCACCCGCGTCATTGCCAGTCTCCCAGCACGGTCTGCCACAGGGTCATTGCCGCCACCGCCGCCGTATCGGCGCGCAGGATGCGGGGACCAAGGCTGACCCCCCGCGCCTGCGGCACCCCCGCGATCCGCGCGCGCTCGGCCTCGGAAAACCCGCCCTCGGGGCCGATCAGAATGGCCCAAGGCCCCGGTCCCGCCCCGGCCAGATCCGCCCGCGCGCCCACACGGGTCTCATCGCAGAACATCAGTTGCCGCGCCTCCGGCCAGTCCGCCAGCAACCGGTCCAGCCGCACCAGATCGGCGACCTCGGGCACATAGGTGCCGCCACATTGCTCCGCCGCTTCCACCGCGTGCGCCTGCAACCGATCCCGGCGGATGCGCTCGGAATTGGTGAATTCGGTCTGCACGGGCACGATCCGCGCCGCGCCCATCTCGGCGGCTTTCTCGACGATGAAATCGGTGCGCGCCTTCTTGATCGGCGCGAACAGCAGCCACAGGTCGGGCGGCGCCAGTTGCGGGGCGCTTTGCTCCAGACAGGTCAGCTCTCCACCCCGCTTGCCCGCGCGGCTGATCTCGGCCAGCCATTCGCCCGCGCGACCGTTAAACAGCTTCACGCGCCCGCCTTCGGTCTGCCGCATGACCCCAAACAGGTAATGCGCCTGATCCCGCGACAGAGGGACGGTTTGCCCCGCCCCCAAAGGGTGCTCTACAAAGAGCCTGATTTTTGCTTCCGATCCCATGAGGCCAGACCATATGACCGAGGCGCAGCAGATGCCAGACACCGCGCGACCCGCCACCGCTGATGGCGCCACGACAGGCGAGGTCGCCGACGCCGTGAAAGGCAACTGGGTCGACCGCCACGCGCCCGCCCGGTTCCGTCCCTATCTGCGCCTGAGCCGCGCGGACCGGCCCATCGGGACATGGCTGTTGCTGCTGCCGTGCTGGTGGGGCGTGCTTCTGGCCGCCGCCGCGACCGGCTGGCGCTGGTTCGATCTGTGGATCATCGCGGGCTGCGGCATCGGCGCGTGGCTGATGCGCGGGGCGGGCTGCACATGGAATGACATCACCGACCGCGACATCGACGACAAAGTGGCGCGCACCCGCTCCCGTCCGATTCCGTCGGGGCAGGTCACCGTGCGGCAGGCAGCGGGCTGGATGGCCATTCAGGCCGGGATCGCGTTTCTGATTCTGCTGACCTTCGGCGCCACTGCGATCTGGCTCGGCATCGGCTCGCTTGCCCTCGTCGCGATCTATCCCTTTGCCAAGCGGTTCACATGGTGGCCGCAGATCTTTCTCGGGCTGGCCTTTAACTGGGGCGCCTTGCTGGCATGGGCCGCGCATACCGGCTCGCTGTCGCTGGCGCCGGTGTTTCTCTACCTTGCCGGGATCGCGTGGACGATCTTCTACGACACGATCTATGCCCATCAGGACGCCGAGGATGACGCGCTCATCGGGGTGAAATCCACTGCCCGCCTGTTCGGCGCCGACAGTCCCGGCTGGCTGCGCCTGTTCATGGCGATCTCGGTGCTGCTGATGTCCATCGCCGTGATTCTCGCACTGGCGCCGCTGGCCGATCCGTTGGCACTGGTCGTGGGGCTGGCGGGGGCATGGGCGTTTGGCTGGCACATGACGTGGCAATTGGGACGGCTCGACATCGACGACACCGACCGCTGCCTGACCCTGTTTCGCGCCAATCGCGACGCCGGGCTGATCCCTGCGCTGTTTTTCGCGATCGTGATCGTGCTCTGAGCCGCGCGGATTGAACCTGCGGCCCTCCCGGCCTAAAGGAAGTGCATTCCCGCAACAAACGAGGAATTTCTGCCCATGCGTGTTGGACCCGTCGTGATTTCCGCGACAGCGCTCGCGGCTGCCGCTTGCCTGTCGCTCGTTTCCGCCGGGGTGGCGGCCTCGGTTGTCGAACGGGTCTCGCAGGCCGGGGTGCGCAACGCCCTTGTCGATAACGGGTTCGAATGGGTGGAGGTCGGCTCCGACGGGTTGCAGGTGCAACTCAGCGGCACCGCCCCGACCGAGGCGGATCGCTTCCGCGCCCTGTCGATCACGGGCGAGGTGGTCGAAAGCTCCCGTGTCATCGACAACATGGAAGTGACCCCCGCCAACCCCGTCGAATCGCCCGAATTCACGATCGAAATTCTGCGCAACGGCGAAGGCATTTCCCTCATCGGGCTGATTCCGGCGGAGCTCGACCGCGAACAGATCGCCCGCGACATCGCCCGCATCGCCGATGGGGCAGAGGTCGTGGACCTGCTGGAAACCGCCGATTACCCGGTGCCCGATGGCTGGGAAACCGCGATGGATTTCGGATTCGAGGCGCTGGCCCGCCTGCCCCGCTCCAAGATCTCGATCACCGACGAAGCGGTGCGCATCACCGCCATTTCCAATTCCGGGCAGGAAAAGCGGCGGCTCGAGGCCGAATTGCGCCGCGCCGTGCCCGATGCCGTCGATCTGGCGATGGACATCTCCGCCCCGCGCCCCGTGATCACCCCCTTCACCCTGCGCTTCCTTATCGATGAGGATGGCGCCCGCTTCGATGCCTGCTCCGCCGATACCGAAGAGGCCGCCGCGCGCATCCTCGCCGCCGCGCGCAAGGCCGGTCTGGCCGAAAACGTCACCTGCACCCTCGGGCTGGGCGTGCCCACCCCGGCATGGAGCACCGCCGTCACCCAAGGTATCGCGGCGCTGGCGGAACTCGGCGGCGGCTCGGTCACCTTCTCGGATGCCGATGTGTCGCTTGTCGCGCTCGACACCGCCACGCAGGACGATTTCGACCGGGTGGTGGGCGAACTGGAATCGGGTCTGCCCGATGTATTCTCGCTGCATTCCGTCCTGCCCGAGCCTGTCGCCGTCGACGGCACCGGCGATGCGGAGGCAGGCCCCCCAGAATTCGTCGCGACCCTCTCGCCCGAAGGGCAGGTGCAGATCCGCGGCCGCGTCACGGACGAACAGCAGCGCGAAGCCGTCGAAAGCTTCGCCCGCGCGCGGTTTGGCATCGAACGCGTCTATGCCGCCGCCCGCGTCGATGACGCCCTGCCCGACGGCTGGCCGGTGCGGGTTCTCTCCGGGCTTCAGGCCCTGTCCGAACTGGAACACGGCGCGGTCGTGGTGCAACCGGCCTTCGTCTCCGTAAAGGGCGAAACCGGCAATCCCGAGGCCCGCGCTGAAATCTCCCGCCTGCTGTCGGACAAATTGGGCGAAAGCCAGAATTTTGAAATCGACGTGGTCTACAAAAAGGCCTTCGATCCCATCGCCAACCTGCCCAGCGCCGAAGAATGCGTGCGCCGCATCAATGCCATTCAGTCCGATCAGAAAATCGCCTTCGATCCCGGCTCGACCGAGATCACGGGCAACAGTATCGGCGTCGTCGACCGCATCGCGGACGTGCTGAAAGGCAGCTGCTCCGAGGTTGAACTGGTGCTGGAAATCGGCGGTCACACCGACAGTCAGGGCCGCGAGGTCATGAACCTCGAATTGAGCCAGGCCCGCGCCGATGCGGTGCTCGAAGGTCTGATGGCGCGCCGCGTCCTCACCGCCGACATCACCGCACGCGGCTATGGCGAAACGACCCCCATCGCGGATAACGACACCGAACAGGGCCGTGAGGAAAACCGCCGCATCGAATTCCGTCTTGTTCTCGAAGAGGCCGACCCGGTAGATGATGAGACGGCCGGGGCACCCGACGGGGCCCAAGCTGACGGCGCACCGGATGCGGAGGCCTCGGATGACGATGGCTCCGGCGACGGGGTGGATAACGGGTCCGGGACAGCCGAGGCGGAGCAACAGTGAACAGAACCGAATTTATCGTCGTCACGGCGATCATCCTTTTCGTAGCCTTCCTGCTGGGGTGGTTTTCGTGCTGGCTGGTGCTGCGCCTGACCCGCGTCACCCAGTCCGAAATGGGCGAGTTGGACAAGATGGCCCAGTCCCTGCACGAAGCCGAGGAAAGCCGCGACGAGGCGATCACCTACCTCCAGCAGCGCGAGGCCGAACTGACCAATCAGCTCAGCCAGACCGAAGCCGAACTCCGCGCCGCGATGGACGGCCTCCGCGCCGCCCGCGCCGAAGCCGAAGAACTCCACGGCTATATCGAACGCCAAAACGCCACCGGCTAAGCCGCCCGGCCCCGTGCATGAGCGCTGCGCAGCGGACGCCCGCTGCGCCACCCCACGGGCAGTCTTCCGTCGCACCCAGACGACAAAGACCCGCAACCTCCGAACTCAGCACATCCGCTCTCGAACAAGCCCGCAGGGCGCGAGAGCGAGCGCCTGCCCCGTCCCCCGGGCTGGCGCTTTGCCATCTCACGCTGACCTCAAAGCGGGGAGGAACATGGCTGGGATAAAGCTCGCCGCTCAACCGTGCCAGCGCCATCCCACGGGCAGGCTCCCGTCGTGCTTAGCCTCCAGACCTGAAACTACCCTCGGAGTCAGTACCCCCGCCCGCGAACAAGCGAAGCGCGCGGGCGAGCGCCTGGCGCTTGGCCACCTCACGCTGCCCTCGGAGCGGGGAAATATGTGTCACCATAAAGCCCACCCGCCCCACCGTCACAGCGCTACCCCACGGGCAGTCTACCGTCGCACCCAGACAACAGAGACCCACAACCTCCGAACTCAGCACACCCGCCCGCGAACAAGGCCGAAGGCCGCGCGGGCGAGCGCCTGCCCGTCCCGGCGGGCTGGCGCCTTGCCACCCTTGCGCGGACCTTGGAGCGGGGAGGTATGTGTCACCATAAAACACACCCGCTCCCCCATCACAGCGCCACCCCACGGGCAGGCTCACGGCGCACCCAGACAACGGAGCCTCACAACCTCCGATCTCAACACCCGCTCTCGAACAAGGCCAAAGGCCGCGAGAGCGAGCGCCTGCCGCCCCATGGGCTGGCGCGTTGCCACCTCACGCTGCCCTCGGAGCGGGGAGGCTGTGGCACCATAAAGCACACCCGCCCAACCATCACAGCGCCACCCCACGGGCAGGCACACGCTGCGCCAGCCACACCACCCTCGCGCGGGTGCCGCCTCCCCCGCAGGCAGGCCCACCCCCGCGCCTTACCACCTGCCCCGATCACCCCGCCATTGCCCGCAGGCGCGCATATGCTATGACCCGGCTCCAATTGACCGCAGGGCGGACGTCCCGCCCATATGCTCCTTTGCCACCCTTCACCCTCCGGGAGACCCGCCGTTGGATCACTTCCTTTACCGCGACGGTGCGCTGCATGCCGAAGACGTGCCGGTGTCCGAAATCGCCGCTGCTGTCGGCACGCCGTTCTACGTCTATTCCACCGCCACGCTGACCCGGCATTTCCAGCTGTTTCAGGACGCGCTGTCGGGGCTCGATCACACCATCTGCTTTGCGATGAAATCGCTCTCCAATCAGGCGGTGCTGAAAACACTGGCCGATCTGGGCGCCGGGATGGATGTGGTGTCGGGCGGGGAATATGCCCGTGCCGTTGCCGCCGGCGTGCCCGGTGACCGCATCGTGTTCTCGGGCGTGGGCAAAACGCGGGAGGAGATGACGCAGGCGCTGCAAGGCGGCATCCGCCAGTTCAACGTCGAGAGCGAACCCGAAATGGAAACGCTTTCCGCCGTCGCCACCGAACTGGGCCGTACCGCGCCCATCACCATCCGCGTGAACCCGGATGTGGATGCCAAAACCCACGCCAAGATCGCCACCGGCAAATCGGAAAACAAGTTCGGCATCCCGATTTCCCGCGCGCGGGAGGTCTATGCCCGTGCCGCTGCCCTGCCGGGGCTGGAGGTCGTCGGCATCGATGTGCATATCGGCTCGCAACTGACGGATATCGAGCCGTTCCGCACCGCCTTCACCAAAGTGGCCGACCTGACCCGCGCCCTGCGCGCCGAAGGCCATGACATCCGCAGGCTCGATCTGGGCGGCGGGCTGGGCATCCCCTACACGCGGGTGAACGAAGCGCCGCCGCTGCCCTTCGACTATGGCGCGATGATCCGCGAAACGGTGGGCGATCTGGGCTGCGAGATCGAAATCGAACCCGGACGCCTGATCTCCGGCAATGCCGGTCTGCTGGTCAGCCGGGTGATCTACGTCAAATCGGGCGAGGACCGTGAATTTCTGATCCTCGACGGGGCCATGAACGATCTGCTGCGCCCCGCCATGTATGACGCGCATCATGACATCGTTCCGGTGGTCGAGCCTGCACCGGGGGCGGACACCAGCGCCTATGATGTGGTGGGGCCGGTCTGCGAATCGGGCGACACCTTTGCCAAGGGGCGGCACCTGCCGCAGCTTGGTGCCGGGGATCTGGTCGCGTTCCGCTCCGCCGGGGCCTATGGCGCGGTGATGGCCAGCGAATACAACACCCGCCCCCTGATCCCGGAGGTTCTGGTGAAGGGCGATCAATTCGCCGTCATCCGCCCCCGTCCGACATTTGACGAAATCATCGCCCGCGATAAGCTGCCCGAGTGGTTGTAAGCCGGTATCGCCCCGTCCCGGCAGGGTGATCCCGCCCGGTCGTTGACCGGGACGCGGCCTTGGTGCCGCGCCCGGCTATGGGCGTCGCACCGCCGATCGGCAGGATGCGTGGACACGCGGGGATCGGTTTCAGGGTTGTGGCCGTAGCCATGCCGGGCACACTGCTGTCCGAAACGACCCGACCCGAGACCCCAGCGAAGTCCCGACCGGCAGGAGTGGCATGGATCACGAAAACGCCCGCACATCAGCCCTGAAATCGCTGCTCTGGCCGCTGCGCCTGACCCGTATCGGACTGGTGGCGGAGCGGGCGACGCGGGCGTTCTGGCCGCTGTGGTCGGTTCTGCTGGGCGTTGCGGCGCTGCTGTTCCTTGGGCTGCATGACTATGCGGCGCAGACCGTGATCTGGACCGGGGCCGGGCTGGTCGCGGTGCTTTGCGCGACGCTTGCCTATTGGGGCGCGCGCAGGTTCCGCTGGCCCGACCGGGCCGAAGCCGCCGCCCGGCTCGACGCCACGCTGCCCGGCAACCCGATCCGCGCCTTGGCGGACACGCAGGCCATTGGCGCGACAGATGCCGCCTCGGTCGCGGTCTGGCACGCCCATATCGTGCGCATGGCTGATCGCGCGGCCCGCGCCCGCCCGGTGCGGCCCGACCTGCGGCTCGCCGCGCGCGATCCCTTTGCCCTGCGCTATGTGGCGCTGACCGCCTTCGTGGCCGCGCTGCTTTTCGGCTCGGTCTGGCGGGCGGCGTCCGTCACCGACAGCTTCACCGCCGGGCCGGGCGCGGCCATCGCCGCTGGCCCCGCATGGGAAGGCTGGATCGAGCCGCCCGCCCATACCAACCGCCCCGCGCTGTATCTTAACGACATCGCGGCAGACAGTTTTGACGTGCCCGTGGGCAGCCGTATCGCGCTCCGGCTCTATGGCCAGCCCGGCGACGTGACCGTGACTGAAACGCTCTCCGCCCCTGCCCCCCTCGCGGGGTCCGAAGGCGAAACCGACACCGCGACCGACACCGCAGCCGATACCCCCGCCCCTGAGCCAGACGCCCCTGACACCGACACCGCCGCCCCGGTGACCGACAGCATGGCCCGCAGCTTTGCCGTCGCGCAGGCTGGCGAACTGACCATCGACGGTCAGGGCGGGCGCAGTTGGCAGATCGGCGTGATCGGCGATGCCGCGCCCCGTGTCGCGCTGGATGGCGCGGTGGAGATCGAGGCCTCCGGCCAGATGAGCCAGCCCTTCACCGCCCAAGACGACTACGGCGTGCAATCCGGTCGGGCCCGGTTCGACCTGGCGCTCGATGCCCTGCCCCGCCGCTACGGGCTGACCGCCGCGCCGGAGCCGCGCGCCCCCATCACCGTCGATCTGCCGATGCCAATCTCCGGCGGCCGCGATGACTTCCGCGAAACACTGATCGAGGATTTCTCGAAACATCCGTGGGCCGGGCTGCCGGTGCGCCTGCAACTTTCCGTGCTCGACGCCGCCGGGCAGGAGGGCCTGTCCGAGCCGATGCAGATGCGCCTGCCGGGGCGGCGCTTCTTCGATCCGCTCGCCGCCTCGTTGATCGAGATGCGGCGCGATCTGCTGTGGACGCGCACCAATGGCCGCCGCGCCGCGCAGGTGATCCGCGCTGTCACATGGCGGCCCGACGGGATCATCCGGGACGCCTCCACCTATCTGCAAATCAAACTGGTGCTGAGTCAGCTGGAATTCGAAAACGACCGCCCCGGTGGGCTCGCCGCCGAGGCCCGCGACCGCATCGCCGAAGACCTGTGGGAAATCGCCTCCCGCATCGAAGAGGGCGATCTGGCCGACGCGCTGGAACGGCTGCGGCAGGCCCGCGACAAGCTGGCCGAGGCCATCCGCAACGGCGCCACCGAAGAAGAGATCGCCGATCTGATGCAGGATTACCGGCAGGCTTTGTCGGAATACATGAACCAGCTTGCCCAGCAGCAACAGCAGAACCCGGACCAGTCGCAGCAGCAAGCCGACAACATGATGGAAATGACGGGCGATCAGTTGCAGCAGATGCTCGACCAGCTGCAGCAGTTGATGGAGGAAGGCCGCACCGCCGAGGCCCAGCAGCTTCTCGAACAGCTTCAGCAGATGATGGAGAACATGCAGGTCGCGCAGGGCCAATCCGGTCAGGGGCAGCAAAATCCCGGCCAGCAGGCGATGGATGACCTCGCCCAGACGCTCCGCGATCAGCAGGGTCTGTCGGACGAAGCGTTCCGCGATCTACAGGAACAGTTCAATCCCGGCGAACCGGGCCAGCAACCGGGCCAGCAACCGGGCCAACAGCCCGGACAGCAGCCGGGACAGGGTCAGGGCCAGCAAGGCCAGAACCAGCCGGGACAGGGCCAGCAGCCCGGCCAACCGGGGCAACCGGGCCAACCGGGACAGGGCGATGGCACCCAACCCGGCGCACCCAGCGCCGAAAGCCTCGCCCAACGGCAGAACCAGTTGCGGCAGGAACTCAATCGCCAAAGCCAGAACCTCCCCGGGGCCGGGACGGAACCCGGACAAGCCGCCCGCCGCGCCCTCGACGACGCGGGCGATGCGATGGACCGTGCCGAGCGCGACCTGCAAAATGACGACCTCGCCGGGGCGATCGACAATCAGGCGCAGGCGATGGAAGCGCTGCGCGAAGGCATGCGCAATCTTGGCGAGGCCATGGCCGAACAGCAGGGTCAGCAACAGCCCGGCCAGCAGGGCCAATCGATGGGCCAAGCCGACCCTAACGGTCGCCGCGATCCCTTGGGCCGCGAAAGCGGCACCGAAGGCGAGCTGGGCTCCAACGAGAACCTGCTGCAAGGCGAAGACGTCTACCGCCGCGCCCGCGACCTGCTCGACGAAATCCGCCGCCGCTCCGGCGACCAAGAGCGCCCCGAAGTGGAACTGGACTACCTGCGCCGCCTTCTGGACCGTTTTTGAAAGGGTCACTGGGGGTCGAGGGCGGCAAACACCACCGCCCTGCCCCGTGTGACCAAGACCGCCAGAACAAGCGCTCAGAACACGCCCCTCACAGCCCCTCAGAACTCCGCGCTACCGCCCGCGAACAAGCGAAGCGCGCGGGCGAGCGCCTGCCCGTCCCCACGGGCTGGCGCTTTGTCACCCTTGCGCAGACCTCGGAGCGGGGAGGAGAGTGTTTCCATAAAGTGAACTGCACGCCCGGTGCTGCGCCATCCCACGGGCAGGCTCCCGTTGCGCTGAAACCTTCGTGTCGGAACGTCGGAACGCCGCAAAGAGCCCATGCTCACAGACAAAGCTGCTGACCGTCAGACCGAGCGCTCAAAACACCCAACACCCCCCTCACAGCCCCCCGGAACTCAGCGCCCCCGCCCGCGAACAAGGCCGTAGGCCGCGCGGGCGAGCGCCTGCCCGTCCCGGCGGGCTGGCGCTTTGTCACCCCTGCGCGGACCTTAGAGCGGGGAAGTATGTGGCACCATAAAGCACACCCGCTTAAACGCAGCTGCGCCACCCCACGGGCAGGCTTGCGGTGCACCTAGAGTGGCAGCGCCTCGAAACCTCAGAACTCAACGCCTCCGCCCCGCAGTCGTGGCGCCACGCCCCCCCCTCGATAGCGCGCCTTAATCCGGGCCGACCATCTGGCGCAGGCGGTCGTCGAGCCAGACGCGCCCGTCATTGACCGCGTTGACATAGGCCACCAGCGGCGCTTCGGCCTGTGGCAGCCAGCCGACGATCATCGGCGCGCGGGAATAGACGAACAGCGCCAGCCCCGCCGCGATCAGCGCAAGCCCAAAGCCCAGGCGAAAGCCCTTCTGCCGCCGTTGCCGGGCCGCGCGGGCGACGCGGGGGTCTTGCGTTTCCTTTGTCGTGGTCTGGCCACTGGCACGCAGGGTGGAGTTGATCTCCTCGATGTCGGGCAGCAGATCCCGGCGGGGGCCGCGCTTGTCCGGCATCGGGGCCGCGTCCTCCTCCACCGTGACCGGCGCGGGCTTGACGGGGGCAGGCTCGGGGTCGGGACGGTCGCCGCGCGCCATCGCGGCGGCGCTGCCCGCGATGATCGCAGCCTCGGTCTGTGACGGCGCGGCAGGCGCGGGCGTCCGGGCCGGGCTGCGCGGCTCTGGCGTATCGGACGCGGCGGGCGCATCTTCGGCGACCGGGCGGACGGGGTCGGGCACCGCGTCGGGGCGCGGCACCGGGGGGGCTTGATCGGCTGGGCCGGTATCGGGCTCGGGCTCGGGCGCAGGGTCCACCGGCGGCGTGGCCCGCACGCGCTCAGGCTCCGCAACGCCAAGGTCGGGCTGCATCTCCAGCCCTCCGGCCTCGCGGCGCCGCGCGGCCTGCTCGCGCTCGGCCTCCTCGCGCAGCACCTGCAACAGCGACGCGTCGAGCCTGCGGCGGGGCGCGGTCACCGGTGGAACGGGCGCGGCGTCTTCGGCCTCGTCATCCGCGTCCCAATCGGGGGCATCGGCATCGGCCTCCGTCGCCTGCGGCGCAGGGTCTGGCGCTGGCACCGGGGCAGGTTTGGGCGCGCGCACGCCGCGCGACACCTTGATCCGCGAAGAGGCCGGCGCAGACGGATCGTCCGCACGGCGGTCTTCGGGCTCCGGCGGGGCAGCATCGTCAGGGAGAGGGTCGGCCACATCCCCCGCAGCGCGGGCCGATGCATCGGGGCCCGCTTCGCCCTCGGGGTATTGGAACCACGTCCGCCCGCAATTGGAACATTGAACATCCCGCCCGCCCGGCGGGATCAGATCGTCACCGACCGCGTATTGAGCCTCGCAATTCGGACAGATCAGCCGCATCTCGTTCCCCTCGGATGATCGTGGCGCCATCCGTTATTAGCCTGTATTCGCCCAACTCTACCAATCGGCCCATCGATTGCCAGCAAATCCCCCCGTAAGAGGGGCGGCTGATTGCAACCGGTCCGGGGGTGGGGCAGAAAAGACACCGCAGCCCGGCCCATCCGACCGCCCGCGCCATCGCAGGGCGATCGGTCCGGCGCCGTGGCAACCGACAGGCGCCGACACAGGCGCGGAGGAGAGCAGACGTGATCGAACTGGAAGCGGCAGGGTATACCTATCGCGGCGGCGAGCCGCTGCTGCGGGAGATGAGCCTGCACCTGCCGCCCGGCTCGTTCCATTTCCTGACCGGCCCGTCGGGCGCGGGGAAATCGACGCTGCTGAAGCTGTGCTATTTCGAACTGTTCCCGACCGAAGGCGACATTCGCATTCTCGGACGTTCGGTCCGCGGCATGTCGCGCGACGACATCGCCCAGACCCGGCGCCGCATCGGCGTGGTGCATCAGGATTGCCAGTTCCTCGATCATCTGCCGCTTTCTGAGAACGTCGCTCTGCCGCTGAAGGTCGCAGGCAAGGAGCCAGAGCCCGCCAACCTGCGCGAATTGCTGGGCTGGGTCGGGCTGGAGCGCCGGGCCGAGGCATTGCCCCCCGAATTATCGGGCGGTGAGCGCCAGCGCGCCGCGCTGGCCCGCGCGGTGGTGATGGCGCCGGATCTGATCCTTGCCGACGAGCCGACGGGCAATGTCGATTGGGACATGTCGCTGCGGCTGCTGCAATTGCTGGTGGAGCTGAACCGCATGGGCAAGACCGTGCTGGTCGCGACCCATGATCTGAACCTGATCCGCGCGGCAAAGAAACAGGTGCCGGCCCGTGTGCTGCGCATCGCCGGGGCGCGGCTGCAATTGGCGGGGGCGGACCTGTGAGCCACGATCAAGACGACCGGCCCGGCGGAACACAGACCGGGGCGCAGCCCGGCGCGCAGCCCGGCGCACAAAACGGCGCGCAGCCCGGCACGCAGACAGGCAACGGGGCCGCGCCCGGCCTGCACAACCCCCGGCTCAGCGGGGCAAGTCGCGACGGCGCTGCGCCAACGCGCACCCAGCCACCCCGTAGCCCCGCCGCAGGGGTCGCGCCCACGACCGGCCCGGCGCCGCGTCGCCAATCCAGCCCCACCGCCGCGCCCGACGCCCCGCGCCGCAGCGCCGGTGATCTGGGTCGGCGGCTCGCGCGCGGGCTGCGCCGCTGGGGGGAGCTTGCATGGGCGCTTCTGCGGGGGGATCCGGGCGCCGACCGGGTGGTGCCGCCCACCGGGGTCACCGCGCGGCTGACGCAATTGACGGCGGGCGCGATGGCCGTGCTGGCGGTCTTTGCGCTGGCCGTCGCGGTATCGACGGACCGGATGGCGGACCGCTGGAGCGAAGAACTGGCCCGCACCGCGACGCTGCGCATCTCCGCCCCCGAAGGACAGGTCGACGCGCAGGTCGCCGCCGCGCTGACCCTGCTGGGCGAAACGCCCGGCGTGGCCGGAGCGCGCAGGCTCACCCCGGAGGAGGAGCGCGCGTTGCTGGAGCCGTGGTTCGGCCCTGACTTGCCGGTGGAAACCCTGCCGATTCCCGCGCTGATCGAGATCACCACGACCGAGGACGGCATCGACGCGGGCGGGTTGCGCGCGCGGCTGGCGGGCGAGGTGCCGGGCGCGATCTATGACGACCACACCCGCTGGCGCACGCCGCTGGTCGGCGCGGCGACGCGGGTGCGCACGCTGGGGCTGCTGGCGCTGGTCCTGATCGGCACCGCCACCGCCGCGATGGTGGTGCTGGCGGCCAATGCCGCGCTTGCCGCCAATGCCCGCGTCATCGCGGCGCTGCGGCTGGTGGGCGCGCGCGATGTCTATATCGCCCGTGCCTTTGTGCGGCGCTTCACCCGCCGGGCGCTGTTCGGAGCCGGGATCGGAACCGCCGCCGGAATGGCGCTCATCGCGCTGCTGCCTGCCGCCGATGCGGCCACGGGCGTGCTGGGCGGTCTGGGCTTTGCCGGGGCTGGCTGGCTCTGGCCTCTCGTCGTGCCGCCACTGGCGGCGCTTACAGCCTTCTGGGCGACACGGTTCGCGGCGCTGCGCCGCCTGAAGGAGCTGACCTGATATGGCATATGCATGGCAATGGCTGCGCTCGCTGGTGTTCATCGTGCAGATGTATCTGGCGATGCTGGTGCTGGGGATCTTCTTTGCGCCGCTATCCGCCTATGATCGCAAATACGCCTTCGCCGCCGTCCACACCTATTGCCGCTATGTGCGGTGGAGCGCCGCCGTCCTGACCGGGCTGCGCAGCGAAATCCGCGGAGAGGTGCCGCAGGATGAGGTGCTGGTGGCGTCCAAGCATCAGTCGTTCTTTGACATCATCCTGTTGGTGTCGGTGCTGCCGCGACCGAAATTCATCATGAAGGCCGAACTGCGCCGCGCGCCGATCCTTGGCTGGTTCGCCCAGCGGATCGGCTGCGTGCCGGTCAATCGGGGCAAGCGCGCGGCGGCCATCCGCGCGATGAAGGAAAGCGTCGCGCAAGGCCGGATCGAGCCGGGGCAATTGGTGATCTATCCGCAAGGCACCCGCGTCGCCGCAGGCGCCGCCCTGCCCTATAAGGTAGGGGTCGGCATTCTTTACGAACAGTTGGGCCAGACGTGTGTGCCGGCGGCGACGAATGTCGGGGTGTTCTGGCCGCGACATGGGATCTACCGCAAGCCGGGGCTGGCCGTGGTGGAATTCCTCGACCCCGTCGCGCCCGGCCTGCCCGCAAGCCAGTTGATGCGCGTGCTGGAACATCGGATCGAAACGGCATCCAACCGGCTGATGATCGAAGGCGGGTTCGACCCGGCCAAACTGCCCGACCCCGCCGAAGTGCCGGTGGAAACAGCACCCGGCGAGATCGCGCGCTGAGGAGAGGCGCGCGCGAGTGCTGGTCAGGCCTGCGGGGTCGAGGGCGGCTCATGCCCTAATCTGGAGAGTATAACGGGTGCAGCCAGCGGGGCCGGAGGCGACCAGCCTCTGGCCCGCGCCCTCCCTCCCCCATGGGAGGGCGCATTGGTGCTATCACGCGCCGCACGACCCTCGTCCGGGGCTTTTGAGATAAACCGCTGCCCCTCAGGCGTGCCAAAGCGCCTGCCCGAGGGAGGGCGATTGTCGGTCTAGGAGGAACGATGCAGCCAGCGGGGCCGGAGGCGACCAGCCTCTGGCCCGCGCCCTCCCTCCCCCATGGGAGGGCGCATTGGTGCTGTCACGCGCCGCACGACCCTCGTCCGGGGCTTTCGAGATAAACCGCTGACCACAGGCGTGCCAAAGCGCCCGCCCGAGGGAGGGCGCTTTTCGCGTCAGCGTATGGGTGGGGCCAACCGGACCGGCCCCGACACCCGCCGGCTCAATGCGCCTCGGCCCAGTTCGCGCCGATCCCGGCATCGACGACCAGCGGCACGTCGAGATGCACCGCCGGATGCGCCGCGCCTTCCATCACCTCGCGGACGGCAGCTATGACCTGATCCTCGGCGCCCTCGTCCACCTCGAAGATCAATTCGTCATGCACCTGCAACAGCATGGTCGCGGGCAGATCGGCGATGGCGTCCTCCATCCGGATCATCGCGCGGCGGATGATGTCGGCGGCGGTGCCTTGGATCGGGGCGTTGATCGCGGCGCGTTTGGCAAAGCCCGCACCGGGGCCCTTGGCGTTGATCTCGGGCGTGTTGATGCGACGGCCAAACAGGGTCTGCACATAGCCGTGTTCCTTGGCAAAGGCGGTGGTGTCGGCCATGTATTCGCGGATGCCGGGGAAGCGCTCGAAATAGCGGTCGATAAAGCCCTGCGCCTCCGCGCGCGGGATGCGCAGATTGCGGGCAAGGCCGAAGCCGGAAATGCCGTAGATCACCCCGAAATTGATCGCCTTGGCCTGACGGCGGATCATCGGATCCATGCCCTCGATCTCCACCCCGAACATCTCGGACGCGGTCATGGCGTGAATGTCGAGCCCCTCGCGGAACGCGGTCTTCAGCGTGTCGATCCCGGCGATATGGGCCAGAATGCGCAATTCGATCTGGGAGTAGTCGAGCGACAGCAACCGCTTGCCCGGCGCGGCGACGAAGGCCTCGCGGATGCGGCGGCCTTCTTCGGAGCGGACGGGGATGTTTTGCAGGTTCGGATCGGACGAGGCCAGCCGCCCGGTATTGGCGCCGGTCTGCTGGTAGCTGGTATGCACCCGGCCCGTGTCGGGGTTGATATGGGTCTGAAGCGCGTCCGTATAGGTTGATTTCAGCTTCGACAATTGCCGCCAGTCGAGCACCCTTCCCGGCAGATCATGTTCGGTCGCCAGATCCTCCAGCACATCCGCCGGGGTGGACCATGCGCCGGTTTTGCCCTTCTTGCCGCCGGGCAGACCCATGCGGTCAAACAGGATCTCGCCCAGCTGTTTGGGAGAGCCTACGTTGAACGTCTCGCCCGCCAGTTCGTGGATTTCCGCCTCCAGCCCCGCCATTTTCTGGGCAAAGGCATTGGACATGCGCGACAGCGTATCGCGATCGACCAGCACGCCGGACATTTCCATCCGGGCCAGCACCGGGATCAGCGGCCGTTCCAGCGTCTCATACACCGTGGTGACGCGGGCGCGGTGCAGCGCGGGGCGGAACTGCTCCCACAAACGCAGGGTGATATCGGCATCCTCGGCGGCGTAGCGCGTGGCCTCCGGGATCGGCACCCGGTCAAAGGTGATCTGGCTTTTGCCCGAACCGATCAACTCTTTGATCGGGATCGGGTTATGCGACAGGTAGCGTTCCGACAACTGATCCATGCCATGCCCGTGCAGCCCGCCATGCATGGCGTAGGACAGCAGCATGGTGTCATCGATCGGCGCGATGCGCAGACCGTAGCGATGCAGGATCTTGGCATCGTATTTCATGTTCTGGCCGATCTTGAGGATCGCGGGATCCTCCAGCACCGGGCGCAGCGCATCGAGCGCCGCTTGCAGCGGGATCTGCCCCGGCGCCACGGTGTCATCGGCAAAAAGCCCGTCCCCGCCGCCTTCGGCCTTATGCGCGAGCGGGATGTAGCAGGCCCGCCCCGGCGCGGTGGCAAGGCTGATGCCCACCAGATCGGCGGTCATGTCGTTCAGGCCCGTGGTTTCGGTATCGAGCGCGACATGCCCCAGCGCGCGGATCTCGGCGATCCATGCCTCCAGCGTCTCGATCTCCGTGACACAGGTGTAGCTGTCGGGCGCGAAGGGCGGCTGTTCGGGCAGATCGGTTGCAGCATCGGCTGCGGGCGCGGCGGCTTCGGGGATGGCGGGCGCCTCCACCCCGGCCTGATCGGCGACGCGCCGGGTCAGGGTGCGGAATTCCATGCGGGTCAGGAAATCCAGCAGCACGGTCGGGTCAGGATCCTTGACCTCCAGATCGTCCAGCGTGAAATCGAGCGGCGTGTCGCAATCAAGCTCCACCAGCCGTTTCGACACGCGGATCTGTTCGGCGTGGTCGATCAGGGTCTGGCGGCGTTTGGGCTGCTTGATCTCGCCCGCGCGGGCCAGCAGCGTTTCGAGATCGCCGAATTCGTTGATCAGAAGCGCGGCGGTTTTGATGCCGATGCCGGGCGCGCCGGGCACGTTATCCACGCTGTCGCCCGCGAGCGCCTGCACATCGGTCACCCGGTCGGGGCCGACGCCGAATTTCTGTTCGACCTCTTCGGTGCCGATGCGCTTGTTCTTCATCGCGTCGAGCATTTCGACGCCGCCGCCGACCAGCTGCATCAGATCTTTATCCGACGAGATGATAGTGACGCGGCCCCCGGCCTCGCGTGCCTGACAGGCGAGGGTGGCGATGATGTCATCGGCCTCATAGCCCTCTTTCTCCTCGCAGGCGATGTTGAAGGCGCGGGTGGCCTCGCGCGTCAGCGGGATCTGCGGGCGCAGCTCCTCCGGCATCGCGTCGCGATTGGCCTTGTAAAGATCATAGATCTCATTGCGGAAGGTCATCGACCCCTTGTCGAAGATCACCGCCGCATGGGTCGGCGCATCCGGGCCGGAGCTGTCCTCGATATAGCGAAACAGCATGTTGCAGAAGCCCGCGACGGCCCCGATCGGCAGCCCGTCGGACTTCCGCGTCAGGGGTGGCAGCGCGTGATAGGCCCGAAAGATGAAGGCCGATCCGTCGATCAGGTGCAGGTGGCAGCCCTTGCCGAAATTCATTTAGCCCTCCAGGTCCGATTCCGCACGAGGTCTAGCGCATCCCGGCCCGGTGTCACAGGGCGGGCGTGCCGGGTGACGGCAGGTCGGGTGGAGCGCCCGGCGAATCGCGAGGGGGCTATCCACGGCGGGCCCAAGAGGGTCAGCCCCCCTGCCCCATTGTTTCGCACGCGAAACAATTTACGGGTCGATAAGGATTTTCTGCGAGTTAAACGGCAGAGGATTGCCGATTTTTCGCAACCGGACCGCTCTCTTCGCAGCGCGTTAAGGGGTGCCGTGGATGGGGTTCGGCGCGCCTCCGGCGTAGGTTGATTTGCGCGCGGATGGGCCGAGAGGGACGTGAGGCGGCGCCTGAGGCGATGCTGACGGGCGAACCCGCTTGCCCTGACGCTGTGGTACGATGTGCAACGGAAGCCTGCCCGTGGGGTGGCGCTCGGACGGTTGAGCGGGTGCGCTTTATGGTGACAGGATCCTCCTTGCTCCGGGGTCAGCGTAAGTTGCCAAAGCGCCAGCCCGTCGGGGCGGGCAGGCGCTCGCTCTCGCGGCCTTCGGCCTTGTTCGAGAGCGGGTGTGCTTAGGTCGACGCAGTGCGCCACTCCTAGGATGTTAAATAAGCGCAACGGAAGCCTGCCCGTGGGGTGGCGCTGCTCCGGTCGAGCGGGTGCGCTTTATGGTGACAGGATCCTCCTTGCTCCGAGGTCCGCGCGAGGTGGCAAAGCGCCAGCCCGTCGGGGCGGGCAGGCGCTCGCCCGCGCGGCCTTCGGCCTTGTTCGCGGGCGGGGGCTTGGAGTTCGGAGGACGTGCCGGATCTTCGTTGCTCTATGTGTGTAACGTTAGCCTGCCCGTGGGGTGGCGCTCCTACGGTGGGGCGGGTGCGCTTTATGGTGACAGATCCCTTACCGCTCAGAGGTCAGCGTGAAGTGCCAATGCGCCAGCCCGCCGGGACGGGCAGGCGCTCGCCCGCGCGCTTCGCTTGTCCGCGGCCGGGGTGCTGGGCGCCCTTCCCCACGTCGAAGCGGCTTACGCCTCCGGCTTCACCGAGGCCGTGACGTAATTCACGCTCAGGTCGGTGTCGGAGATCGACCATCGCCAGCTGAGGGGATTGAAGACGAAGCCCTTGCGATCCACCGGGGTCAGGCCTGCTTGGGCGATCAGGGCGTAAAGCTCATCGGGGGTGATGAATTTCGACCATTCATGGGTGCCCTTGGGCAGCCAGCGCATCACCCATTCGGCGCCAAAGATCGCGAGGGCGAAGCTTTTGGGATTACGGTTGATGGTCGAGCACAGCATCAGGCCGCCGGGCTTCAGCAGGGTTTGGCAGGCGGTCAGATAGGCAAGTGGATCGGCGACATGTTCGACCACTTCCATGTTCAAAACCACGTCGAACCGTTCGCCCGCGACGGCAAGATCCTCGGCGGTGGTGTGACGGTAATCGATGTCGAGCCCGGCCTGCTCGGCATGGACCTGTGCGACGGGGATGTTGCGCGGGGCGGCATCGGCGCCGGTCACCTGCGCGCCCAGCCGGGCCATCGGCTCGGACAGCAAGCCGCCGCCACAGCCGATATCGAGCAGGCGCAGACCGTCGAACGGGCGCGGGGCGGCGGGATCGCGATCAAACTCCGCCGCGATCTGCGCCACGATGTAATCCAGCCGGATCGGATTCATCATGTGTAGCGGCTTGAATTTGCCGGTGGGATCCCACCATTCCGCGGCCATCGCCTCGAATTTCGCGACTTCGCCTGCGTCGATGGTGCTGCCTTCGGCCATGCGGCTATGCTCCCGTTATTGCCTGCCGCGCGTGGGTTTTGCACGACACGATCCATGTCAGGCGCATCCGACATGGCGCCTGTTCCTGAGGCGCTATATAGGTCGGGTATGGATAGAAACGCAGGTCAAAAAAGCGCAGTCCAGCACCTTTTCCCGCCGATCGACCCGTTCGATCAGCGCATGATGGACATGGGTGACGGGCATCGCGTCTATGTGGAGCAGTGCGGAAACCCCGACGGCATCCCGGTGGTGGTCTTTCACGGCGGTCCGGGGGGCGGGTGTTCCCCAGCAATGCGGCGGTATTTCGACCCCGAGCACTATCGCGTGATCCTGTTCGATCAGCGCGGCTGCGGACGCTCGCGGCCCCATGCCTCGGTCGAGAACAACACCACATGGGATCTGATCGCGGATATCGAGCGCATCCGCACGGCGCTGGAGATCGACAAATGGGTGCTATTCGGCGGCAGCTGGGGTGCGACGCTGGCATTGATCTATGCGCAGACCCATCCCGAGCGCGCGGCCTATATGGTGCTGCGCGGCGTGTTTTTGATGACCCAGGGCGAATTGGACTGGTTCTATGGCGGCGGCGCGGGCGCGTTCTGGCCCGACCAGTGGCAGCGGTTCTCCGAACTGATCCCCGAAGACGAACGCCACGACATGATCGGCGCCTATCACCGGCGGCTGTTTTCGGGGGATATCGTGTCCGAAACCCGACATGCCCGCGCCTGGGCCGCATGGGAAAACGCGCTGGCCTCGATGGCGCATGACGGTCGCACGGGCGACGCGCCCGGCGAATACGCCCGCGCCTTCGCCCGGCTGGAGAATCACTACTTCACTCATCGCGGCTGGCTGGATCAGGACGGGCAGATCCTGATCGACATGCCCAAGATCGCCCATGTGCCCGCGACTGTGGTCCAAGGCCGCTACGACATGATCTGCCCGCCCCGCTCGGCGTGGAAGCTGTGCGAGCTATGGCCCAATTCGGAACTGCGGATGATTTCCAACGCAGGCCACGCGCTGTCCGAGCCGGGGATCACGGCGGAGCTGGTGCGCACCACACGACGGGTCGCGCGGGAGTTGGGGTGAGGGGTTCAGCCGCGCCACCGCCCCTTCAAAATTAGGTCTACATCCTTGCCACGATCCAAAGCCGCAACAGAATCGGGCGTGTGAAACCCGTGGCGCCGACACAGCGTCCATAAGTCTGTTCCGGTTTTCTTTGCCTGCGCAATCTCTGCTAGAGCCCGCCGTTCCGCATCTGCCGCTGCGCGCAGACATTCTGGAGACTCCACGAACGCCGCGAGATCAGCGCCGATCCTCCCGTCTCTGCCCTGCGGTGACGTCTCGGTATAGGCCCGCAATGCGCGGGCGACAGCATCGGCTTGCAGCGAATGCATAAACACGTGCTCCGGGCCTTTTTCGACCATCCGACGAATCGCTGCGTGATCCTCCGTTTTGCGTTGAGCGGCAGCACGGGCGTCTCTTCGGCGCTGCAATTCTTTCATCCGGGCCGCGCGTTGTGTGGCGGCGTCGCGGACCTGTGCCAACAGCCGGTCACGCTCCTTACGCAAGCGGGCGATATCGGGCAGCGGCTGGGGCCACGGGACCCGCCCCGAGGTGGGACGCATGGCGCGCACCCTCTCAAGCACTTCACGTTCTACCGACACGAGCTCAGCTTCGCATTCTGTGCGTTCTTGACGATGCCTGGGGGCCGCCGCTCGGCGCCGTTCAAGCGAAGCGCGTGCCCGAGCGATATGAGTGGTAACCGGGTAAGAGGTTGGCGAATGTCCGGGATAATGGCGCTCAGCCCACCCAACCGGGTTCGCGTCAAAAGCCGCGAGCCGGGCTTCGAGCTCTGGCGTGTCCCGCTCATACCATACTTCAGCTTCGAGAGCGGCGCGCAGCTTCTCTTGCGCCCCGCGGATGCGCGCGGCAAGCGCTTTGGGAAGGTCGGGGCGGGCTGGATCAGACATGGCCGCACGATCCCGCCGCCCCCACGGCCCGACGAAAGGAAGGGGTCCGATCAAGCCGCCTCGCCGCACATCCCATGGGAATCATACCGAAGATTTTAACCATTCCGCCCTCTTCTGCTTACGACGAACGGGACCATAGGCACCTGTGCTTCGCAAGCCCCCCACCCCGCCCTTGCCATCCCCCCTCAACCGGCGTATATGGCGGCTCAACAGCGGCGCCTCGGTCTCCACCCCCGAAGCTCCACCGGACAAGTGTGACGGGCCGCGCGCCCGTTTTTTTGTGTCCGCAGTTCCGGTCGGACACGCTCGTTACCCCCGCGGCCTCAGGGCTGCGCGGCGACCGCTTCGACAGAAGGACACCGCATGACCGACATGATCGCGAAGACCCAGATCGACCGCCGCATGGCCGAGGTGATCCGTCCCGTCGTCGAGGGGATGGGCTTTGAGCTGGTGCGTGTGCGGCTGATGTCCGGCAAGACCAAGACGTTGCAGATCATGGCCGAGAAGCCCGAGGGCGGGATCGAGGTCGATGATTGCGGCGAGATTTCCACCGCCGTCTCCGCGACGCTGGATGTCGAAGACCCGGTGGAGGACGCTTACACGCTGGAAGTGTCGTCCCCCGGTATCGACCGCCCGCTGACGCGGCTGAAGGATTTCGAGGTCTGGGCCGGGTATGAGGCCAAGATCGAGACGACCGAAATGATCGATGGCCGCCGCCGCTTTAAAGGCGAGTTGGCGGGCGTCGAAGGCTCGGAAGTGCTGATCACCATCGAAGAGGGCACGATTGGCCTGCAATTCGACTGGCTCAGCGACGCCAAACTTGTCCTGACGGACGACCTGATCCGCGATGTCCTGCGCAGCCGCAAGGATGCCGGCGAGGTCGACCAGACCCAATTCGACCAGATTGAAACCATCATCGATGGTGAAGAGGAGACCTAAGCAATGGCAATCACCTCCGCGAACCAGCTGGAGCTTCTGCAGACGGCCGAGGCCGTCGCGCGCGAGAAGATGATCGACCCCGGTCTGGTCGTCGATGCGATGGAAGAATCCCTCGCCCGCGCCGCGAAGTCCCGCTACGGCGCCGAAATGGACATCCGCGTGGCGATCGACCGTAAGACCGGTCGCGCGACCTTTACCCGTGTGCGCACGGTGGTCGAGGATGACGCCGTCGAGAATTATCAGGCCGAACTGACCGTCGCGCAGGCGAAGCAGTATCTGCCCGAGCCGAAGATCGGCGACGAGATCCGCGACGAGGTGCCGCCCGTGGAAATGGGCCGGATCGCCGCGCAAAGCGCCAAGCAGGTGATCCTGCAGAAGGTCCGCGAAGCCGAGCGTGATCGCCAATACGAAGAATTCCGCGACCGCGCCGGCACGATCATCAACGGGCTGGTCAAGCGCGAGGAATACGGCAACATTATCGTGGATATCGGCCGTGGCGAGGGCATCCTGCGCCGCAACGAGAAGATCGGCCGCGAAAGCTACCGCCCCAACGACCGCATCCGCTGCTACATCAAGGATGTGCGCCGCGAGGTTCGCGGGCCGCAGATCTTCCTCAGCCGCACCGCGCCGGAATTCATGGCCGAACTGTTCAAGATGGAAGTGCCGGAGATCTACGACGGCATCATCGAGATCAAGGCCGTGGCCCGCGATCCCGGCTCGCGCGCGAAGATCGCCGTGATCTCCTATGACAGCTCCATCGACCCGGTTGGGGCCTGTGTGGGTATGCGCGGCAGCCGTGTGCAGGCCGTCGTCAACGAGCTTCAGGGCGAGAAGATCGACATCATTCCGTGGAATGAGGATCAGCCGACCTTCCTTGTGAACGCATTGCAGCCGGCCGAAGTGTCGAAAGTGGTGCTGGACGAGGAAGCCGAGCGCATCGAGGTCGTGGTTCCCGACGAGCAGCTTTCGCTCGCTATCGGTCGCCGCGGTCAGAACGTGCGTCTGGCCAGCCAGCTGACCGGGCTCGACATCGACATCATGACCGAGGAAGAAGAGAGCGCGCGCCGTCAGGCCGAGTTCGAGAGCCGCACGCAGCTGTTCATGGACGCGCTCGATCTGGACGAGTTCTTTGCCCAGCTTCTGGTTTCCGAAGGGTTCACCAACCTCGAAGAGGTGGCCTATGTCGAACAGGACGAACTGCTGGTCATCGACGGGGTCGACAGCAGCACCGCCGAGGAATTGCAGGCCCGTGCCCGCGATCATATCGAGGCGATCAACAACAAGGCGCTGGAACATGCCCGTGAACTGGGTGTGGAGCAGTCGCTCATTGACTTCGAGGGTCTGACACCCCAGATGGTGGAAGCACTTGCCGAAGACGGCGTGAAGACGCTGGAAGATTTCGCCACCTGCGCCGACTGGGAACTTGCCGGCGGCTGGACGACGGCGAATGGCGAGCGTGTCAAGGATGACGGCGTTCTGGAGAAATTCGAGGTTTCGCTCGAAGAGGCCCAGACGATGGTTATGACGGCCCGTATCCAGCTGGGCTGGGTCGATCCCGCCGAATTGGAAAGCGACGAGACCGAGGGTGACGACGAGACCGGCGATGCCGAAGGTGACGCCGAGGAGGCCGAAGCCTGAGACGCGCGCGCACGCCTCGGACGGACCGGAGGACACCCGCATGAGCCGTGGTGGTCGTGAGAAGACACGGGATGACGGCCCCGAGCGTCGGTGCATCGCCACCGGCGCCTCGGCCCCCGCGCAGGGGCTGATCCGCTTTGTGATCGGTCCCGACGCGACGGTGGTGCCGGATCTGGCCGGGAAGCTGCCCGGACGCGGGATCTGGGTGACTGCCCGGACCGCCGATCTGGAGAAGGCCGTGCAGAAGCGGCTGTTCTCCCGGGCTGCAAGGGCACAGGTGACCGTGCCCGAAGATTTGCCCGGCCTCGTCGAGGCCGGCCTGACCCGCCGCGTGATCGATCTGATCTCGCTGGCCCGGAAAGCCGGGTATGCGGTGGCGGGATATGAGAAGGTCAAGGGTTGGCTCCTCACCGGGGAGGCAACCGTCCTCGTTCAGGCCAGTGATGGATCTGAGCGCGGTAAATCGAAACTGAAGCCGCCTGTCCTGCCCGATGGACGCACCGGCAAATTTCTGGGGATGTTGACCGCCCAGGAATTGGGTTTGGCTTTCGGGCGGGAACATGTGATACACGCCGCGCTTGCCGCTGGCGGACTCACAAGGCGTGTTGTAGAAGACGCCGCGAGGCTAGAGGGCCTGCGCGAGATGGACGGGGAAAACGCCCCGGAAAGGACGAAAGGTTCGCATGAGCGATAATGACGGCAAGAAAACCCTTGGCCTGCGGGGCGGTCCCCGTTCCGGTCAGGTAAAGCAGAGTTTCAGCCACGGACGCACCAAGAATGTCGTGGTCGAGACAAAGCGCAAGCGTGTCGTCGTTCCCAAGGCCGGAGCCCAGAATAAGGGTGGTGCCGCCGGGGGTGATCCTTCACGCCGTCCGGCCGGTATTTCCGACGCGGAGATGGAACGGCGCCTGAGAGCCCTCGCGGCCGCGAAAGCGCGCGAGGCCGATGAGGCTGCGCAGCGCGAGGCCGAGGAAAAGGCACGCGAGGTGGAGCGCGAGCGCCGCCGCGCCGAGATCGAAGCCAAGGACCGCGAGGACCGCGAGCGCGAAGAAGCGCTCAAGGCCAAGGCCGAGGCTGACGAACGCGCCAAGCGGGAGGCCGAAGAGGCCGCCAAGCGTGAGCGCGCCGAACGCAACAAACCTGCCCCCGCAGCACCGACCCCGGCCGATGCCGAGGCCGCGGAAGCGGCGGCGGCGCAGGCCCGTGGCAAGGTTGTCAAAGGCAAGACCGACCGCGAGCGCGACAATGATCGTCGTGACACCCGCGCGAAGGATCGCACCGACAACCGCCGCTCCGGCAAGCTGACGCTGAATCAGGCGCTTTCGGGCGGCGAAGGCGGTCGTCAGCGGTCTATGGCCGCGATGAAACGCAAGCAGGAGCGCGCCCGGCAGAAAGCCATGGGCGGCGTGGAATCCCGCGAGAAGGTCGTGCGCGACGTTCAGCTGCCTGAAACCATCGTGGTTCAGGAACTGGCGAACCGTATGGCCGAGCGTGTGGCCGATGTGGTCAAGGCGCTGATGCAAAGCGGCATCATGGCGACCCAGAACCAGTCGATCGACGCCGACACCGCCGAACTCATCATCGAGGAATTCGGCCACAAAGTCGTCCGCGTGTCGGATGCCGATGTGGAGCAGGTGATCGACACGGTCGAGGACAAGGCACAGGATCTGAAAGCCCGTCCGCCGGTCATCACCATCATGGGCCATGTCGACCACGGCAAGACCTCGTTGCTGGATGCGATCCGCAACGCGAAGGTCGTGGCGGGCGAAGCCGGTGGCATCACGCAGCATATCGGGGCCTATCAGGTCACGACCGATAGCGGCGCTGTGCTGAGCTTCCTCGATACGCCGGGCCACGCGGCCTTTACCTCCATGCGGGCCCGTGGCGCGCAGGTGACGGATATCGTGGTTCTGGTGGTGGCTGCCGATGATGCGGTCATGCCGCAGACCATCGAAGCCATTCACCACGCGAAAGCGGCCGGTGTGCCGATGATCGTGGCGATCAACAAATGCGACAAGCCTTCGGCCAATCCCGACAAGGTGCGGACCGATCTGTTGCAGCATGAAGTGATCGTGGAAAAGATGTCCGGCGATGTGCAGGATGTCGAAGTCTCCGCCATCACCGGCAAAGGTCTGGACGAACTGCTGGAAGCCATCGCGCTGCAGTCCGAGATCCTCGAACTGAAAGCCAACCCCGACCGCGCCGCCCAAGGTGCCGTGATCGAGGCGAAGCTGGATGTGGGTCGCGGCCCTGTGGCCACGGTGCTGGTGCAAAACGGCACCCTGCGTCGCGGCGACATTTTTGTCGTGGGCGAACAGTGGGGCAAGGTGCGTGCGCTGATCGACGACAAGGGTGACCGCGTCGAAGAAGCCGGGCCTTCGGTTCCGGTCGAGGTGCTTGGCATCAACGGCACGCCCGAGGCCGGCGACGTTCTGAACGTCGTCGAAACCGAAGCGCAGGCCCGCGAGATCGCTGAATACCGCGAGCACGCCGCCAAGGACAAACGCGCCGCTGCCGGTGCCGCGACCACGCTCGATCAGCTGCTGGCGAAAGCCAAGGCCGACGAAAGCGTGGCCGAGCTTCCGATCCTGATGAAAGCCGACGTGCAGGGGTCTGCCGAGGCGATCGTTCAGGCGATGGAAAAGATCGGCAACGACGAGGTGCGTGTCCGCGTGCTCCATTACGGGGTGGGTGCGATCACCGAATCCGACATCGGCCTTGCCGAAGCGTCGAATGCGCCGGTCATCGGCTTCAACGTGCGGGCCAATGCGCCGGCCCGTGCTGCCGCCAACCAGAAGGGCGTGGAGATCCGTTACTATTCGGTGATCTACGATCTGGTGGATGACGTGAAAGCCGCGGCCTCTGGCCTGCTGTCGAACGAGATCCGCGAGAACTTCATCGGTTACGCCCAGATCAAGGAGGTCTTCAAGGTCTCCAATGTCGGCAAGGTCGCCGGGTGTCTGGTCACCGAAGGCGTCGCCCGCCGGTCCGCCGGTGTGCGTCTGCTGCGCGACAACGTGGTGATCCACGAAGGCACGCTGAAGACCCTGAAGCGCTTCAAGGACGAAGTGTCCGAAGTGCAGTCCGGTCAGGAATGCGGCATGGCGTTCGAAAACCACGAAGACGTGCGCCCCGGCGACGTCATCGAGATCTTCGAGCGCGAAGAGGTCGAGCGTTCGCTCAACTGATCGCGTCCCGCATCATCGAACTATCAAAACGCCCGCCCGTCACCGGAGCGGGCGTTTTGCTGACCGCCCGATCACATCTGCCGCGAGCCGTTTGCGATCCGGGCGCGCCGCGCTTACTTTCCCCCCTGACCCGACCCTGCGTAGCAAAGGTTTCCTCATGGCCGCGACCGACCGTTCCGCCGACACCACCCTGCCCCCGCTGACGCTGCAACTGGCCGCGCCGCGCGGGTTTTGCGCCGGGGTGGACCGGGCCATCAAGATCGTGGAGATGGCGCTCGAAAAATGGGGCGCACCGGTCTATGTGCGCCACGAGATCGTGCATAACAAATTCGTCGTGGACGGGCTGCGCGACAAGGGCGCGGTGTTCGTCGAGGAACTGGACGACTGCCCCCCCGACCGGCCCGTGATCTTTTCCGCTC
Source organism: Pacificitalea manganoxidans (assembly GCF_002504165.1). Classification (GTDB taxonomy): domain Bacteria; phylum Pseudomonadota; class Alphaproteobacteria; order Rhodobacterales; family Rhodobacteraceae; genus Pacificitalea; species Pacificitalea manganoxidans. The sequence goes on from NZ_CP021404.1 coordinate 3,058,607, forward strand.
ATGGCGTGCCGAAAGCCGTCCCGGCGGAGGCCGCCGCGCGGGAAATGGTCTATGTCGATGCCACCTGCCCGCTGGTGTCCAAGGTCCATATCGAGGCCGAGCGCCACGCGGAAAACGGGCTTCAGATCATCATGATCGGCCATGCGGGCCACCCCGAAACGATCGGCACCATGGGGCAGTTGCCTGCGGGCGAGGTGTTGCTGGTGGAAACGCCGGAGGATGTGGGCGGGCTGGACGTGCGCGACCCGGAGCGGCTGGCTTTCGTCACCCAAACCACCCTGTCGGTGGATGACACCGCCGAGATGGTCGCAGCCCTGCGCGCCCGGTTCCCGGCCATTGTCGGCCCCCATAAAGAAGACATCTGCTACGCCACCACCAACCGGCAGGAAGCGGTCAAGGCGATTGCGCCGGGCATCGACGCGCTGCTGGTGATCGGCGCGCCGAATTCCTCCAATTCCCGCCGTCTGGTCGAGGTGGGCCGCCGCGCGGGCTGTGCCTATGCGCAGCTGGTGCAGCGTGCTGAGGATATCGACTGGCGCGCGCTGGCGGGGATCAGTTCGGTCGGGATCACGGCGGGGGCGTCCGCGCCCGAGGAATTGGTGAACGAGGTGATCGACGCGTTCCGCGCCCGCTACGCCGTGACCGTCAATCTGGTCGAAACGGCGCAGGAGCGGGTGGAATTCAAGGTGCCGCGGGTGTTGCGCGAACCGGCGTAGGCGCCGCTCCTGCCCTCAGCCTATCCCGAGAACCGCGCAGCCCTCAGGCCGGGCGCTGTTGTCAACGGTTGCGCCAGCGGCTGAACCAGCCGCGCCGCGCGGGAACCGACGGAAACTCGCCGGGCTCGGCCCGGCTGGCGCGGAAGCGACGCCAGCGCACCCGAACCGCCCAGACCACCGCGAACAGAACGATCAGGAACACGATGTTGAACCACGGGATCAGCGTCACGTCGGCACTGTCGACCGCGCGGACCGACACGGCATTGGGGTAGATCGACAGCAATTCGCTGCGCCAGCCGTAATGGCGCACCGCGACCCAATCCGTCGCGGCGCGGGTGGAGCGCAGATCGGCGGCTTCGGCCTGAAGCGTGGCGGTGTCGAATTTGAAATAGGGCGGCCAGCCCCAGCCGGTATCTTCGTTGCGGTAGACGATGGGTTTGCCATTGGCGCGCACGGTCTGGATGAAGAACACATCGCGATTGGCGCTTGCACTGGCGGAGCCATTGTCCGAGCCCGACCAGAAGATCGAGTTCGCGCCGTAATCGATCCGCTTTTCGTAGGTGTCGGAAATCCGCACGATGTCGGTTTGCGGCAGGGTGTAGTGCAGGAAGGCCGCCATCAGCAGCGCGATGACGCTCCAGAAGATCCATTTGACGTAAGTCACGGGCTGCGCGCTCCTCTGTCGGGCCGTTTCGCGTTGCTTACGATCCCGAGCGACGGTTGTCGATGCGCCGCCGCGCTTAACGGGTCCAGCGCACTGCGGTCAGGTCATTGGCCTGCGTGGGGGCATTCTGCCACAGCCCGTCCAGACGCGCATCCGCGACGCCGGTCTTAGCCAATTGGAACAGCCACGCGTTGACGTGATCCTCGGCGATGCGCCGCTGCGCCTGCCCCATGAGCGCGGCGCGGGCGTCGGGATCGGCAGTGGCGGCGAGGTCGGTCATGATCCGGCGGAATTCGGGGCTGTCATACCCGAAATAGTAATCCTCGCGCCCGTAGATGCCGATATCCATCGGCTCGGTATGGCTGATGACGGTCAGGTCGTAATCATGCCCCTTGAACACCTGCTCCAGCCATTGCGCCCATTCGAGGTTGGTGATTTCGGTCTCGATCCCGACTTCGCGTAGTTGCGCGGCGATGATTTCCCCCCCGCGCCGGGCATAGGTCGGCGGTGGCAGCATCAGCCGCAGGGTCAGCGGCCCGGTGCCCGCCACCTGCAGCAAGGCGCGGGCGGCGTCGGGATCATAGGGCGTCAGCCCGGTCAGATCGACATAGGCCGGATGATGCGGCGCGAAATGGCTGCCGATCGGGGTGCCGTAGCCAAACATCGCGCCGTCGATAATGTCGGCGCGGTTGAGCGCGCGGGCGATGGCTTCGCGCACTTTCGGCTCCGCCAGAGGCCCGGACTGATTGTTCATCGCCAGCAGAGTTTCGCCCTCGGTCGTGCCGACGATCACGTTAAACCGGGGGTCGGCTTCGAACTGCGCCAGTGTTTCGGGCGCGGGGAAGTTCGGGAAAGCATCAAGGTCACCGGCCATCATCGCGGCATAGGCGGCGTTCGGGTCCGACACGAACCGGAAGGTTGCCCGCGCCAACGCTGGAGCAGCGCCCCAATAGCCGTCATAGCGGGCCAGTTCGACGCGGTCGCCCTCCACCCGGTCGACAAAGCGGAACGGCCCGGTGCCGACCGGTGCGGTGGCATTGGTGTCCGCCGTTTCCGGCGCAACGATCACCGCATCCCCCCATGCAAGGTTGAAGGGCAGATTGCCATCGGGGGCGGTGAGGGTGATCGCAACGCTCGTCGGCCCCTCCGCAGTTACGCTGTCGATCCCCGCAAACAGGGTTTTCTGCGCATTGAGGCTGTCCTCCGCGCGGGCGCGGTTCAGGCTAAAGACCACATCCTGCGCATCGAACCCGGTGCCGTCATGGAAGGTGACGCCCTCGCGCAGGGTAAAGCGATAGGTGAGCCCGTCGGCGGAGACCTCCCACGCAGATGCCAGACCGGGCAACACCGCGCCATCGGGGCCGATGCGGGTCAGACCTTCGAACAGGTTAGCATAGACGACCTCATCCACCGCCGCCGCCGCGCTGGCGGTCGGGTCGAGGATCGGCGGCTCCAACACCATGCCAAGGCGGATCGCGTCGTCCTGCGCCCGCGCCGGTGCCGCCCCGAACAGGCCAACCAGGGCCGCAAGGGCCACGGCAGCGGTGGCAGTGGCGGGACGAGGCGGGGAAAAGCGAATGCGCATGATCGGGGGCCTTGGGCAGAGAAACGGTCGGGGCACAGTCAAGACCGCAGGCTTCCCCAAAGGCAACCCTTAATGCCCGGTGCGGCGGACTGCTGGGCGATGGGCGTGGGGCGGGGGATTGATGCGGGCCGGATGGTTGGCGCGACGTTGCGCGCTTGCGCGCCCTGCCCCCTGTGCAGCGACGGCGCGACGGTGTACACCGCCCCCGCATTTGCCGGAGGAGACCAGATGAGCGCCAGCGCCCCGACACCCGCCCGCAGGCCCACGCCGCAGGACATCACCGCGCGCAAAGGTGGCACGCCGCTGGTCTGTCTGACCGCCTATACCACGCCGGTGGCCGAACTGGTCGATCCGCATTGCGATCTGGTTCTGGTGGGCGACAGCGTGGGCATGGTGCTGCATGGCCTGCCCTCCACCCTTGGTGTGACGATGGAGATGATGATCCTGCACGCGCAGGCGGTGGGGCGGGGTCTGAGCCGGGCGATGATGGTCGTCGACATGCCGTTTGGCAGCTACGAGGCCGGGTCGGAGGTGGCGTTTGCCAATGCCGCGCGGCTGATGGCCGAAACGGGCTGCGCGGCGGTCAAGCTGGAAGGCGGGGTGGAGATGGCACCGACGGTCCGGTTCCTGACCCGGCGCGGTATCCCGGTGATGGCGCATGTCGGCCTGACGCCGCAGGCGGTCAATACGCTGGGCGGCTACAAGGTGCAGGGTCGGGGTGAGGCGGGCGATGCGGTTCTGGCCGATGCCCGGGCGGTGACCGAGGCGGGCGCGTTTTCGGTGGTGCTGGAGAAGCTCCCCGCCAGCCTCGCCACCCGGATCACGCAGGAGATCGCGGTGCCGACCGTGGGCATCGGGGCCTCGGCGGAGTGCGACGGACAAATTCTAGTAGTCGATGACATGCTGGGGCTGTTCACGGCGTTCAAACCGAAATTCGCCAAGCGCTATGCCGAACTCGGCGCCGATGCGGACCGCGCCATTGCGGCCTATGCCGAGGAGGTCCGCGCCCGGGCCTTCCCCGCCGCCGAACATCTGTTCGGCGACGGGTAAGCGGGATAGATCAGGGCCGCAGCCGCCAACCGGTGCGGAAAATCCACCAGATCGCGGTGAGGCAGGCCAGCAGGAACAGCGAAATCGCTGCGATCGACACCGCCACCGGCACATCGGCCACCCCGAAAAACGCCCAGCGGAAGCCGCTGACGAGGTAGAGCACCGGGTTCATCCGGGCCACGGCCTGCCACGCTTCGGGCAGCATCGAGACCGAATAGAACGAGCCCCCGAGGAACACGAGCGGCGTGATCACCAGCAGCGGCACCAGTTGCAGCTGCTCGAAATTGCGCGCCCAGATGCCGATGATGAAGCCCAGCAGCGCAAAGCTCACCGCTGTCATCAGCAGAAACGCGATCATCCAGAACGGGTGCAGGATTTGCAGATCGACGAAGAAGGTCGATGTCGCAAGGATGATCAGCGCGATCATCACCGCCTTGGTCGCCGCCGCGCCGACATAGCCCAGCACGATCTCGTAAAACGAGATCGGCGCAGACAGCAGTTCATAGACCGTGCCGATGAATTTCGGGAAATAGATCCCGAAGGAGGCGTTGGTCACCGCCTGTTGCAGCAGCGTCAGCATCATCAGGCCGGGCACGATGAAGGCGCCGTAGGACACGCCCTCGACCGACTCGATCCGCCCGCCGATGGCTGCGCCGAACACCACGAAATAAAGCACCGTCGACAGCACCGGCGAGATCACCGATTGCATCAGCGTGCGGAAGGTGCGCGCCATCTCAAACCGGTAGATCGCAAGGACGGATTGCCAGTTCATGCCGCGTCTCCTTTGGGCGAAGGGGTGACATCCGGTGCATCGCGCTGTTCGACCAGCGACAGGAACACCTCCTCGAGCGAACTTTGCCGGGTCGACAGGTCGCGCAGCACCAGACCGGTCTGCCCGAGCGCCGCGATCAGCCGCGTGATGCCCGTGCGCTCCGCCTGCGTGTCATAGGTGTAGGTCAGGGTGGTGCCGTCTTCGGACAGCACCAGATCGAACCCGTCGAGCGTGTCGGGCAGCGCGGTCACCGGCTCCTGCAGTTCCAGCAGCAATTGCTTGCGGCCCAGTTCCTTCATCAGGGCGGCCTTGCGTTCGACCAGAAGCAGGCGCCCCCCGTCGATGACCCCGATGCGGTCGGCCATCTCCTCCGCCTCTTCGATGTAGTGGGTGGTCAGGATGATGGTGACGCCATCGGCGCGCAGTTGCCGGACCAGATCCCACATTTCGCGTCTGAGGGTGACATCGACCCCGGCGGTGGGTTCATCGAGAAACAGAACGCGCGGCTCGTGCGACAGCGCCTTGGCGATCAGCACCCGGCGCTTCATCCCGCCCGACAGTTCCTTGGTGCGGCTGTTGCGCTTGTCCCAGAGCGAGAGCGCGCGCAGCACCTTTTCGATATGGGCATCGTCGCGCCCCTTGCCGAACAGGCCACGCGACAGGCGCACGGTGTCGATCACCTTCTCGAAGGGCTCGATGGTGATTTCCTGCGGCACCAGCCCGATCAGCGACCGCGCGGCGCGGTAGTCCCGCACGATGTCATGCCCGCCGACCGTGACGCTGCCCTCGGACGCGGTGACCAGCCCGCAGATGATGGAAATCAGCGTGGTCTTGCCCGCACCGTTGGGGCCGAGAAGCGCAAGGATCTCGCCTTCCTCGATGGACAGGGAAACGCCTTTGAGCGCCTGAAACCCGCCGTCATAGGTCTTTGTCAGGTTGCGGATGTCGATCATGCCGGTCATGGGCCGCCTTTCGGGGTTGGTGTCCCGGAGCCGCCGCAAGACGGGTCGCGAAGATGTCCGCACACGAACACCCGCTGCCCGGCGCGGTCAACCCCGCCATGACAAGCCCGCAGAGTTTAGAATGGTTCCAAATCTTGACGCTACGCCCCCGAAGGCGCATATAGGCTGCAACCGAAAGGGGGTTTCCCGATGTTCATCCAGACCGAATCCACGCCGAACCCGGCGACGCTGAAATTCCTGCCGGGCCAGTCCGTGCTGGAAGTGGGCACCGCCGACTTCCCCAGCGCCGACAGTGCCGCCACCTCGCCGCTGGCCAGCCGCCTGTTCGCCGTCGACGGCGTGACCGGGGTGTTCCTTGGCCATGACTTCGTCACCGTGACCAAGGCCGAAGGCATCGAGTGGGATCACCTGAAGCCCGCGCTGCTGGGCGCGATCATGGAGCATGTCCAGTCCGGCGCGCCCGCGATCGCCACCGAAGGTGCGGCCCCTGCGGGCGGTCATGCCGATCACCATGATGGCGAAGACGCAGAGATCGTGGGCCAGATCAAATCCCTGCTCGACAGCCGGGTGCGCCCGGCGGTGGCACAGGATGGCGGCGACATCACGTTCCACGGTTTTGAGCGGGGCGTCGTCTATCTGCATATGCAGGGGGCCTGCGCAGGCTGCCCCTCTTCCACGCTGACGCTGAAGATGGGGATCGAGAACCTGCTGCGCCACTACATCCCGGAAGTGACCGAGGTGCGGCCGGTCGCGGTCTGAGGCGCGTTCGGGATGACCGTGACGATCCTGTCTTTCGATACATCGGCCGCGCATTGCGCGGCCGCTTTGCTGTGCGGTGAACGCCTGCTGGGCGCGCGGCTGGAGCCGATGAAGCGCGGTCAGGCCGAAGCGCTCGTCCCGATGATCGAAGCGCTGCTGGCCGAGGCGGGCCTCACCCCGCGCGATCTGGATGCCATTGGTTGCGGCACAGGGCCGGGCAATTTCACCGGTATCCGCATTTCGGTCGCCTTGGCGCGTGGCATGGCGCTGTCGCTGGGCGTGCCCGCCATCGGCGTGTCACAGTTCGAATTGCTGGCACCGGCGCGGGGCGCGGCGCTGATCACCCTGCCTGCACCGCGCGACATGGCCTATGCGCAGGTGATGGATGCGGGCCGCCCGGTCGAAGCGCCGGAGTTGATCGACCCCGCCACTTGGGATGGGCCAATGCGCGCGGGACAGGTCATCGGCCACCGCGCGCAGGAGATCGCCGAACGGCTCAGCGCGGATGGCCAGGTCGCGGTAGTGGATGACCCCGCCCCGGCCATCGCCCGCATCGCCGCAGCACAGCTGACGCGCGGCGGCGCCCTGCCCCGTCCGGCCCCGCAATATGTGCGCGCTGCGGATGCGGCCCCGCCCTCGGACCCGCCGCCGGTGATCCTCCCATGAGCCTTGCCCTGCGCCAGCCTCTCGCGACGCGGCACCAATGACCCGCGCCGAGCCGAGATCCGAGGCGCTGGCACGACTGCATGCCGCGTGTTTCACCGTGCCGCGCCCGTGGAGCGCCGAGGAGATCGATCAGGTGCTCGATATCGCGGGCACCTTCGTGATCGGGGATGGCCGCGGCTTTGCCATTGGTCGGGCCATCGCGGGGGAGGCCGAGTTGCTGACCATCGCGGTGGATGCGGCCCTGCGCGGTCAGGGGCGCGGCGCGGCCCTTCTGGAGCGGTTCGAGGCCGAGTCCCGCCGCCGCGCCGCCGACTGCGCGTTTTTGGAGGTCACCGCCGACAACGCCGCGGCGCTTGCGCTCTATCGGCGGGCCGGATGGCGGCAGGTGGGGCGGCGGCCGAATTACTACCGCGCACCGGATGGCGGGCGGCTCGATGCGCTGATCTGGCGGCGCAATTTCGCTGCCTGCAAAACCGGCGTGCAGGCCTGATTGCCGCCGCGTTTCGGCGTTCAGTTTCGACCGAAAGGTAAAATTCGGGTTGACCGTGTTTTGGCCCTGCGTCCTTATTCGGCTATGATCCTGCAAGAGATCACCCAGATCCGGGGCGCGCGGCGGTCATGCCTGACGCGGCCCCATGTCAATTCAACGGGAGACACTCCATGACCCTGATGCGGACCTTTCTCGGCGCTTCTGCCGGGCTTGCCCTGACTGCGGGCGCGCTCGCAGCCGAACCTGCGCTGATCTACGATCTTGGCGGCAAATACGACAAGTCGTTCAACGAATCCGCCTTCAACGGGGCGCAGCGCTGGGCGGATGAGACCGGCGAGGACTTCCTCGAAATCGAGCTGAGCTCCGAAGCGCAGCGCGAGCAGGCTCTGCGGCGCTTTGCCGAAGCGGGCGCGAACCCGATCATCACGACCGGTTTCGCCATGTCCTCGCCCATCGAAGGTGTGGCCCCCGATTATCCCGACACCACTTTCGTCACCATCGACGGCTATGTCGACGCGCCGAACGTGCTGACCATCGGGTTCTCGGAGCATGAAGGGTCCTACCTTGTCGGGATGCTGGCCGCGATGGCGTCCGAATCCGACACTGTCGGCTTCATCGGGGGCATGGATGTGCCGCTGATCCGCAAATTTGCCTGTGGCTACGCGCAGGGCGTGAAAGCGGTGAAACCCGAAGCCACCGTGATTTCCAACATGACGGGCACCGATCCGTCGGCGTGGAACGACCCGGTGAAAGGCTCCGAGCTGACCAAGGCGCAGATCAGCCAAGGCGCGGATGTGATCTTTGCCGCCGCTGGCGGCACCGGCGTGGGCGTTCTGCAAACCGCCGCGGATGAGGACATCCTGTCGATCGGCGTGGACAGCAACCAAAACCACCTGCACCCCGGCAAGGTTCTGACCTCGATGCTGAAGCGCGTCGATGTCGCGGTCTATGACATCCTGAAGGCGGGTGAGGCCGAGGGCGGCATCCAGACGATGGCCCTGGAAGACGATGGCGTGGGCTATGCCGTCGACGACAACAACCGCGACCTGATCACCGAGGACATGACCTCGGCGGTCGAGGAGGCCAAGCAGCAGATCATCGACGGCGGTGTCGAGGTGCATGACTACACCTCCGACGACAGCTGCCCTGCCCTGACCTTCTGATTGATGACCGGGAGCGAAATCCAGGGGCGGCCGGAAACGGCCGCTCCCGCCATCGAGTTGCGCGGCATCTCCAAGGCCTTTGGGCCGGTGCAGGCGAACAAGGACATCTCGATCAAGGTGGCGCCGGGCACGATCCACGGCATCATCGGCGAGAACGGCGCCGGGAAATCGACGCTGATGTCGATCCTTTACGGCTTCTACAAGGCTGACCGGGGCGAGATCCTGATCGGCGGCAAACCGACCACCATCCCCGACAGTCAGGCCGCGATCGCGGCGGGCATCGGCATGGTGTTTCAGCATTTCAAGCTGGTCGAGAATTTCACCGTGCTGGAGAATATCGTTCTCGGCGCGGAGGACGGCGCGCGGCTGACGCCCTCGCTGGCCAAGGCCCGCAAGGCGCTGACCGCGCTGGCCGAAGAATACGAGTTGAATGTCGATCCCGATGCGCTGATCGAGGAGATCGGCGTGGGCGCGCAGCAGCGGGTGGAGATCCTGAAGGCGCTGTATCGCCGGGCCGATATCCTCATTCTGGATGAGCCGACCGGCGTGCTGACCCCGCCCGAGGCCGACCACCTGTTCCGCATCCTGCGCAACCTGCGCGAGGAAGGCAAAACGGTCATCCTCATCACCCATAAGCTGCGCGAAATCATGGATGTGACCGATACGGTCAGCGTCATGCGGCGCGGCGAGATGACCGCGACGGTCAAGACAGCCGAGACCTCGCCCGCCGAACTGGCGGAGCTAATGGTCGGGCGCAAGGTGCTGCTGCGGGTCGAGAAGGCCCCGGCCGAACCCGGTCGCACCATTCTGGATGTGCGCGACCTGACCGTGACCGATGGCGACGGGGTGATCCGGCTGAAAGGCGTCAGCTTTGACGTGCGCGCGGGCGAGATCCTTGGCATTGCAGGCGTGGCGGGCAATGGGCAGTCGGAACTGCTGGAAGTGCTGGGCGGCATGCGCGAAGGCACGGGCGAGGTTCGCCTCAACGACGCGCCGCTGCCGCTGTCGGGGCGTGGCGCGGATGCGCGCACCCGGCGGCAGGCTGGCATCGGCCATGTGCCCGAGGATCGCCACCGCGAGGGGCTGATCCTTGACTATGCCGCGTGGGAAAACGTGGCTTTCGGCTATCAGGACGACCCGGCCTACACATCGGGCCTGTTCATGGACAACAAGGCGATCCGCGCCGATACCGAAGCGAAGATGAAGCGCTTTGACGTGCGCCCGCCGAATCCGGATCTGGCGGCCAAGAATTTCTCGGGCGGGAACCAGCAGAAGGTGGTTCTGGCGCGGGAGATCGAACGCTCGCCCGAATTGCTGCTGATCGGCCAGCCGACGCGCGGGGTCGATATCGGCGCCATCGAATTCATTCACGAACAGATCGTCGCGCTGCGCGATCAGGGTAAGGCGATCCTGCTTGTGTCGGTGGAGCTAGAGGAAATCCTCGCGCTGTCGGACCGGATCGTGGTGATGTTCGATGGCCGCATCATGGGCGAGCGCGCCGCCGCCGCCACCGACGAACGCGAACTCGGCCTGCTGATGGCCGGGATGGAGAGCGCCCCCGCGGACAAACCCGCGTGGCAGGCCGCCGAAGAACATCTGGACAAGAACGGAGGATCCGCCTGATGGACGTGGTCCCGAAGTGGGTGGACATGCTGCTAGTCCCACTGATCAGCCTGCTCATCGCCTTTGCCCTGTCGGGGCTGGTCATCGTCGCCATTGGCGAAGACCCGGTCGCGGCGTTGAAACTGATGGTCACCGGGGCGCTCGGCTCGACCTATGGCTGGGGCTATACGCTCTATTACGCCACCAACTTCATCTTTACCGGGCTGGCGGTCGCTGTGGCGTTCCATGCACGGCTGTTCAATATCGGCGGCGAAGGTCAGGCGACATTGGGTGGGCTGGGCGTGGCGCTGATCGCGCTTTACATCCCGTGGCCGCATTGGGCGCTGGCCCTGCCCGCGGCCATGATCGCTGCGGCGTTGTTCGGCGCGGCGTGGGCGTGGCTGCCCGGCGTGCTGCAAGCCTATCGCGGCAGCCATATCGTCATCACCACGATCATGTTCAACTTCATCGCGGGTGGCCTGCTGAACTACCTGCTGGTCAACCACATGCGCCCGCCCGGTTCGATGGACCCGTCGACGGCGCGATTCCCCGAGGCCACGCATCTGCCCACGCTGCATGACGTGTTGGGGGTGTTCGGCATCGAATTTTCGCGCGCGGCACCGGCCAATATCTCGTTCCTGATCGCGATCCTTGCCTGTGTGTTCGTCTGGGCGCTGATCTGGCGCACACGCTTTGGCTACGAGCTGCGCGCCTATGGTCATTCGGAGCCTGCCGCCGTCTATGCCGGGATTTCGCCCAAGCGGATCGTCGTCTGGGCGATGCTGATTTCCGGCGCGCTGGCGGGGATGATGGCGATCAACAACGTTATGGGCGAAGCCGAACGTCTGGTGCTGAATGCCGTCGAAGGCGCGGGCTTTATCGGGATTGCCGTGGCGCTGATGGGCCGCAACCATCCGCTGGGTGTGCTGCTGGCCGCGATCCTGTTCGGATTTCTGTATCAAGGCGGGGCCGAACTGGCGCTGTGGACGGCGATCCCGCGCGAGTTGATCGTGGTCATTCAGGCGCTGGTGATCCTGCTGACCGGGGCGCTGGACAATATGGTGCGGATGCCGATCGAGCGGTTCTACATCGCCCGGCGGCTGAGACGGACCTGAGGAACGGAGCGCGCGATGGATTTCCTGACGATCATCCAGATCCTCGATTCGACCCTGCGTCTGGCGACGCCGCTGCTGCTGGCCTGTCTGGCGGGGCTTTTTTCTGAACGCGCCGGTGTCATCGACATCGGACTGGAGGGGAAGATGCTGATCGCGGCGTTCACCTCCGCCGCGATTGCCGCGATGACCGGTTCGGTCTGGATCGGGCTGCTGGCGGGGATCGGCGCGTCGATCCTGCTGTCGCTGGTGCATGGGCTGGCTTCGATCACGTTTCGCGGCAATCAGCTGATTTCCGGCGTCGCGATCAATTTTCTCGCCTCCGGCCTAACGGTTCTGGTGGCGCAGACATGGTTCAAGCAAGGGGGCCGCACGCCGTCGTTGATGGGGGGCGCCCGGTTCGAGCAGATCCGCCTGCCCTTTGCGAACGAGATCATCGACATCCCCATTTTCGGCCCGATTTACGCGGAGCTTCTGTCGGGGCATTCGATCCTTGTCTATGTCGGGCTGCTATGCGTGCCGCTGACATGGTATGTGCTGTTTCGCACCCGGTTCGGGCTGCGCCTGCGCGCGGTGGGCGAAAACCCCGCCGCCGTCGATACCGCCGGTGTATCCGTCGCGGGCATCCGCTACGCGGCGGTGATTATCGCCGGGGTGCTGTGCGGCATTGCCGGGGCCTATCTGGCGACCGGATTGCAGGCGGGCTTCGTCAAGGACATGACCGCCGGGCGCGGCTACATGGCGCTGGCGGCGCTGATCTTCGCGAAGTGGCGGCCTTGGTATGCGCTTTATGCCACGCTGCTGTTCGGGCTGCTGCAAGCGTTGGCGCTGCGCTATCAGAATATCGATCTGGGCGTGATCACCATTCCCGTGCAGTTCATGGACAGCCTGCCCTACATCCTGACCGTCGTGATCCTAGCCGGTTTTGTCGGCCGGGCGATCCCGCCGCGGGCCGGTGGGCAACCCTATGTGAAAGAACGCTAACCCTGTTTCCGCCCCCTCGGCACGGGGGGCGGAAGGCGTCATCTATTTTCGCCGAGCTGACGCAGGGGGATTGCCAATGCTGCGGTGCCGCGTTTATGAGAGCCCATGCAGATTTACCTCCCGATAGCCGAGGTTTCGGTCAACGCCTTTCTCCTTCTGGGGCTCGGAGGGCTGGTCGGGCTGCTGTCGGGCATGTTCGGGGTCGGGGGCGGCTTTCTGATCACGCCGCTGCTGTTCTTCATCGGTATTCCGCCGACCGTGGCCGTGGCCACCGGCGCCAACCAGATCGTCGCATCGTCCTTTTCCGGCGTGCTGGCGCATCTGAAGCGCAAGACCGTGGATTTGCGGATGGGCACCGTGCTGCTGATCGGCGGTCTGGTCGGGGCGGCAGCCGGGATCGCCCTGTTCAACTATCTAAAGACGCTGGGACAGGTCGATCTGCTGGTCACCCTGTTCTACGTCGTCTTTCTGGGGATCGTCGGCGCGCTGATGCTGGTGGAAAGCCTGCGCGCCCTGCGCCGCGCCCGAGGGGCCAAGGGGCCGATCCGCAAGCGCAAGCAGCGCAACTGGGTCCATACTTGGCCGTTGAAAGTGAAATTCCGCACCTCTGGGCTTTATATCTCGGCCATTCCGGTTCTGCTGGTCGGGGCGTCTGTCGGGGTGCTGGCGGCAATCATGGGGGTCGGGGGCGGCTTTATCATGGTGCCTGCAATGATCTATATCCTCGGCATGCCGACCAAGGTGGTCGTGGGCACGTCGCTGTTTCAGATCATCTTTGTCTCCAGCTTCACCACCATCATGCACGCCACCACCAACTACGCGGTGGATATGGCGCTGGCGGTTCTGCTGATCATCGGCGGCGTGATCGGCGCGCAGTTCGGCACGATGATCGGCTACCGGCTCAAGGCGGAACAATTGCGGGTGCTGCTGGCCATCGTCGTGCTGGCCGTCTGTGTGAAGCTGGGTCTGGATCTGGTGCTGCAACCGAGCGAGCTTTACTCCATCGCCGAGCGGGGTCAGGGCTGATGCGCGCGCGCGGGATCGCGCTGCTGCTGGCGCTGTGCCTGTTGCCCCTGCGGCTGACGGCACAGGAAATCGTCGCCGATCTGTCCCAATACCGGGTGTCGATCGACGCGCGGTTCGATGGCTCCCAGATCCTGATCTTTGGTGCGGTCAAACGCGACGGCTCCCCCGAGGCGGCGAAGCCGGTCGATGTGATCGTCACCGTTGCGGGGCCGCCGGAGTTGATCACCGTGCGCCGCAAGGAACGCGTGGCCGGGATCTGGATCAACACCCGGTCGGTGGACATGACGCGGGTGCCGTCCTTCTACAAGATCGCGACATCCGCGCCGCTGCCGCTGATCGTGAGCGAAGAGACCGACCGTGAATACCGGATCTCTATCCCGCGCGCGGTGCAGGCGGAGGGCAGCGGCGCCGATTACGACGGGGCGTTCCCTGAGGCGCTGATCCGCATCCGCAGCGATAACGGGCTCTATGCCCTGCGCGAAAATGCGGTCCGGCTGCGCAATGACACGCTGTTTCGCACCGAGATCGGCCTGCCGGCCAATCTGGTTGAGGGCGATTACACGACGCGCATTTTCCTGATGCGGGAGGGCGAGTTGATCGCCCGCTATGAAACCCAGATCGGCGTGCGCAAGGTCGGGTTGGAGCGGTTTCTGTATACCCTCGCCCACGAACAGGCGCTGATCTACGCACTGGTATCGCTGTTTATCGCAATCGTCGCGGGCTGGAGCGCGAGCGCCCTGTTCCGCTATGTGCGCGGCTGATCCCGGATCGCGGCCAGCGGGGTAACGCGGTTTAGCCGGTATCCGCCTGATCGCTCTGGGCATCGAGGCGCAGCACCGGCGCGGCGGCTTGTTTCAGATCATCGACCGAAAGCGGCGCTGCGGGCCGCGCCAGCCGGTTGCGCATGACCCAGTGCAGCCGATGTTCCGCGCGGGTGATCGCCACATACGCCAACCGTTTCCACAAAGGCTGCCCCGCTTCGGTCCGGCCCATGCGGGCGGCAGCCCAGAGATCAGGCGCGAAGACCTGCACTTCGGGCCATTGCGAGCCTTGCGCCTTGTGGATCGTCACCGCCGCGCCATGCAGGAACGTGGCCCCCATCCGGGCGGCATAGGGGATAAAGGGTTCTTCTTCGTCGGGCATCTCGATTTTGACGATGGAGGCGGCGGAAAGCTCCGGCTCCGGCGCACCGATGACATGCAGACGCGAAAACCCCGGCTTGCGCCCGGGCCCCAGATAAACGACCTGCGCGCCTTTGATGAGCCCGCGCGCTTCCAGATCCAGCCGCTTCTTGCGGTGCTTCAGCGGCAGTTCGATACCATCGCAGATTAGCGGTTCCCCGGGCAGGAGCGCATCGCCCGGCGCGCCAAAGGCCGCGCGGAAGGCATGGATCAGGCGGATGCGCGTGGCATTGCGCCAGACTAGCACCGGCGAACGCGCCATCAGATCGGATTCGACCCGCCCCGACATCACCACCCGGTCATCGCGGGCGGCGGCCTGTTCGACCAGCCGCTCGAAATCTTCGAACCCGACGCTGTCATCGGCCAGCGCATGTGCCAGATCCAGAATCGGGTTGTCGTCGGCCTGCCGGTGCACCCGGCTCAGGATCAGTTGCCGGTCTTCGGGCAGGGTTTCGAACACCATCGCGCCAGACTGGTTCACCGGCGCCAACTGCGCCGGATCACCGAAAAGGATCAGGGTGGGAAAGATTTCCTTCAGATCCTCGAACTGGCGGGTGTCGAGCATCGAGGCTTCGTCGATGAAGCCGATATCCAGCGGCTCCTCCCGCCGTTTCCAGCCGGTGATGAAATCCGAGCCACGCAGACCCGCCGCCGCCAGCGCGCCGGGGATGGACCGATTGGCCTGAAAGAACGCCAGCGCCCGGTCAAGCGCGATGTCGGTCAGACCTTCGATCTGCGGGCGTTCGCCATTGCCCGCGAGCCATTCCGCGATGCGCTCATATTCGGGGTCATAGACCGGGGTATAGAGAATGCGATGGATCGTCGTCGCGGGAACGCCGCGGTTGCGCAGCACGCTGGCGGCCTTGTTCGTGGGCGCGAGGATGGCGAGCGTGCGCCGTTCCTTGCGGCGTTTGCCCTCCCAATCGCCCGAGACGACATCGACGCCTGCCTCCTCCAACGCCTCACCCAGCCGGGCCAGCAGCAACGTCTTGCCCGAGCCGGCCTTGCCGATCACGGCGAGCACCTTGCTGTCGCGATCCGATCCGGCAGGGTGCACGGTGTCGTTTTCGAGGTCCACCCCGGCGGCGGCGAGCGCCTCGCTCATACGGTCCCAAGCCTCGGCCTGATCGTCCGAGAAGGGAAGTTGCGGGGCTTTGATGACAGGCAGATCGGACATGGCGCGACCATAGCTGCGCGCAGGGATCAGCACCAGCAGAAGGCAGGCTGACGCGCGGGGAGCCGGACGGGCCCGGACCGGTCACACCACGATCAGGCCGTAACTCAGCGCGCGGGCGACCGCGTGGGTGGTGTTGAGCGCGCCGAGCTTATTGCGGGCGGATTCGATATAGACCCGCAGGGTGTGTTCGGAAATCCGAAGCACCAGCGCCGCCTGCGCGCGGTTCATGCCTTGGGCGATGCAGGTGATCGCGGCCACCTCACGCGGGGACAGGCTTGGCAGGGGCAGCGCGGCTTCGGGTTCGAACTCCAGCGCCTTTTTATTGAATTCATGGGAAATGATGATCAGCGGGTGGCAGTGTTCTTCGATGAAGGCGGACCATGCCGGATCATCGCAATTGTGGGAGACGGTAAAGAGCGCGAATTGCCCCGCCGGGCCGCGCATCGGGATGGAATAGCCCTGATTGCCGACACCGTGGGCAATGGCGTCTTTCAAAAACTCCCGCGCCTGCCGGGACGACCAATCAACGGATTTCCAGTTCACCGGCGTGAAGCTTTGCACGCAACCAAACACGACCGGATCGAGGCTCAGGTAATTGCGCTCAAGATAGCGGTCGACCCATTCGGCGCTATAGGTGCCGACACCGTAGCGATCGCCCAGACTGTTGACCCAATGATACACCGCGTGTTCGACGCCCAACGCATCGCGGGTGGTCATGATCGCATCCTGCAATTCGCAAAATGTCCGGGCGGATTGCGTCTGTCGCAAGCTATCAAGCAAATCGGCGTGCATTAAACGCTCCCCCGGCGCGTGGCCTCCCGGTGGCGAAGCGCGCAGGGTTCCGCGATCAGCACCGTATTCGCAAGCTGATCCGCAAGAGTGACCTACCCGTTTCGTGTCGCGAAGCTGCTCAATTCAGCCAACACGCCGATCATCCAAACATCCCGAATCCTGCGCCCGTCGCCGATGTCCCGTCAGCGCCTGCGAAGCGGTTTCGCAGGAGGAAAAATCACATGATCCCGGCCCTAGGCTCGCCAATTTGAGGGAGTTGCGTCAAGTGAAATCCCTGATTTCATTGGAGTTTGCGTTTGTGAAAATCGCCTTTTCATTAATTTATTGTGGGTATTCAACGGCGTGCGCAGCGCCATGACGTTGCGGAAGTGACGGGCATATAGCGGGCTGTCCCGCCGTAGATAGAAGCCCCCCCTGCACCCCCGAAAACAAGTAGACCGGATCGCGGGGGCGATCCGGTCTATGGCCTTCTCCGAAAGCTGCGTAAAGACGTCAGCCAGCGGCTTCGATCGTGTCTTCCAATGTGCGAAGCCCGGTGCGCGGCGCCTGCACCAGAACCGCCATATTGCCCGGCTTATGCTGATTGCGCAGCATCTTCATATGAGCGGCGGGAATATCCTCCCACGGGAAAACTTCGGACATGCAGGGATCAAGCCTGCGTTCCACCATTAGTTTATTGGCGGCGGCGGCCTGCTTGAGATGGGCGAAATGGCTGCCTTGGATACGCTTCTGATGCATCCAGACATAGCGCGCGTCCATGGTCAGGTTATAGCCCGTGGTGCCCGCGCAGATCACAACCATACCGCCCTTTTTGCATACGAAGGTCGACACCGGGAATGTTGCCTCCCCGGGGTGTTCGAACACCATGTCGACATTGACGCCCTTTCCGGTGATGTCCCAGATCGCTTTGCCGAATTTGCGCACCTCGTCGAACCAGCGTTTATATTCCGGAGTGTTAACGGTCGGCAATTGCCCCCAGCAATCGAAATCGCGGCGATTGATGACGCCCTTTGCGCCGAGGCTCATGACGAACTCGCGTTTGTCTTCCTCGGAGATCACGGCGATCGCATTGGCACCGGCGGTATTGATAAGCTGGATCGCGTAGGAACCAAGCCCGCCCGACGCGCCCCAGACCAACACGTTCTGTCCGGGTTTCAGCTCATGCGGGTGATGGCCGAACAGCATCCGGTAGGCAGTGGCCAGCGTCAGCGTATAGCAGGCGCTTTCTTCCCATGTCAGGTGGCGGGGACGCGGCATGAGCTGCTGCGCCTGAACACAGGTGAACTGCGCGAAGGAGCCGTCGGGCGTCTCGTAGCCCCAGATCCGCTGGCTTTGAGAAAACATTGGGTCGCCGCCGTTGCATTCCTCGTCATCGCCATCGTCCTGATTGCAATGGATCACCACCTCATCGCCGACCTTCCAGCGGGTGACGCGGTCGCCCACGGCCCAGACGATGCCTGACGCATCGGACCCGGCGATGTGATATTCGGCCTTATGCACGTCAAAGGGGCTGATCGGCACGCCGAGCCCGGCCCAGACGCCATTGTAATTCACCCCCGCCGCCATCACGAGCACCAGCACATCGGAGCTGCCCAGTTCCGGCACATCGACGATCTCGGTGCGGAAGCTCTGATCGGGCTCCCCGTGCCGTTCGCGGCGAATGGTCCACGCATACATCTGTTTCGGGACATGACCCATCGGGGGCATCTCGCCGACCTCATAGAGGTCTTTATGCGGGGCGCTCGGGGCTGCGGTGCTGTCGGCGGTGCCATCGGGGCGGTCGTCCAAGGCCATCTGACCCTCCTGATCCTGTCAAACCATGCCGCAGCGCAGAATCAGCGGCGGCTCTATGGGAGAGATAGAATCCGTCGCGCAACTTTACAATAGGTGAGTTATATATTTTGTAATTTTATGTCTTAACGGATTCTCCGGCTTGGCAGGCTGGCAGACCCAGAGCCTGCTCCGCATCCCTTATCGAATTGGCATAATAGGTGAGGATCGGTCCCGCCTCTGGGGCGGAGGCCCATAGGCCGTCGGCCCCATCCACCACAATTCCGCGCCGCAGCAAGATGGTCAGCGCCGCATCCAGCAGTTTGGGCACCCTGCCCTGTGGCAGCCGCACCGCAGCACCGCCTGCGCGCAGCGTTTCGGCGCGCTGGGTGACATGGCGGAGAAGCGCGCTTTGGCTCATAGGGCCGGTCAACAGGGCTTCGGCCACCAGCGGCACGGGAAGGATGGGCATGGCGGCGGCGATCCGGCGCATTACCTCCTGACCCAATGCCTCCGGCTCCGGCCCCATATCGCGCAACGAGATCGGCGCGCCGAACCCGACCCCCGCCATCCCAAAGCGATGATCCTGGCCGCGCAGGGCCCGGCGCAGCACACGCCACGACACGGCGAGCGCTTCACCGATATTGGCGTTGAACCGCCGCTCGCCCCGTGCGCCAGCCTCCAGCAGGATGCGGTCCTCCAGCACCCGGTCGTAATTGACCGCCACGGGCACAAACACGATGTCCCGTGCGGCAAGGTCCGCCCCGTCCGTGATATAGTGGATCAAGCCGAGCTTCGGCGGTGCCATCCGCCCGTCAAGAGACAGCCCACCTTCGGGGAAGATCGCCTGCGTCACCCCATTGGCCGTGGCCAGTTGCACATACCGCGCCAGCACCCGGCGATAGAGATCGTCCCGCGACCGGCGGCGGATGAAGTAAGCGCCCATCGCCCGGATCAGGATCCGCAGCGGCCAGACCCGTGCCCATTCGCCCACCGCGTAGGACAGCGCGGAATCGCTCGCGACGAGATAGGTCACCAGCACATAATCCATGTTGGAGCGATGATTCATGACAAAGACGACCGTCGCGTCGGCGTCGATGGCCTGAATGCGATCGCGCTGCGCCTCGTCGATACGCAGGTGATAAAGCTTCGTTGACAGAAACCGGGCGGCGCGGATCGCGAACCCGAAATAGGCCGCCGCAGAGAAGGCCGGCACGATTTCGCGGGCATAGCGCTGCGCCCGCTCGAAAGCCACGCTTTCCGGCACGCCGTGCTGCGCGGCGTGATCTGCCACCGCGGCCATCACCTGCGTGTCGTAGCTGAGCCGCTGGATCATGTCGTGACGCCGCGCCAGCTTGAACGGGCGGATCGGACGGGCGAGCCGCTGATTGAGCCGTTCGACCCCGCGCTCCAGCCGTCGGCGGAAGAACCAGCGCACGCTGGGAAACAGGAAATGCGAGGCAAAGGTCACCACGGCAAAGCCAAGGATCAGCACCAGCAGCCAGAGCGGAAGTTCGACGGTCTGAAACATGACGGCCAAAGTGGCAGGTTCACGGGCGGGCGTAAATCCAGCGGTGCCGCAGCGCAGCGAATTGACATTATACTTTAATTGCCCATATGACTTCTGAAACGGAATATTATTATCACGCAAACTCCTCTGCCGGAGGCCGCCCATGACTGACGCCCAGCCCAACACTTCCGCAATTTCGCCCGCCGTTTCCCCGGCGCGGCCGGCCCCGGCGGAGCGGGACCGGCCGTGGCTGTTTCGCACCTATGCGGGCCATTCGACGGCACAGGCGTCTAACGCGCTCTACCGGGCGAACCTTGCGCGGGGGCAGACCGGGCTGTCGGTAGCGTTCGACCTGCCGACGCAGACCGGCTATGACAGCGATCATATTCTGGCGCGTGGCGAAGTGGGGAAGGTCGGCGTTCCTGTCTGCCATCTGGGCGACATGCGCGCGCTGTTCGATGAGATCCCGCTCGATCAGATGAACACCTCGATGACGATCAACGCGACCGCGCCGTGGCTGCTGTCGCTTTATATCGCGGTGGCCGAGGAGCAGGGCGCGGATATCGCAAGCCTGCAAGGCACCGTGCAAAACGACATCATCAAGGAATATCTGAGCCGCGGCACTTATATTTGCCCGCCCAAGGCATCGTTGAAACTGATCACCGACGTTGCGGCCTATTGCTATGACAATGTGCCCAAGTGGAACCCGATGAATGTCTGCTCCTACCATTTGCAGGAGGCAGGCGCGACGCCGGAACAGGAACTGGCCTTTGCTTTGGCCACGGCACAGGCGGTGCTGGATGATCTGCGCGACAAGGTGCCTGCGGCTGATTTCCCACGTCTGGTCGGGCGGATCTCGTTCTTTGTGAATGCGGGCATTCGTTTTGTGACAGAGATGTGCAAGATGCGCGCCTTCGTCGATCTGTGGGACGAAATCTGCCGCGACCGCTACGGGGTGGAAGATCCGAAATACCGCCGCTTCCGCTACGGCGTTCAGGTCAATTCGCTCGGCCTGACCGAGCAGCAACCTGAAAATAATGTCTACCGTATCCTGATCGAAATGCTGGCGGTCACGCTTTCGAAGAACGCCCGTGCCCGTGCCGTGCAATTGCCCGCATGGAACGAAGCGCTGGGCCTGCCGCGCCCGTGGGATCAGCAATGGTCGCTGCGGATGCAGCAGATCATGGCGTTTGAAACGGACCTTCTGGAATACGACGATCTGTTCGATGGAAACCCGGCGGTCGAGGCGCGGGTTACGGCGCTGAAAGACGGCGCGCGGGCCGAATTGCGCAACCTTGACGCGATGGGCGGTGCGATTGACGCGATCGGCTACATGAAATCGCGCCTCGTAGAAGCGAATGCAGACCGCATTGGTGCAATCGAGCGGGGCGATACGGTCGTGGTGGGCATGAACCGCTATCAGCAGGGCGAACCTTCGCCGCTGATGGATGCGGATGGCGGGATCATGACTGTCGATCCGGCGGTGGAAGCGGAGCAGATCGCCCGATTGGCCGCGTGGCGAAAGGCGCGGAATGCCGACGCTGTCAATGCCGCGCTGCGCGCATTGCGAGAGGCCGCAGACCGGGGGGAGAATATCATGCCCGCCTCGATCCAGGCCGCCCGCGCGGGCGTCACCACCGGCGAATGGGCCGGTGTAATGCGTGCCGTGCATGGAGAGTATCGCGGTCCGACAGGTGTGTCCCCGGCAGTTTCCAACCGGGTCGAAGGGCTCGACGACATTCGCGAGGCTGTGAACGCCACATCCAGCCGTTTGGGGCGTCGGCTAAAGTTTTTGATGGGAAAGCCAGGGCTTGACGGGCATTCTAACGGGGCGGAGCAGATCGCCTTTCGGGCCCGGGATTGCGGGATGGATATCGCCTATGAAGGCATCCGCCTGACGCCCGAAGCCATCGTCAACGCCGCGCGGGACGAGCAGGCGCATGTCGTGGGCGTGTCGATCCTGTCCGGCTCCCACCTGCCGCTGATCCGTGACCTGATGGACCGCATGGCGCAAGCGGGCCTGCACGATGTGCCGGTCATCGTCGGCGGCATCATCCCGGACGAGGACGCGGCCAAGTTGCTGCACATGGGGGTCGCACGGGTCTACACACCCAAGGACTTTGAATTAAACCGGATCATGATGGATATCGTCGCGTTGGCTGACCCGGTCCCTGAGCCCGCTGAATGACCTGATCTGACCCACATCCTCTGGCTGCATAAAGCCCGGACTTTTTCTCCTTAAAGTCCGGGCTTTTTGCGTTTATGCAAAACAACCATAAGACGCAGCCCCTAATGTATTAATTGCGATTATATGCTGACAGCACACCAATTCATAATCTCCTTTATCTTTTTTTTACCTTCGGCCATAACAACTAACTATTGAACCGCACGATTTAAGATTTGAACCCACTCACTCGAATTCCACATGAATCGGAGAAGACACGTGGCACTAGTGGACCTTGACGGTTTCGACCGCAGAGAACTCGAACAGATCAAAGCCGATTGCGACAAGGCGATCCAGAAGCTTGACAAAGAGCACCGCCGCAAGGCGCTGGCCGCAGCCGAAGCCGCTGCGCGCGAACATGGCTTCTCGCTGTCCGATCTGTCTGGATCGACCGATGCGCCGAAATCGAACAAACCGAAATCGCCGCCGAAATACCGCCATCCCGAAAACCCAGAGATGACCTGGACCGGCCGTGGCCGGAAACCTAACTGGCTGTCAGAAGCATTGCGCGACGGCAAATCTTTGGAAAGTTTCGCCATCTGATCCAAGACGCGTGCGCGCGCCGCAACGGCGCCTTCTCCATCACGGACGAAGGTTACCGACATTCCCACGGGCGTCGCATTTCGGTGCGGCGCCCGTTTCGCATTGGGCCTGACCCATTGTTCTGCAAAGCCCCGCCACGTTGACAGCCGCGCCGGGCGCGGGCATCCCAAGGCGCGGGCCAACTGCGCCCAAAACCAAACGGGAGCCCCATCATGCAATTTGCGCAATTCGACGATATCGGCCTGCATTACCGCGTGGAGGGAGACCCCGATGGCGCGCCAATCGTATTTGCCAACTCGCTGGGCACCGATCTGCGAATATGGGACCGGGTGGTGGAGCGTCTGCCAGCCGGTCTGCGCATCATCCGGTATGATAAGCGCGGTCACGGGCTAAGCACCTGTGTCCCTGCGCCTTATAAAATGGGTCAGCTGATAACCGACGCCGAGCGGCTGCTGGATCGGCTGGAGGTTCGCGACGCGGTGTTCGTCGGGCTGTCTATCGGCGGGATGATTGCGCAGGGGCTGGCCGTAAAGCGGCTGGATCAGATCCGCGCCATGGTCCTGTCCAACACCGCCGCCAAGATGGGCACTGCCGAGATGTGGGAGGATCGCATCGCCGCCATCCGTGCAGGCGGGCTAGAGGCTATGGCCGATGGCATCATGGAGCGCTGGTTTTCGAAATCCTTCCGCGCGGGGCCGGAGCTGGGCCTGTGGCGCAACATGCTGGTGCGCCAGCCCGTCGAGGGCTATCTGGGCTGTTGCGCGGCGATTGCGGGCACGGATTTCTACACGCCCACATCCGGGCTGACCCTGCCGACGCTGGCCATCGCTGGATCGGAAGACGGCTCCTCCCCGCCGGATCTGGTGCGCGAAACCGCCGAACTGATCCGAGGCTCCCGGTTTGAACTGATCCGTGGCGCAGGCCACCTGCCCTGCATCGAGGCACCGGACCGCTATGCCGAGGTGCTGACCACGTTCCTGACCGAGATCGGACATGTGAAATGAGCGCGACCCCCTTCGACAGTGCCCTGATGGGCAAACTTTTCGGTGACGCGGAAATCGGCAAGCTGTTTTCCGACAGCGCCGCCATTCGCGCGATGCTGCTGGTCGAGGGCACCTTGGCCAAGGCGCAGGCGGAGTTGGGCATGATCCCGGCGGACCATGCCGAAACGATCCATCGGCACGCTCTGGAGGTCGCGCTGGACCCCGGCGCGATGGCCGATGCGGTGGCCGGAGATGCCACGCCGGTGCCCGCGCTGCTTGCCGCCTTCCGCGAGGCGATCAACGCGGTCGAAGCCCGGCAATACGTCCATTGGGGGGCCACGTCGCAGGATATTGTCGACACCGCGCTGACCCTGCGGCTGCGGCAGGTTCTGGCAATTTTGCGCGCGCGGTTGACCGCGACCACGCAGCGGCTGGGCCAAGTAGCGGAGACGCACCGCGCCCTGCCGATGGCGGCCCGGACATGGGGCGCCGTGGCAACGCCCATGAGCTTTGGCGCGGCGGTCGCGGGCTGGGGCATGCCATTGCCGCGTCATCTGGACCGGTTGTCGGAACTGGAGCCGCGCCTGCTGGTCGTATCCCTCGCCGGTGCATCGGGCACGTTGTCCGCGATGGGCCCCGATGGGGCCGAGGTTCGGGCTGGCTTGGCACGCGGGCTGCGGCTGGGCGATTCGGGCGGCAGCTGGCATTCGCAGCGTGACCGAATTCTCGAACTGGCCCATTGGGCCGCCGGGCTGGCAGGGTCGCTGGGCAAGATGGCCGAAGATATGCTGCTGCTGGCCCGCACGGGCGAGGTGAGCTTCGGCGGTGGCGGCGGATCATCCACCATGCCGCAGAAGCAGAACCCGGTGCAGGCCAGTCTGCTCGTCGCGCTGTGCCGCCAGATCGAAGGTCAGGCCGCTGCACTGGCGCCTGCCGGACATCACCGCGACCAACGCGACGGTCCCGCATGGCTGCTGGAATGGATGATCCTGCCGCAAATCTGTATCGCGCTGGGCCGTGCGCTGGAGGTGGCCGAGGGGCTGGCGCGGGATATTCGCCCCGCCCCGGCCACGCTGCGCGCCACCATCGATGACGGCACCGGCCTGATCTACGCCGAAGCATTGAGTTTCGCACTGGCGCGCATGATGCCTAAACCCGAGGCGCAGAAGCGGGTGAAGGAGCTATGCCTCCAAGCAAGGGCGGAGGGCAGCGCGCTTCCCGATCTGGCACAGGCAGCATGGCCCGATCAGGATTTCGGGCAATTGTTCACGCCCGAGGCCCAAATGGGAGACGCGCCGGCAGAGGCCGACCGCTTCGCCGCCATCGCACGCGCGCTATAAAGACACCGCACGGGGGCACCCTGCCCGCCAAAGCGGCATCGCGCATGAAATCCAGCAAACGAGGGCGAATTTGCGCCCTCGCAGCCTTCGCCTTGACCCAGCGTTCAGGTAGTGTACGCACGATCCACGTTAACAAGTGTTAAGATTGTGAGGAAGGCCATGCGGCTGTTTCACTGCGATGATTGCGGGCATCATATGCGCCTAGGCGGAACCCGCTGTGGAAAATGCTACACTCCGAAACGCGCGGTGCAACAACCCACGGCGCTGGCTGGGCTCACACTCGCCCTGCTGGCCGCTGTGCTTGTCGGGCTCGTTCTGATGCTGATGCGGCACGCGGGTATCTAAGACAGATCGTTTCTGTTGTAACGCGGATTGCGGCCCCGCTGTTTTTTGGCCCGCCATTCAACTGCCCTCACTGACCGTCGCAGTTTAATTCCAAAACGGTCTTGCTGCGCAACTTGATCGAAATGAATTTTCGATTGACTTGAATCCAAAACCCCAAGTTAATCGACCCCGGTTTGAATGGTATTTCCGGGGGCTTCGTTTTTCCAATGTTATCGGCGTGGGGCAAAACCGATCCACCTACCGGAGACATGCATCATCTGGCGCATCATTGTGCCGATGTCGCAGCCGTGTTTCGCGTCCTCCTTCAGCGCCGCCACACACAGCGGGCGATCCGGTCCGCATTAGGGCGCGACCTGTCTCAGCCGGAGCAAGGCGCGCTTGTCGTCATGGCCTTTCTGCACGACATTGGGAAATTCGCGCCTGCTTTTCAGGCCAAAGGCTGGCCTAACTGCGACAATGTTAAAACCTGCGGGCATTTGGAGGCAGGCCAGCACTGGCTGAGGATGCCGCATAGCGGTGCATCCCTCGGTGGGCAGATGGCCGCTCTGGCAGAGATGTGTGGCACGGAGGGACAGGACTAATTCGCGGCGATCTTCGCTCATCATGGCCGCCCCCTGCCCGCCCCGAATGAAGCGCGGGCGAATGGGTGTTTCCAAAATTTCGCCGATTATGACTGGAAGAACGAGGAAACGATCCTTGGCTCCGCGATCGCGGCATGGTTTCCCGATTTAAACACCCTTTGCCTACCGCCCGCCGTTCCAGAACTGGTGCATTATATAACCGGCTTATTGGCCTTGGCCGATTGGTTAGGCTCGGACCAAACGGCGTTTGCGTTTATCGCGGATTTCGACGCGGAATATTGGACAAAGGCGCAAGACCACGCGCGCGCGCATGTCGATGCCATCGGTCCCGGCCTGCGCCCCGATGCGCTTGCCGGGGGCGCGGACTGGGCTCTGATCTCAGACCATCCCAACCCTCGTCCCGCGCAGAGCGCGCTGGCGCAGGTCAGCCTCAACGCCCCGCTAGTCATCCTCGAAGCGGAGACCGGAGCGGGCAAGACCGAAGCCGCTTTGTGGCACTTCGTCCGTCATCTGGAGGCAGGCAATGTCGAGGCGCTGTATTTCGCCGTGCCGACGCGCGCCGCCGCCCGCCAGCTTCATAGCCGCGTGACCGATGCACTGCGACGCATGTTTCGCCTCCGCGAAGAGCCGGTTCTGGCAGTGCCCGGCCAGATCGTTGCGGGGCACGCGCAGGGGCGTCCGCTTCCCGATTTCAAGGTGCTTTGGGACGATGGCCCCGCCACACATCGTTGGGCCGCCGAACACGCCACGCGCTATCTGGCCGCGCGGATCGCCGTGGGCACTATCGATCAGGCGATGCTTGCGGGTCTACAGGTCAAACATGCCCATTTGCGCGGCTCGGCATTGGCGCGCGCGCTACTGGTCATGGATGAGGTCCACGCCTCGGACGCGTGGATGACGGATATCCAGAAATCGACCCTCGATGCGCATCTGGCGCTTGGAGGTCATGCGCTGCTGATGTCGGCCACGCTGGGCGCTGCCGCGCGATGCCGCTGGACGGACGCGCCCTTGCCCGATCCCGATGCAGCCGCCGCCACCGCCTACCCTGCGATATGGCTTGGCAGGGATCTGTTGCCGGTAGCGCCCGATCCAGCCGCGGAAAAGCGTGTCACAGTGCGCCCCCATCGGGGGTGGAGCGGCACAGAGGCGGCGCAACTAGCACTCGATGCCGCGCGGCAGGGTGCCAAGGTTTTAGTCATCCGCAACACGGTCGACCGCGCCCGCGAAACATGGGCCGCCTGCGCCGAAGCGGCGCCGGAGCTTGTCATGTCCGTCGATGGGCAGCCCAGCCTGCATCACAGCCGATTTGCCGCCGAAGATCGGGCCCGGCTGGATACATGTGTCGAACAGGTTCTGGGCAAAGGGTCTGCTGAGGCGGGCGTGATCGTGGTCGGCACCCAGACGCTTGAACAAAGCCTCGATATCAGCGCGGACCTCCTCATCACCGATCTGTGCCCAATGGATGTGTTGTTGCAGCGGATCGGGCGGCTGCACCGCCATGCCGGGGCCGCGCACCCGCCGGGTTTCGATACCGCGACCTGCATCGTCCTCGTTCCTGAACAGGGCTTGGCCCCGCTGACCCGCAAGGCCGAGAACGGGCTTGGCGTCTTTGAAAACGCGGCGCAGATTTCAGGGGTTTATATCGATGTCTGCGTTTTGCAGGCGACTTTGGATCAGATCACCGCCAATCCGCTTTGGTCGATCCCGGCCATGAACCGGCACCTTGTCGAGGCTGCAACGCATCCGCAGCTTCTGGACCGGATCGCGGAACGTGAGGGGTGGCAGACCCATCGCGGACG
Source organism: Pacificitalea manganoxidans (assembly GCF_002504165.1). Taxonomy (GTDB): domain Bacteria; phylum Pseudomonadota; class Alphaproteobacteria; order Rhodobacterales; family Rhodobacteraceae; genus Pacificitalea; species Pacificitalea manganoxidans. Next base: position 3,086,403 of record NZ_CP021404.1, read on the forward strand.
GATGACCGGCAAAGGCTACGCCGAACGGCTGGCCGCACGTCATGTTGTGCTGGACCGAACCAGCCCGCTTGCGCCCTTTCCCGCGATGAGGCGATCCGCACCCGGCTGGGGTCCGACGGTGTGCTCATCCGGTTCCCCGATGGCACCCGTGGCCCTTTTGGCACCGCGATCAGCCGGATGGCCTTTCCCGCGCAGTGGTCTCACGGGCTGGACCCCGACACGCTGGAACTGCTGACGGACGCTCACGAGCTGCACCTGACGGTGTCAGAGCGGACCTTTCTTTACGATACTTCGGGGCTCACGCGATATGAGTGAACTGGCTTATAACCTGCTGACCGAACCCTTGGTCGATACCGACCAAGGGCTGCTTACGCTGCCCGGTGTGTTTGCGGCGATGACGCGAGGGGATCTCACGCAGTTTGACGCATTGCGCCCGCATCAACGCCCGGCATGGCACATGTTTCTTGTGCAACTGGGGGTGCTCGCGCTGGATGCAGGGGGGCTGCGCGATCTGCCGGAGGACGAAGCCACATGGCGTCAGCTTCTGCGCGGATTGAACGCCGATCATCCTGATGACGCGCCGTGGTGCCTGATCGCCCCCGAAGAAACTCCGGCATTTCTGCAACCGCCTTGGCCTAAGACCCCGGTGAAATCCGACACCGTCAGCACGCCCGACGGGCTGGATATGCTGATCACGACCCGAAACCACGATCTAAAAGTCGCCGTGGCGCAGCAGGCCCGGCCTGCGGACTGGATACACGCCTTGGTCAGTCTTCAGACGATGGAAGGCTTCAGTGGCCCGACATGGTATGGAGCCTCGCGCATGAATGGCGGCTCCTCCTCACGCGCGATGCTCACGCTGGCCCCCGCCTTGCCCGACGGCAAGACCGTGCATCCGTCCCGCTGGTGGCAGCGCGACACCCGGCGCCTGCTGGCCGACCGAAGTGGGGTGCGCGGAATTACTCTGGTCTGGCTGAAAGACTGGCCCGACGGCGTGCAACTCCGCGTGGGGGAGGATCTCGATCCGCTCTATATCGAGATCTGCCGCCGCATTCGGATATCGCAGAACGAAGGCCGCCTACAGGCGACGAAGGCGGGCTCGAAAGCCGCGCGCATCATCAATGTCAACGGCATGACGGATGACCCCTGGGCGCCAACCAATATCGCAAAGCCCCGCTCCTTCACGTTGGGCGACGGTGGCGAGTTTTCCTATGTGCGGCTGTGTGACCTGCTGTATTCCGGGGGATGGACGCCCGCGCCGCTGTGTAAGCCGGCCGAGGGCGACAGTCAGGACATGCTGCTGGTCGCGGAGGCCTTCGCGCGCGGCAATTCCAAGACCGGAGGCTTCCGCTCACGCGTGGTGCCCATATCCCGGTCGGTGGTCAAAGGGCTGCTTGGTGAAATCGCGACCGATCAAAGCGCCCTGCTCATCGAAGATATCCGACGGATCGACAGGGCGCTGCGCAGCGGGCTGGCCCTGATGGCCGCCAATGGTCTGCGCGATGCCGTGGGACCGGACCACTACGCCCGCACCCGTGCTGGCCGGGCGCGGCTCGATCAGGAAGCCGACGCCATGTTTTTCCCCGTGCTGTGGCGAATGCTCGATGCACCTAGTTCAGAGGCGCGGCTACAGATCCGCGCACAGTTCATGCTGGATCTGGCGGAGCGGGCCCGCCGCATTTTTCGCGAGGCCTTGCCCGCCATCCCCTCCACCGCCGTATTCCGCCCCCGCGCGAAGGCCCGCGCCACGGCACAACTGGACCGTGGGCTGCACCTCGCCCTGAAATACAGCGGCCTGATCGATCATCTACCGGACCTCAATCAAAAGGAACCCGAGCATGGCTGACGCCACCCTGCAGACCGGACAGCAATCGGATGTTGCCAGCCGCGCGCTGACGATTGCGCAGGCGCTTGCCCATGCCAGCACCCGCGAGAGGGCCGAGACACGCCGCATGGGGGATGAAGGCGCGCCCTTTTTCTGGCGGATGCCTGCCCGGCTGGGCCTGCGCCCTGACGAAGAACGCGCTTGGCTGGTCTTCACCCGGATGGCCGCATTGCTGACCCCGTCCACCGCAACGGCAACCTTCCACGACCGGAACCGACCCTTGGGCGCGGTGCTGGCGGATGGGGGTGCGCCGGGCGGGCGTCTTGAGCAACCGGTGGTATCGGAAGCGCGGTTGGCGCGCCTGCTGGCCGCGCGGGGCGATTTGCGTCTGTCGGCGCTGGAGCGGGCCGTACGTGCCATCTGCCGGGAAACCCGCGCACTCGACGCCGCCAGCCTCGCCTGGGCCGTCATCAACCCGGACGGCAGGCAGATTGCCCGAGACTATTACCGCCGACTGGATGGCGGCGCCCCTGTGACCAAGGACTGACACATGACCCAATCCCGTTTCTTGCAGATCCATTTCCTTGCGCCCTACACGGCGGCTCTTCTGAACCGCGACGATGCGGGGCTGGCCAAGCGGCTGCCCTTTGGCGGGCATCTCCGCACGCGGGTCAGCTCGCAATGTCTCAAGCGCCACTGGCGCATTGCGGACGATCCGCATGGGCTGCACACGATCACGGGGGCCGAGCCAGCCTATCGGTCTCGCGAGATCGTCGAGCGCAAGGTGTTCGCCGGGTGGGCGAGCGACGTTGACGACGCCGTGCTGTCCGAAATCAAGCGCGCCGTCCTGATCGCCGTCTACGGAGACAAGGCCGAGGCCAAGAAATCCCGCCAAACCCTGCTGATCGGCGCGCCCGAGGTCAATTACCTCTCCACCGAGGCCCAGCGTCTGGTCGCCGAAGCGGCGGGCGATGGCAAACAGGCGAAAACCTTGGCCGACGAATGGCTGAAAACCCATAAGCAGAACCTTAAGGCGATGAGCGCCGGGGCCAAGCTGCCTGCCGGGCTGACCGGCGCACTGTTTGGCCGGATGGTCACATCGGACCCCCGCGCCAATATCGACGCGGCACTGCATGTCGCCCATGCCTTCACCGTCCATGCCGAAGAGGCCGAGAGCGATTACTTTGTCGCGGTCGATGACCTTGCGCAGGACGAAGACAGCGGCGCCGACACGATCCAGGAAACCGAACTTACCTCCGGATTGTTCTACGGCTATGTGGTCGTCGATCTGACAGCGCTTGCCCGCAACATCGGCGACGATGCACTGGCCGCCGAGGTGCTGCACAACCTTGTCTACTTGATCGCGGAAGTGTCACCGGGGGCGAAGCTCGGCTCCACTGCGCCTTACAGCCGGGCCTCGTTCATGCTGGTCGAGGCAGGCAACCGTCAGCCCCGCACGCTTGCCGATGCATTCCGAACGCCATGCCGCGCCCAGACAGCCGAAGCTATCGGCGCGCTTTGCGATCATTTGCAGGCGCTCGACACGGCATATGACACCGGCGAAACCCGCCATGTCATGAGCCTGTCAAACCGCGCGGTGCCCGGCGCCACCGCTGGTAGCCTCAAGGATCTGGCGAGCTTCGCGAAAACGCTCGCGGTGCGAGAGCCTGCCTGATGCAGGAGTGGTTGCATCTGACCCTGCGCGCGCCGCTGATGTCCTTTGGCGGCGTTGCGATTGACCATCTGGGTCCGACCCGCGATTTTCCGTCGCTGTCCGCGATTACGGGATTGCTGGCCAATGCGCTGGGCTATGACCGGAGCGAAGACGACAGGTTGCAGGCGTTGCAGGATCGCCTGATCTTTGGCGCGCTGATCGTGCAGGAAGGGAGCCGGATTACGGACAACCAGAGCGCTCGCGTCTATGACAAGGAGCCGGGCTGGACCACCTTCGGTCAGCCGGAAATACGCAATAGCGGTCCATCCTAAAGCAACCCCGCGCTGCCCGAACAGACCGGCAATCAGGCCGGGCGCAAATGGCTGACCCATCGCCGCAGCCGGGATTACCTCGCCGATCACGAGGTCCGGATCGCGCTGCGGCTCACCGGCGAGGGCGATCCGACATTGCAGGCCCTGCGCGACGCGCTGCAATGTCCGGCGCGGCCATTGTTCATCGGGCGCAAGCCCTGCCTGCCAAGCGTGCCGGTCCTGACCGGAGACCTGAGCGCGGAAACGGTGCTGGACGCGCTGCGCGCCATCGGCCTGCCCGGTCGTGCACTCTGGCCCGGCGGAGACACGGGCCACGACCTGCCCCCCGGCGCCATGCACTACGACCTGCCGGATCTGCGCCACTGGGCCAGCGGCCTGCATACCGGCCACCGCGATGTCATCGAGGAGGACATCACATGACCCTGCACCTCATCCACCTGCCGATTGACCTGCGCGCGCTTCACGCTTGGGGCGAGGCCCGCGGCGTGGGCAAGGGCATCTTTGACGAAGGGCTCGCGCTGCATCATCTGCTTGGCGAAACGTTTGGCGCGGCGGTGCTTCAGCCCTTTCGCCTGATGGTGGCACCACGCGCGCGCAGCGGCGCGCTTTACGCCTATGCCGCGCAGTCAGCCGAGGATCTGGCAACAACGGCGCAGACCATCATTGACCCCGCCGCCAGTGCCGCCATCGCGCTTGAACAGATGCGCTCGCATCCCCGACCCGAAGCCAGTTGGACACGCGGTCAGCGTCTGGGCTTCGATGTGCGGGTGCGACCGACCGTGCGCCTTGCCTCACCGCTTACCGTCGGGCGCGAGACGTTCCGCAAGGGCGCCGAGGTCGACGCCTATCTGGCACATGTCGCCCGCAGCGATGACACGGCTGAACGCGCGGCGGTGTATTTCGATTGGCTCGCCGCGCGGTTTGCCGGTGTCGCGGAACTGGAGGCCGATCTGACCCGTCTTGCGCGCTACGAACGACGCCGGATCGTCCGCAATGGGCGGGTCGCCGAAGGGCCGGACGCCACGTTCCACGGCACGCTGACCATCGACAATCCCGCAGCATTCGCACGATTTCTGGCACGGGGCGTGGGGCGCCACACGACCTATGGTTACGGGATGCTGATGTTGCGACCGCCCGGTAAAACGGGGCAGGCGAAAACAGGCACGGCGGCATGACATGCTGAAAGGTCGGCTGGGTCTTGAAAGCTCCAAGGTGCCCCATGTCGACCGCGTCGGGTGTCTCTACCTTGCGCGCGGGGCGCTGGTCGCGCGCAACGGCACGCTCGGCTTCACCCAAGGCACCCCCACAGCCGCCGACGCATTGAGCGCGGGTGAATACGACATCCCCTTGCAGGGCGTTTCGATCATCCTGCTCGGCCCCGGCTCCACTGTCAGCCACGATGCGCTCAGACTACTGGCCCATGCCCGCACCGCTCTTGCCGCCGTCGGCGAAGACGGTGTTCGGATGTATACGGCCCCGCCGATCATCGCGGACCGATCCGGTCTGGCACGCCTGCAGGCCCGGATCTGGGCGGATGACGATCTGCGCATAATGACGGCCCGGCGGATGTATGCGCTTCGACTGGGAGAGGTGCTGCCCCATCGCGACCTCAATGTTCTGCGCGGCATCGAAGGCGCGAGGGTCAAGGAAAGCTATGCGATCTGGGCCCAGCGCATCGGCATCGATTGGCAGGGCCGCCGCTACGACCGCACCGCCCCGATGAGCGCGGACCTTCCCAATCAGGCGCTCAATCACGCCGCGAGCGCCGTCGAAGCCGCCGCCGCGATAGCCGTCTGCGCCACATCCACCATTCCGCAACTGGGATTCATCCACGAAGACCCCGGCCAGTCATTCGTGCTCGACATTGCGGATCTCTATCGCGACACCATCACCATCGCGTGCGCGTTCAAGGCCGCCAAGCAGGTCATCGACACCCCCACCGAAAACATCGAGCGCGTCACCCGCCGCCTGACCGGGCGCGAATTGGCCAAGCGCAAGATCGTCCCTGATATGATCGAACGCATCAAGGCGCTGATCGAGGGCCGCGATTGATGCCCCTCACCGTAGTCGTCACCCGCAATGTCGAAAGCCGCTATCGTGGGTTCCTGACCTCGGTCATGCTCGAAGTGTCCGCCGGGGTCTATGTGGCCCCGAACATGTCTCACGGAGTGCGCGACAGGACATGGTCGGTGATCAGCGATTGGTGGGCCACCGGGACGCCACCAAAATCACGAAATTGGAAGCCATGGACGATCAATGTGGCAACCATCGCCCCGAGGCACTGAGATACAGAACATCCTAATGGCGATCCCTTGAGGACTCGAACCCCAAACCTGCTGATTAGAAGTCAGCTGCTCTATCCAGTTGAGCTAAGGGACCGCTGAGCGGCGTTTTGCGGCAAGCTTTCGCTCGGTGCAAGGAAAAGCTGGAACCGTGGCCCCCACGGCCCGGTTGGGGGATTGAACCATTGGAGAGGGGATTACCCATGACTTGTCGCACTGTGACCGCCGGGGCCTTCGGGGCATTGCTGGCGGGGTCTTTGTCCATGACGCCGCTCTGGGCGCAGGACGCGCGCGCCGAGGCGGAGGTCGATGCCGCGCCCGCCGCAGGCGCGGAGCAAACCGTCGCGCCAAATTCCGAAGGGGCCGAGCCAGCGATGCCCGCAGGCGACGTGATCCGGGTCGGCATTGCCGAAGTCTCGGACACGGATGGCAGCAGCTTGGGCGACGTGCGGGTCGAGGAAACGGCCTCCGGGCAGGTGCTGGTGTCGATCGCATTGGAGGGCCTGCCCGCTGGGCCGCATGGGATGCATATCCATGAAACCGGCGATTGCACCGCGGAGGATTTCAGCTCGGCCGAGGGGCATCTGGCCGGGGGTGCCGAGCATGGCGTGATGGTCGAGGGTGGCCCGCATCCCGGCGACTTGCCCAACATCTCGGTGGGCGAGGATGGCACCGCGACATTTGATGTGTTCAAGGCGGATCTGACATTTGATCTGATGGATGATGCGGATGGCGCCGCATTCATCGTGCATGACGGACCCGACGATTACGTCAGCCAACCTTCGGGCGATGCGGGTGACCGGATTGCCTGTGGCACGTTTGAGTTCCGGACCGAATAAGCCATAGCTGCACGACAATCATAGCTACACGACAGTGCGGAAACCGGCCTGCGGGATCGCGGGCCGGTTTTTCCTTGCCGTTCGCGGCGTGATTGGCTAGCCCCGCGCCTCTGCCCGATCACAGGACTTGTCAGATGCCCGGCCCGACTCTCGCTATCGATTTCGGCACTTCCAATTCCGCCGCTGCGATCTTGGAGGACGGCGCGCCGCGACGTCTGGCTTTGGAGCCGGGGGCCGAAACGCTGCCGACGGCGGTGTTCTTTCCGGCCAATCGGGGGCCGATGCGGATCGGCGCGGCGGCGGCCTCTGCGCTGATCGACGGCGAAGAAGGCCGCTACATGCGGGCGCTCAAAACTGTGCTGGGCACCGCCTTGCTGCATGAAACGCGCCTGATTGGTGGCAAGCGGCGCAGTCTGGCCGAGGTGATCACCGAATTCCTGATCGAGATCCGCAAGCGCGCCGAGGCTGCCAGCGGCGCGCAGTTTACCAGCGTTCTGTCGGGGCGGCCTGTGCATTTCCATTCCGCCGACCCGGCCCGGGACGCTCAGGCCGAGGCCGACCTGCGCGCCTGCTACCATGCGGCCGGGTTCGACACCGTGGCGTTCCTCCCCGAACCCGAAGCCGCCGCATTGGCCAATCACGCGCAGACCCGCGATGCCACTGCGGGCTCGGAAACCGGCCTGATCGTGGATATCGGCGGCGGCACCTCGGATTTCACTGCCTTCCGGATCGAAGCCGGGCAGATCCGCATTCTCGCCAATCACGGCATCCGGCTGGGCGGCACCGATTTCGACCATGCCGTGTCCATGGATCACGCGATGCCGTTGCTGGGACTGGGCGGTCAGTTGCACCGCAGTCTGGGCGAGGGTCTGCTGCCGGTGCCAAAGGCGATCTATGTCGAATTGTCGAGCTGGGCCAAGATCCCGTTCCTATACACCCCCGACACCCGACGTGCGGTGGCTGATCTGGTCAAGCATGCGGAGGATCGGCCCGCGATGGAGCGGCTGGCCACGGTGATCGAGGATGAACTTGGCCATGAGCTGGCCTTTGCTGTCGAGGCCGGAAAGATCGCAGCCAATGGGCGCGGAGCGGGCCCTGCGGCGTCTATCGATATGGGCATGATCGGGGCGGGCCTGTCCGCGCCCGTGACGCCCGCGTCTCTCGACGCCTCGCTATCTGGGTTCCGGGCCGCCCTGCGGCAGACGATGCAGGAAACGCTGAACCATGCCGGGCTGGCGGCGGCGGATGTCAGCCGGATTGTTCTGGTGGGCGGTTCCAGCCTGATGGGGATGGTGGCGCAGGAAGCGCAGACATTGCTGCCGCACGCGAACCTGCACCGGTCGGAGGCCTTCACGGCGGTGGTCGATGGGCTTGCGGTGGCAACGGCGGGCTGATCCCGCCAGACGGCAACGCAAAAGGGCCCGCACGTTGTGCGAGCCCTTTGTCTGTCTCGGCTGTTCTTATTCGGCGGGCGTGGCCTCGGCCCGATGCTCGGCCGCGGTTGGCCGCGCTTCGATCAGCAGCGAAACCAGCGCCCCCGCGAGCAGCGACCAGAACGGCGCGCTGATGCTGAAGAACGAAATGTTCGACATCGCCACGATCAGGGCCACGAAGGCGCCGATCTGATAGCCTGCCTTGCGGTCGAACGCCGCCTGAAACGCGCTCAGCAGAACGGTGATCATCGCAAGTCCCGCGACCGCGCCGATCAGCGGGCCGGGCAGCGCCATGATGAGCGGCACCGCCACCCCGGCAAAGATACCGAAAGCCGCAAACAGAATGCCGTTCAGCACGGTGGCGGCGTAGCGGCCTTCACGGTCCTCACCGGCCTGATCGGACGAACAGATCGCCGTCATCGGGCCCGCGATATTGGCGTTATGGCCCCCGATAAAGCCTGCGGCAATGCCGCCAAGGCCTGAGATCACGGTCATCGCGTTGATCGGCGGGCGGTAACCTTCGGCGTAGAGCACCCCGATCGCCTGCGCGTTTTCGGCCCCGATCACCAGCACTGCGAGCGGCACCGCGATGGCGAGGAAGGCGTCAAGCGTGAAGACCGGCGCGGTGAACTCCGGCGCCACGAAGGAGATGACCTGCTCACCGCCGCCAAAGCTGCCGGTCAGGGCGACCGCGATCAGGCCGACCACCAACGCCGACAGCACCGGCGGCACCGTTTTCAGGAACCGCATCGACAGGAAGAACGCCAGCGTAGCCGAGCCTACGACGATGGGCAGTTTCTCGATCGAGGTGACCGCCCCGATCCCGAAGCGGATCAGCGCGCCTGCGATCATCGCCATGACAATGGGCATGGGCAGCCAACGCATGACCCGTCCGATCACCCCGGTGATGCCCAGCAGGAATACCATCAGACCAGCCATGAGGAACGCCCCCACCGCCTGCTCGAACGGGAAGATCGCCAGCGCCCCGGCGACCAGCGCCGCGCCGGGGATCGAATAGGCCCCGGTGACCGGGATCTTGTAATAGAGCGCCATAATCAGGCTGATGAGACCGCCGAGCCCGTAGATCGCCAGCAGCCATGCAACGGTCTGGCCTTCGGTCAGGTTGCCGCCTTTGGCCGCGCCGATCACGATCAGCGCCGGTCCGGAGCAGCCGAAAATCGCGGCCACGACGCCGGCACTGGCGGTCTTGATGCCCAGATGCTTCCCCAGATCGCCAAGGCCGGCGCCGAAGCCCGGACCCTTCTCGATCCATCTGCTTTGTTTATGTTCCATGTTTTCCTCCCTCTTCTTCGCTAGATCGCTGTTCAGCGACCGGTAAACTGTGGTTTGCGCTTCTCGTGGAACGCCTCGACGCCCTCGCGGAAATCGTCGGACTGGCGCAGGCGGCTGTAGTTCAAGCCTTCCAGTTCGATGGCGGTGGTCAGCAGCGCGTCCTCGGTATCGTTGAGCAGCTTCTTGGCCGTGCGCTGCGCCATCGGGGAGAAGCCGCGCAACTCTGTCACCAGATCGGACACGACCTGTTCCAGATCGGCATCGGGCACACATTCGGTGGCAATGCCCCAGTCCAGCGCCTGCTGGCCCGCGATCCGTTTGGACCGCATCACGATGTCCTTGGTGCGGGTGACCCCCACGATTTTCTGCAACCGGGCGGAGCCGCCGGAGCCGGGGATCTGCCCCAGTTTCTGTTCAGGCAGCGCGTAGCGGCAGGTTTCCGACACGATGCGGAAGTCACAGGCCAGCGACAGTTCGAACCCGACACCAAAGGTGAAGCCGCGATTGGCCGCGATCACCGGCTTGGTGCAGCGTGCGGGCGCGGCGACATTCCATGCGAGCTTCGACACATGTTCGGGCGTCGCTTCGAGGAAGCCTTTGATATTGCCGCCGGAGGAGAAATGCTCCCCCGCGCCGGACAGCACGATGATACGCACGCGGTCGTCTTCGTCCAACGCTTCGAACACCAGCCGCAGCTGATCGCGGGCCTCCATCGAGATCACGTTATAGGGCGGGCGATCCAGCACAATATCGGCACGCTCGTTGGCGGCATCGAGGGTGACGCGGAAGCCGTCGAGTTCGGCAAGGCGCGGATCGCTGAAGGTCAGGCCTTCGGTCATGGGGGTGGTCCTTTCGGTTGTCGTTCGGGGGTCTCAGGCGCCTGCCGTTTCCGGCTGCTCGGGCTGGTAGTCACCAGCGACAAGCAGACGGCGCAGCAGCTTGCCCACCGGAGAGCGGGGCAGTTCGCGCACAAAGACGTATTTGCGGGGACGTCGGAAATTCGACAGCTCAGAGGCACGGCAATGCGCGTCGAGGTCTTCCTCGGTCACATCGCCACTGCGTTTGACGAAGGCGGTCACCACCTTGCCCCAGCGCGGGTCGGGCAGGCCAACCACGGCCACCTCGGCCACGCCTGGGTGCAGAGACAGGCAGCTTTCGACCTCGACGGGGGAGACGTTCTCGCCGCCGGTGATGATCATGTCGTCGGTGCGCCCGGTGACGAACAGGTCGCCATCCTCGTCGATCAGGCCGCAGTCGCCGGTAAAATACCATCCCTCATGGATCGCCTTGGCATCCGCTTCGGGGCGGTTCCAGTAGCCTTCGAATGCCTCGTCGCCCTGCATCGTGGCGATGATCTGACCCTCTTCTCCGGGGGCGGCTTGTGCATTGGGATCGGTGCTGTCGAGAGGCACGACGCGAATGCGCTGGTTGAGCGCCGCACGCCCGGCCGAGCCGGGCTTCGCTGCCGCATCCTGACAGATGGTGAAGGTGTAAATCTCGGACGAGCCGTAGTGATTGACGAAAAGCTCTGGCTTGAAGGCCTCGGACAGCTTTTTCAGCAGACCATCGGTCATCGACGCGCCGGCAAAGCCCAGCTTGGTCACGCTGGCGACCCGCGCGGGCGAAAACTCGGCATGATGCACGATGTCGTGGTAGAGCGTCGGCACAAGGTACAGGTTGGTCACGCCGTGCCGTTCGATCGCGGCCAGCGCACCGGGCACGTCAAACCGTGGCAGGCAAACGAACCCGCCCCCGATCAGCGCCGAGGACAGCAGCGAGCGCACGCCCATCGTATGATAAAGCGGCATGACGCCGAGCGTCCGCTCCCCGTGGCGGTAGAGGTTCTGCGCCACATGGGCCACCGCGCCCGCCCGTTCGGCGCGATGACGGCGTGGCACGCCCTTGGGTTTCGACGTCGTGCCGGAGGTATAGAGCATCAGGGAAATGTCATCGGCACGCGCCTGCGGAATCGCATCGGCGGCGGACCCGTCCAGCATCTCCGCCAGTCCGCCTGCCCCGTCCAGCGGCACGGTGGGAAGCGTCGGTGCGATTTGCGAGCCCGCGACGGCCTCGGCCACCGACCCGTCATGAAACAGCGCCTTCGCGCCGCTATCGGACAGCGCGTGATCCAGTTCTTCGGGCGTGACGCGCCAATTGACCGGCGTAATGATGATGCCCGCCAACTGACAGGCCCAGTGCAGCGACGCATTGTGCCAGCGGTTTTGCATCCCAGTGACCAAGTGATCACCCTTGCGCAGGCCCATCTGGCCCAGCGCGTCAGTCAACGCGCTGATGCGTGTGAACCATTCGGCGTAGCTGAGCGACAGGTCGCCATCTGCAATGGCCAGCGCGCGGGGATCGCGTTCCACCGCAGCAAGAAAGCTCGTTCCCAGGTCAAGCATCAGTCGTTCCTCCCTTGATGCGATCGCGTGCGGCGAGAGCCGCCCGCACGATGGGCGTGTATCCGGTGCACCGGCACAGATGGCCCGACAGCGTGTCCCGTATCGCGGCCTCGTCGGCATCCGGGTCGGCCGCGAACAGCGCGTCGAGACTCATCAGGATGCCAGCGGTGCAAAAGCCGCATTGCAGGGCGAAATGTTCGCGGAACGCGGCCTGAAGCGGCGACAGCGCGCCATCGCCCGCATCCGCCAGCCCCTCGACCGTGCGCAGATCACAGCCTTCGGCCTGAACGGCGAGGGTCAGGCAGGCGCGCGCGGGCACCCCGTCGATCAGCACCGTGCAGGCCCCGCAAACGCCGTGCTCACAGCCGACATGGGTGCCGGTGGCGCCGACATCGTGGCGCAGCACGTCGCTCAGCAGCATGCGGGGATGTGCCTCGGCGGTGGTGTCGCGGCCATTCAGGCGGAATTGCACGCGGGCGGTTTCAGTGGCACTCAGGCGCGGCATGACAGGGCCTCCTCGATGGTCTTGCGGCCCAGACGGCGCACCAGTTCCCGGCGGTAGCGGGCGGTGGCATGCAGATCGTCGCGCGCGCCAAGGCTCCATGCGAATTCATTCAGCTGGTCGTCGCGTGTGGCGGGATCGGCGGCGGCGTCGGCGGCAAGCTCAAGCAGACGCGGCGTATCGGCGACGCCGCCCACCCCCAGCGTCACCGCGCCATCCGCCCCGGCCTTCGCGGCGCAGGAGACGATGGCGAAATCCCCGTGCCGCCGCGCCACCTCGGCAAAGGCATGACCTTCGCCGGGCCGGGCCTGCGGCAGGCTCAACGCGGCAATCATTTCCCCCGGCGCGACATCCGTAGACATCATACCAAGGAAGAACTCCTCCGCCGGAACCTCCCGCGTGCGGCGGTGGCGGCGCAGGATCACCGTCCCACCCAGCACCAGCAGGCACAGCGGCAGTTCAGCGCTGGGGTCGGCATGCGCGACGGATCCGCAGACCGTGCCCCGGCTGCGGGTCTGCATATGCCCGACCCACGGCAACGCAGCGTGGATCAGCGGCAGGGTCACAGCCAGATCGGGCCACGCCGCCAATTCGGCCTGGCGCACGGCGGCCCCGATGGTGACCGCCCCATTTGCGCTCTCGATCCGGCGCAATTCCTCGATCCGGGAGATGTCCACTAGCGTCGCGGGAGTGGCGAGCCGCATGTTCAGCATCGGCACTAAAGACTGCCCCCCGGCGATGACTCGCGCGGCGTCGCCGCCCTCACGCAGGGCGGCCAGCGCCTCGGCCATGTCGCGCGCGGCGACGAAATCGAACGAAGCGGGCTTCATGACCGGCCTCCCTTCAGCAGAGTAGCAAGCGTTGCGCGCCCGCCCGCGACCGCGCGGCGCACGCGGCCCAGCGGACCCGAGCCACCGCCACCGCCGCCCGCATGACGGGCAAGCGCGCGGAAAAATTCCCCGATCACGACCTTGGCCGCGCCATCAAGGAGCCGCCCGCCGACAGACGCGACCTTGCCGCCGATTTCGGCCTCGTAGACATAGGCGATCTCGGTGCCTTCAGGCGTTTCGGTCAGCGTGATGCGGCCCGAGCCCTGCCCGGTGCCCAGACCGCCGACCGCCTTGCCCGACAGGGTCAGCGCGTTGGGCGGGTCCAGATCGGAGAGGTTGATTTCAGCCTTATAGCGGCCCTTCACCGGGCCGACGCCAAGCGTGACATCGGCCTTGAATGAGGTATCGGAGACCTTCTCGATGCCATGCGCGCCGGGAACGATCGCCTCCAGCGTGGCCGGGTCCAGCACCATGTCCCAGACCGCCTGACGCGACGCGGCAACCACGGCCCGGCCTTCGCCGGTCAACTTGCGCCCGCCCGCGCTACTGGCCTGCGGCGCGGGGTCGGCCTGCGGATTGCGCGATTGCGGCTCCTCGGCAAAGACCAACGGCGCAAGTTTGCTCGCCGTCAGCGGCAGGGTCAGATCAGGCCCGTGGGTCGCATCTTCGACAGGCGACAGCGCGTCCGCCACGGCATTGGCGATGCAGACCGGCGTGGACATGCAATTGCCCTCGCCCACGCCCTTGGCGCCCGTCGGGGTAAAGGGCGACGGGGTTTCATGGTGCAGGATCTGCGGCTCCGGCACCTCCATCACCGTCGGCATCAGGTAATCGGCCAGCGTTCCGGCCTGAAAGCTGCCATCCGCGCCATAGGCGTATTCTTCAAGGAACGCCGCGCCCACCGCCTGCGCGAAGCCCCCGCGGACCTGTCCGTCCACCATCGCGGGATGCAGGATGCGTCCGCAGTCATGCATGGTGACATAGGCGTCGATGCGCGGCTCTGCGGTGTCGCGGTCAATCTCGACCCCGCAGAAATCAAAGATAAACCCATGACAGAGCGACGAATTGACCCCGTCCTCGCTATCGGGCGCCTGCAATTGGTCCGGGGTCCAGAATACCGTTTCGCGGATGGTCTGGTCGACCCCGTCGGGCAGGGTGCCCGGTGCCCAATGCGCCGCCGCAGCCACTCTTGCGAAGGAAACAGAATTGTCAGGATTGCCGCTGTCCACCACGCGCCCGTTGCGGAATGCCACGTCCTCAGCTGTCAGGTTCAACTGCTGCGCTGCGACGCGGGCGAGCTTGGCACGCAGCCGCTGCGCCGCGATCTTGGCCGCGCCGGTCACGGCTGGGGCGAAGCGCGAAGCATAGTTGCCCGACGCGATGGACCACGCGTCGCGCATTGTGTCCACATCGGCAAGCACGCGCACGCTGTCGAAGGGCACGCCCAATTCATCCGCCACGACCTGCGCCAGAACCGTGCGATGGCCCTGGCCCTGCGGCACTGAGGCAACCTTCACCGTCACCGCGCCCAGCGGGTCGATGGCAATGGTCGCGGTCGATTGCGCACCGTTCTTGGGGCCGGCCTTGGCGCGGTCCTCCGGGGTCAGCACGGTGGTGATGTAGCCCATGTTCGACACGGACGGCTCGATCACGCAGGCATAGCCGATACCGTAGCGGCGACCCTCGGCGCGGGCGGCGTCGCGGCGCGCGATCAGGTCGGCCAGACCGCCCTCGGTCACCGCGCGGTCCAGCGCGGTCTGATAGTCGCCGGAATCGTATTGCGCGCCGGTCGCGGTGCGGTAAGGAAATGCATCGGCGGGGATCAGATTGCGGCGGATCACATCGAGTCGATCCAGCCCAAGCTGCCGTGCGATCCGGTCCACCAGCCGTTCCAGCGCGTAGTAGACCTGCGGCCCGCCAAAGCCCCGGTTCAGCCCGGTGGGTGTCTTATTGGTCAGCACCACGCGGTTGCGGATGCGGACATGGTCAATCGCGTATGCCCCGGTCATGTTGCCATGCATCCGGTAAAGCGTCGCAGGCTCCGGCGCGCGCAGATGGGCACCGCAATCTTCGACCTGATCCCAATCAAGCGCGGTGATGCGGCCCTCGGCGGTGACGGCGGCCTCCAACCGGGTGTGACGGTTTGTGGCGGAGACGCTGGCCTGCAAATGCTCCAGCCGGTCTTCGATCCACTTGACCGGCGCGCCCGCAACCCGCGCAGCGACACAGGTCAGGATCATATAGGGAAACACGCCCTGCTTGATCCCGAAGGAGCCGCCGCTGTCGGGCGGGGTGCGCAGCCGCATCCGGTTGCCGGGCACCTGCAACGCCCGCGCGACCACCGCATGAATGGAAAACGGCCCCTGAAAGTTGGCGGTGACGTCATAGGCCTCTTCGCCCGGCTCGTAACTGGCCACGACACCGTAGGTTTCGATTGGGGTGCAGGAATTGCGGGGATAATCGACCTCGATCGCGATGCGATGCGCAGCCTCGGCAAAGGCCGTATCGGGTGCGCCGTAGCTGAACCGCCGCTCGTTGATCAGGTTGGTGCCAAGGCTGGGATGCAGCACTGGCGCATCCTCGGCCAGTGCGGCAAGCGGCGCGAGCACGGCAGGCAGCGCGGTATATGCGACCTCCACCTTTTCGGCGGCGTCTTCGGCCAGATAGCGGTCACGGGCGACCACCATGACGACCGGCTCACCCACATAGCGGACCCGGTCCACAGCCATCGGCCAGCAATCGACCTGCGCCTTGACGCCCACGGTCATCGACCGCGTCAGGCGCGCGACATCGGCCCCCGTGATGACAGCCACAACGCCGGGCATGGCCCGTGCCGCATCCGTGTCCACGTTGTTGATTTCCGCATGACCATGGGGCGCGCGGACAAAGGCCAGCGCAAGCGTGCCCGGCGTGACCGGCAAGTCATCGACGAACCTCCCCCGGCCCGACAGCAATGCTGCATCTTCCACGCGCGGCACCGACCGGCCCGCGAGCGGCGCATCAACCAAACCCATGTCGTCTCCTCCCGAGATGCGATGGGCATCTCTGGCGAAGACGCTACGGGAAGGCGGCAGCCCGGCGCGATACCGTCAGGTGTCGCGACTTACCAAACCGTCTCAAAATGAGGCGGTTCGCAAACCTGCCACCGCGCGGAAGGTGCTGGGCGCGGAGCCTGCATGGTCATGGAAGAAACGCGAGAAATGCGCCGGGACTGAAAATCCTAGGTCATGGGAAATCGCGGCAAAGCTGCGGTCCTCATTGGCTACGGCAGCCACCGCGCGTTCCAGCCGCACCATGTTCAGATAGACCCGTGGCGACACACCCGTGCCCGCCTCGAAAAGCCGGAAGAAATGCGCGCGCGACAGACCGCTTTCGCGCGACAGCCAGTCCATCGACGGCACCGCACCGGGATCTTCGCGTATCACCCGCAGCGCCCGCGAAATACGGCGGTCCGGCAGGCCGACGCGCCCGGCCATGTTGCGGATCGAAGGATACGGCTCCCGCCACAGGGCCATCCGCTCCAGCGTCGAAATCATCAGCCGCCCGATCAGAGCCTCATGACCTGCGGCATCGCCGGGATCCTGTATCATCGCTTCCGCGATTTCCCGCGCCTGATTGCGCATCTGCGGCGTGATCGCCCCGCCCGGAAGCGGGAAGAAGCCGGGCGCGGCGCTGGCCTGCCAGTTGCTGCGAAACCCGCTTAGCCATTCAGGCTCGATATAAAGCGCAAGGATCACGGTCGGCGGCTGGCCCGGACGGTGTGTGTAGCTGTGATTTTCCCATGCATTGATGAGCACGGCGCTTTCGTCGGTCAGGTCGACTTTGCGCCCATCCACATCGAACTGACTGTCATGGCCTTCGACCTTCAACAGAACATGACATTGGGAATGGGCATGCCTGACCAAGGGCCGGTCCATGTCAAGGAGCGCAACCCGACCGAAGGGCCCTAGGGCGATCCTGAGTGCAGTCGACATGGACCGAGCGTAGTGAGTGCACCCGCGCCTGTCAATTTGGGCCGCGCGAGGGCTCCGGGCGCGCTGAACGGACGATACAGGCGCGGCGACACGGCCCGCGACGGAGGCTCGCATCTCCCGGCGCATTCTCTTAAGCACGGCGAAAAGACAGGAAGCAGGGCAGCAGCGCAGTGATCCGGGAAGCAACACCTTCGGCCATCTATATGGGGCTGCTTGCAGCCTTCGTCGGCTATGCCGCGTCATTTGCCATCGTTCTGGCCGGGCTTACCGCGATGGGCGGGACAGAGGCGCAGGTGGCCTCCGGGCTGTTCTTTACCACGCTCGCGATGGGCGTCTGCAGCATCTGGCTGCCCGCGGTCACCCGCATACCGGCAGCAGTGGCATGGTCGACGCCCGGCGCGGCGTTCCTTGCCTCCGCCAGCGCCTTGCCGGGCGGTTTCGCGGAGGCAATCGGCGCGACGATCATCTGCGCCGGGCTGATCGTGCTGACCGGCTTCGTGCCGGCGCTGGGCCGGGCCGTGGCTGCGATCCCAAAACCGGTCGCCAATGCCCTTCTGGCCGGGGTGCTGCTGCAACTGTGCCTCGCCCCGGCGCAGGCGCTGGGCGCGGCGCCTTTGCTGGTGACACCGCTGCTGATCGTGTGGGCGGCAGGGCTGGCGTGGCACCGGCTGGCGGCGATGCCTTTGACGATCCTTGCGTTTCTCATCATCACCTTCACCGCAGTCGACGCCCCCGGCGCAGCGTTGTCGGCCACCAGCATCGGCCTGCCCGAAATCTCGACGCTGATGCCACAGTTCACCCTGCGTGGCCTCGTGTCCGTGGCGCTTCCGCTCTACCTCGTGACCATGGCGGGGCAGAACATCCCCGGCTTCGCGGTGCTGGAATTGAATGGCTACAGGGTGGACCGGCAACCGCTGATCCGCCGCACGGGACTGGCGAGCCTGCTGATTGCGCCGTTTGGGGCGATCCCGGTCAACATGTCGGCCATCACGGCGGCGATGATGTCAGGCGAGGATGCAGGCCGCGATCCCGCCCGGCGGTATTGGGCGGGAATATTTTCAGGCATCGGCTATGTCGCGATGGCGTTCTGCGCGGAGCCGGTCGTGGCACTGACCCGCATCGCCCCGACCGAGGTCATCACCGCCGTCGCCGGTCTGGCTTTGATCCCGGCGCTGGTGTCGTCCCTTTCGGGCGCGTTTAGCGTGCCGGGCAAACTGGAAGCTCCGGCGCTGACATTCCTGTTCGCCGCCAGCGGCATGACGCTTCTGGGGGTCAGCGGCGCGTTTTGGGGCACGCTGATCGGCGTGCTGGTGTGGCTGCTGAAACGCGCCCGCTGATACGCAGATGTTAGGCGCTGGCCGCCGCAACCGCCAGATCGGCCAGACGTCCAATCGCCTCGCGACTGTCGGCCACCGCGATGAAGCGCGCGTTGTGGCAGAACTTCGCTCCTGGCACGCCGCTGGCCTCCTCTAACGCCGCATCGGTCAGCCCGGCCCACGGTTCGGGCAGGTCGGCGCGGCTTTCGAAACTGTCGCCGCTTTTGCGGATCGTCGTCAGAACCCAGTCGCCATTGCGCGGATGAATAACGAACAGCAGACGATCGGCGCCCGCTTTCTCCACCGCCGAGCGGAACGGCATCCCCCGTGGCAGTTCCAGAACACGCCCCTCGCCTGCGGCCTCGATCGCGCTCAGGACCATCGTTTCGGCACGGCGTTTGCCCGCCCGGCCCCGGATCGCCGCCTCGACAAACGCCCGCGCCACGCCCAGTGCGGCGGCGAAGGCGTGATCATCTGCGCCCGGCGCGTCATCGTCGAACGCGGGCTTCAGGCTTTCCAGCAGCGCAGACAGCGTCAGCCCGGCCAGCGGTCCGGCAACCGACGGCTCCAGCGCGCCGTTGTCGATCAGGTCGATAGGCAGCACGAACCCCTTGTCGAAGCTGCGGTAAATATCGTCCACATCGGCCTCGGGCACGTCGAGCGCCCGCAGATAGTCGTGGCCATAATGCTTCCAGATCAGCCCAAAGGAGCTATAGGGCTGCTCGTCCTCCCGCAGCGGCACCGGGCGCTGGTGATGATCGAAGATGCGCTGTTCAGGGTCATAGTCCCGGCCCACATCGTAGATGATCTTGCCCTCGCCGGGGGCGATCACCGCCGCATCGCGCGACCGCACCACCGACGCCTCCGGATAGAGCCGGGTCAGGATCACGGAAGACAAAAGTTCGTCCGCGTGGAAGCCGCCGGAATGGGTGACGAGATGGGTGATGGTCATGAAAATGCCCTGCAAAAGAAACGGGCGACCGGATGGGTCGCCCTGAATGGTCATGGGATCGCGCCACGCTCGGGAGCGGCAACGAAGAAATTCCGGATCAGTGCGTCCAGACGGTGCGGCGATCGGTGGCGAAGTTTTCGCCATAGCCGCGCGGACGAACATTGGCGCGGCGCGGCTTCGGCTCCATCACGACGTAATCCAGACCGTGGGATTTGGCGTAGTCGATCGCGGCTTCTTTGCTGTCAAAACTGAGCCGCACCTGACTTTGCGTGTCCGAGGAACTGGTCCAGCCCATCAGCGGATCGACCTCGCGCGAGGAGGCCGGGGCGAAATCCAGACGCCACAGCTTGGTCTTGGCGGTGCCGGACTGCATCGCGTTACGGGCGGGTCGGTAGATTCTGGCGCGCATGGTCGGGGCTCCTGAAGGTTCGGTGTCTTATCGGGGATCGCGGCGCGTCGGGCAAGGGGGTGGTGGCCGCCACAGGCCCCTCTTTCCTGCGATAAACCGGCGCGTTTTGGTCTCCGCATCTTGAATTAGAACAAAAACGGATCAAGTGTCACCGAGTTCCCCGGAGACCGAGATGCCCTACGCCCTGACCGATACGTCCGAGATTCCCCTGCTCCACAGCCCCGCGCCCGATGTCAAATCGCGGCCGAAGCTGGAGGGTGGCCGCAAGTTCGTGATGCAGACGGAGTTCGAGGCCGCAGGGGACCAGCCGTCTGCGATTGCGGAACTGACGGAGGGCGTGCGCAACGGCGAGCGCGATCAGGTTCTGCTGGGCGCGACCGGCACGGGCAAGACCTTTACCATGGCGCGGATCATCGAGGAGACCCAGCGCCCGGCGATCATCCTTGCCCCGAACAAGACGCTCGCCGCCCAGCTATACGGGGAGTTCAAGGGCTTCTTCCCCGATAACGCGGTCGAGTATTTTGTCAGCTACTACGATTACTATCAGCCCGAAGCCTATGTGCCGCGCTCCGACACCTTCATCGAGAAGGAAAGCCAGATTAACGAACAGATCGACCGGATGCGCCATTCGGCCACCCGGGCGCTGCTGGAACGCGATGACGTGATCATCGTGGCGTCGGTGTCGTGCATCTACGGTATCGGTTCGGTCGAGACCTACGGCGCGATGACGCAGGATCTGATCGCCGGGCAGGAATACGACCAGCGCAAGGTGATCGCCGATCTGATCGCACAGCAATACCGGCGCAACGATCAGGCGTTCCAGCGCGGCAGCTTCCGCGTGCGCGGCGATGTGCTGGAACTGTGGCCCGCCCACCTTGAGGACCGCGCGTGGCGGCTGTCCTTTTTTGGCGAGGAGCTAGAGGGCATCACCGAATTCGACCCCCTGACGGGGCAGAAGACGGGCAGCTTCGATCAGATCCGCATTTACGCCAACAGCCACTACGTCACGCCGAAACCGACGATGCAGCAGGCGGTGCAGAGCATCAAGAAAGAGCTGCGCCAGCGGCTCGATCAGCTGGTGAACGAGGGTAAGCTGCTGGAAGCGCAGCGACTGGAGCAGCGCACCAATTTCGATATCGAGATGCTGGAGGCCACGGGGGTCTGCAACGGCATCGAGAACTATTCCCGCTATCTGACGGGCCGCGCACCGGGTGAGCCGCCCCCCACCCTGTTCGAGTTCATCCCCGACAACGCCATCGTGTTCGCTGATGAAAGCCACGTCTCCGTGCCGCAGATCGGTGGCATGTATCGGGGCGACTACCGACGGAAATTCACGCTGGCGGAGCATGGCTTCCGCTTGCCCTCCTGCATGGACAACCGCCCGCTGAAGTTCGAGGAATGGGACGCGATGCGCCCGCAATCGGTCTTTGTCTCGGCCACGCCCGCATCATGGGAGCTGGAGCAGACCGGCGGGGTTTTCACCGAACAGGTCATTCGCCCGACCGGCCTGCTCGACCCGCAGATCGAAATCCGCCCCGTGGAAATGCAGGTGGACGATCTGCTGGACGAAATCCGCAAAGTGTCAGCGCAGGGCTACCGCACGCTGTGCACCACCCTGACTAAACGCATGGCCGAGGATCTGACCGAATATCTGCACGAGCAGGGCATCAAGGTGCGCTACATGCACAGCGACATCGACACGATCGAGCGGATCGAGATCCTGCGCGATCTGCGGCTGGGCGCGTTTGACGTGCTGATCGGCATCAACCTGCTGCGCGAAGGGCTCGACATCCCCGAATGCGGTCTGGTGGCGATCCTCGACGCGGATAAGGAGGGCTTCCTGCGGTCTGAGACCTCGCTGGTGCAGACCATCGGCCGGGCCGCGCGGAATGCCGATGGGCGGGTTATCATGTATGCCGACCGCATTACCGGCTCGATGGAGCGGGCGATGGCGGAAACTGATCGCCGCCGCGCCAAACAGATCGCCTATAACGAGGAACACGGCATCACCCCAGCCACCGTGCGCAAGAATGTCGATGACATCCTCGCCGGGCTTTACAAGGGTGATGTGGACATGAACCGCGTCACCGCCCAGATCGACAAGCCGATGCATGGGGCCAATCTGGAGGCGCATCTCGACGCCCTGCGCGTGCAAATGCGCAAGGCTGCCGAGAACCTCGAGTTCGAGGAAGCCGCCCGCCTGCGCGACGAGGTCAAGCGGCTGGAAGCGGTCGATCTGGCCATTGCCGACGATCCAATGGCGCGACAGGCCGCAGTGGCAGCGGCGGGCGAGGCCGCGACCAAGGCGCGCGGACGGTCCACCGCCGGACGCCCGGGACAACGTGGCGGCAACGTGCAACGACGCAAAAAGCGGTGACCGCGCCTTAACGAGCGGCAGGGCTACGGGAGGGGCTCGGCCATGATCACGCGGATCGAGGACTATTTCACGCGCGGCTGCGGGCGCTGCGACCGCTTCGACGGGCCGGACTGCTCAGTGCATCACTGGGCAGCGGGGTTATCGGCTCTGCGGCAGATTTGCCTTGAGGCGGGCCTTACGGAGACGGTGAAATGGGGTCAGCCCTGCTACACCCATGCCGGGCGCAATATCGCCATTCTCGGTGCGTTTCGCGAAAATTTCTGCCTGACCTTTTTCAAGGCCGGTCTGCTGGACGACCCGGACCGGTTATTGGAACGGGCCGGACCAAACACCCAGACTGCGGGCGTTCTGCGTTTCACCGAAGTGGAGGCCCCCGCAGAACGGGCCGATGCGATCCGCGACTTCCTGCACCAGCTAAAGCACCACGCAGAGGCGGGTACCAAGCCGTCCCGACAGACCCCCCGCGTCGACCTGCCCGAGGATCTGGTGGAGGCGCTCGACGACGACCCGGATCTGGCCGCCGCCTTCCACGCGCTCACCCCCGGACGCCAGCGCAGCTACGTCATCACCCTGTCGGGCGCGAAAAAACCCGAGACGCGGGCGCGCCGCATTCTCGGGTTTCGGGAGCGTATCCTGTTGAGCCGTGGCGCGACGGAACGGTAAGCCCATCCTAGAAGTCGAATATCTCGCTCAGGATGTTCTTCTTCTTGCGCTTTTTATACTGATAGTATGCCCGATCATCCCGCTCCGATCCGCGCGCATCCCGGTCGCGATAGTCATCGTCGCGATAGCGGGGGCGGTAGGGTTCTTGATAAACCCGCGGCTCCTCGCGGTAGCTGGGATCGGCCCAAGGCTCGGAACGGTAGCGCTCATCCCGAAACGGCTCCGACTGCGGCGGCACATCGGGACGCGGCGGCTCCGTCGTGGTGCTGGCGGCCTCATCCGTCGCCTTATCGATGATCTTGTCCAACTCGCCCCGGTCCAGCCAAACACCACGGCATTTGGGGCAATAGTCGATCTCGACCCCGTGGCGTTCCGTCATCAGCAGGTCGCTCTGGTCAATCGGGCATTTCATCGGTGTCTCCTGTCGTCACTACAGCTCAGGTAGGAAGCGCCCCGAATTCGCGCAACCCGACCTCACGAAAGGCTCAGGTCCGCGCCGTCAGTCAAAGATGATCTTTGCCAAGCCGACCAGAACGACAGCGCCGACCAGCGCCAACACCAGCACGATCAGCACGCCCCCAGCGGCCAGCAGACCGACGCCCAGAAGCCCGGCGATGAGCGGCGCCATCAACGCGCCCAGAACCCCGATCACCATGTATTTCGCGCGGTTGCGCCCGCCCGAGATCATCGAGGCGATGTAGCCCGCGCCCAGCCCGATCAGGATCAGCAGGATCAGGCTCACCCAGCCCACCGCTTCGAAGAAGGTTTCCATTTCACAACGTCCTTTCAACACTTAGTTGCAGGCAGAACGCGCGAGACGGCAGCCCGGTTCACGCATGCCGCACATTCGCGCGCGCCTGCGTGAACCGACGGGGATCAGGCAGCGAGCCCGCGCCCCTTTAACAGGGCTTCCACCCCCGGCAGCCGTCCGCGAAACGCGGTGTAAAGCGCCTCTGCCTCCCGGCTGTGGCCTGCCGACAAGACATGCTCTTCCAGCCGCCGGGCGGTCGCGGGGTCGAATGGATCGCCCGTCTCGCCAAAGGCATCGAAGGCGTCCGCGTCCATCACCTCGGACCACATGTAGCTGTAATAGGCGCTGGCATAGCCCCCGGCGAAGACATGCGAAAAATGCGGCGTCGCGTGGCGCATCCGGATCGCGCGCGGCATGCCCAGAGCTTCCAGCACCTCGGCCTGTTTCTGCATCGGATCGGCAGGCGGCGGCCCGGCGTGGAATTCCAGATCCACCAGCGCGGAGCCGATATATTCGACGGTGTTGAACCCCATGTCGAAGGTCGCCGCGCCCAGCACCCGGTCCAGCATCTCCTGCGGCATCGGTGCGCCGGTTTCGGCGTGCAGCGCGTGGGTTTTCAGCACCTCCGGCACTTCCAGCCAGTGTTCGTAAAGCTGAGACGGCAGTTCGACGAAATCGCGCGGCACTGACGTGCCAGAGATCATTTCATAGGTCACATCGCTCAGCATCTGATGCAGCGCATGGCCAAACTCATGAAACAACGTGCGCGCATCGTCATAGCTTAGCAGCGCGGGCTGGCCCTCTGGCGGCTTGGCGAAATTACAGACATTGACCACCAGCGGGCGCACATCGCCGCCCAGTTTGCGCTGCGATCGCAGTGCGGAACACCATGCGCCGGACCGCTTGCCCCCGCGCGCGAAGTAATCGCAAATCAGAACCGCCACATGTTCGCCATCGCGGGTCACGTCCCACGCCATCGCGTCTGAATGGTGCAGAGGCACGTCCAGCGGGGCGAATTCAAGCCCGAACAACCGGTGCGCGCAGTCCTGTGCTGCGCCAATCATGTTTTCCAGCCGCAAGTAGGGTTTGACCTGCGCTTCATCCAGATCGTGCTCGGCCATACGGCGTTTTTCGGCGTAGTAGCGCCAGTCCCACGGCTCCAGCGGCCCGTCAATGCCATCGGCGTGCAGCATGCGTTCCAACACCTCGGCATCCGCCAGCGCGGCGGCCCGGGCCGGGGTCCAGACCTGCATCAGCAGATCGCGCACCGCCTGCGGTGTCTTGGCCATCTCGGTTTCCAACCGATAGTCGGAATAGCTGTCATAGCCCAGAAGCGCACTGCGCTCTGCCCGCAGGGCCAGCATTTCGGCGGCAATCGCGCGGTTGTCGGTGTCCCCACCGAACGCACCACGCCCGGTCCATGCCTCATAGGCGGTTCGGCGCAGATCCCGACGCGGGCTGAATTGCAAAAACGGCACAAGAATCGAACGCGAGAGCGTCAGCACAGGCCCCGCCTTGCCACGCTCCTCTCCGGCGGCGCGAGCACCGTCACGCACGAAATCGGGCAAACCGATTAGGTCGTCTTCGGTCAGGTCCAGCAGCCAATCGCGTTCGTCCGCCAGCAGGTTTTGTCCGAACCGGGTCGACAGCTCCGACAGCCGGGCATCGATCAGCCGCAGCCGCTCGCGATCAGCCCCCTCCAGCGCCGCGCCCGACCGCACGAAGCTGCGATGCCGCAATTCCAGAACGCGCGCCTGTTCGTCGGTGAGGTCCAGTGCGTCACGCTGCTGCCACAGGGCATCGATGCGGGCGAACAGATCGGCATTCAGCATGATGTCGGAGCCGTAGGCCGACAACAGCGGCGAGAAATCCCGCTGCAATGCTTCGCGCGTCGGCGTGCTGTCGACGGAGGTCTGGAAGAAGAACACCGACAGCACCCGCCCCAGATCGTCGTCGGCCAGTTCCAGCGCGTCGATGGTGTTGGCGAAGGTCGGCGGCTCTGGGTTGGTGGCAATCTGCGCGATGCGGTCGCGGCCCTCGGCCAGCGTCTGCTCCACCGCCGGGGCGAAATGGGCGTCTTCGATTTCGGCGAATGGCGGCAGGTCGAACGGCGTGGTCCAGCGGGCGGTCAACGGGTTGGTCATGCGGCACTCCTTTGTCGGTTCAGAGCTATGCCTTGCCGTCGCCGGTTTCCAGTGGCTGTTACGCAGGCGCCGCGCCGGGATCGCCGCAGACAGGGCAGGACGGGTCGCGACGCAGGGTGATTTTCCGGGTCTCCCCCCACAGTGCGTCGTAGATCAGCATATCCCCCCGCAGCGGCTGTCCGGCATCCGTGATAAGCTTCACCGTCTCCACCGCCATCATCGCGCCGATCACACCCGGCAACGGGCCCAGCACGCCGCCTTCGGCACAGCTGGGCGCCATTCCGGGGGCCGGGGCCCTGGGGAAGACACAGCGGTAACAGGGGCCGGATCGGGCGGGATCGAACACCGAAATCTGCCCTTCCCACTGTGACAACGCGCCGGAGACAAGCGGCACCCCCGCCGCGACAGCCGCCGCGTTGACGGTGTAGCGGGTTTCGGTGCTGTCGCTGCCATCCAAGATCACGTCGTAGTCGCGCGCAAGCTCCAGCGCGATGTCGTCGTCCAGCCGGCGGTGATAGGGCCGCAGGGTGACGAAGGGATTTAGCTCCGCCACGGTCTGCTGCGCCGAGAAAACCTTGGGCATACCAATGGATGCGTCCCGGTGGATCACCTGACGTTGCAGATTGGAATTGTCCACGGCATCGTCATCGATCACGCCAATGCTGCCGACCCCGGCAGCAGCAAGGTAAAGCAAAGCGGGGGAGCCCAGCCCGCCCGCGCCCACGACCAGCACCCGTGCATTGCGCAGTCGGGTCTGACCGGGGCCGCCGATCTCCCGCAGGACGATATGGCGCGAATAACGGTCAAGCTCGGTCTCCGAAAAGCGTCCGCTGCGGGCGGCATGTTCGGTGTCCGCTGTGTCACCGGGGCCGGAGCGCGCCCGCGCGCGCAGCTGGCGCAAACCTGCGCGGTAGATCAAAACCAGCGCCGCCGCCCCGCCCAGCAACAGCCACATTGCGGCCGAACCACCGGTGGCCGCACGCAGCGCGTTGCCGTCGGGCAGGACCACATGCACCCCCAGCACCGCGATATAGAGCAGACCGATCATCAGCCAGCGCGCCTGACGCGGCACACCCGTCAGACGGCCCACGCCCCACAGCGCAGCAGCAAGGAGGAGCACCAAAACCATCGCCGGTCAGGCCTGCCCAGTCGAACCGAAACCACCGCTGCCGCGCGCGGTGTCGCCCAGCGTTTCGACCAGTTCCACCCCGGCCTGCACCACTGGCGCCACGATCAGTTGCGCGATCCGGTCGCCGTGCCGAATGGTATAGGCCGTCTCGCCCAGATTGATGACGATCACTCCCAACGGACCTCGGTAATCGCTGTCGATGGTGCCCGGCGTGTTCAGCAAGGTCAGCCCGTGTTTCAACGCCAGTCCGGAGCGTGGACGCAACTGCATTTCAAACCCGCCGGGGATCTCTACGCGCAGCCCGGTGGGCACCAGCCCCCGTTGCATCGGCTGTAGAGTCAGTCCCGCAGCCCGGTCGGCGGGGGCAAGGTTGGCTCGAATGTCGGCCCCTGCGGCGCCTGCGGTCTCATAACCCGGCAAGGCCACGTCACGGTCAGCATCCGCATCCCAAGTGAACTTCAAAACGGGTCGCGTGGTCATCGGAGGACTCCTGTGGCGGGGGGACGGGGAGAGGGAGCGCAGACAGGCGGCATCAGCCCGTCAGCGCCTGTGCGATCCGCGCGGCCAGACGTTCGCCGACCTCGGCTTTCGGCAGGCGGGGCCATGTCTCCGCCCCGTCGGCGGTAATCAGGGTTACGGCGTTTTCGGTGCCGCCCATGATCCCCGTCGCGGGGGAGACATCATTGGCGACGATCCAGTCACAGCCCTTGCGCAGACGCTTGGCGGTCGCATGGGCAAGCACATCATCGGTTTCGGCGGCGAAGCCCACGACCAGCGGCGGACGCGCCGGCCCGGAGGCAGAGATTTCGGCCAGAATATCCGGGTTTTCAGCAAAATCGAGATGGGGCAGACGCCCCTGCCCGTCCTTCTTGATCTTCGTTTGGGTCGCGTTGATGACATGCCAATCCGCCACCGCTGCCGCGCAGATGACCGCATCGGCAGGCAACGCCGACATAACCGCATCGCGCATCTCGCGCGCGGTCTCCACCTGCGTCACCTCCACCCCGTCGGGCAGGGGCACCTGCGCCGGCCCGGTGACGAAGCTGACCCGTGCACCAAGACCTGCAAGCGCGCGCGCCACCGCCGTGCCCTGCGCACCCGACGACCGGTTGGCGATGTAGCGCACCGGATCAATCGGCTCATGGGTGGGTCCAGAGGTCACGATCACATGCTTCCCCGCAAGCGGCCCATCGCCAAGCGCGGCGGTCATCGCCGCGATGATCTGCGGCACCTCGGCCAGCCTGCCGGGACCGAATTCACCGCAGGCCATCTGTCCTTCATCCGGCCCCGCGACGCGGATACCGTCTGCCCGCAACTGCGCCAGATTGCGCTGGGTGGCGGGGTGATTCCACATGCGGACATTCATGGCCGGGGCGATCAGCACCGGCGTATCCGTGGCCAACAGCAACGTGGTGGCCAGATCATCGGCCTGCCCGCCTGCCATCCGCGCCATCAGATGCGCGGTCGCAGGAGCCACGACAATCAGATCGGCAGAGCGGCTAAGTTCGATATGCCCCATCTCGGCCTCGGCGGTCAGATCGAACAAATGCCTGTGCACGGTCTGCCCGGCCAGCGCAGCAACCGAAAGCGGTGTCACGAATTCTTCGGCTGCGCGGGTCAGCACCGGACTGACCGTCGCCCCCTGTTCCCGCAGGCGGCGGATCAGGTCCAGCGCCTTATAGGCGGCAATGCCGCCGCCGATGATCAACAGGATACGCTTGCCCGCCAACATGATGCGGCCCCCCGGATGGTTCGGGCGAAACCTATGCGCAGGGCTAGCGCGCGGCAAGGGTGGCTGCCGACAGGTGCCCCCACGCAAAAGGGCCGGCCCATCAGCCGACCCTTTGCAGAGCATTTGTGTCTAAGATGTCAGGCGAAGAATTCCTGCACTTCGACCGCTTCGGTTTCCAGCGTGCGCCGCATCTTGGTAAAGGCCGCAGCTTCCAGCTGCCGTACACGCTCCTTCGACAAGCCCAGTTCGGTGCCGAGGCTTTCCAGCGTGCGAGGCTGATCGCGCAGCTTGCGCTCGGTCACGATGAACCGCTCCCGCTCGTTCAGGCGCCCCATTGCGGACACCAGCCAGTTGCGGAGCGTTTCAAGGTCGTGATTACGCTCGACGCGGGCGGCGGCCTGCTCGGCGTCATCCTCCAGCGTTTCGATCCATTCGCGGCCTTCTTCGTCGCTCGACTGCGTCGCGTTGAGCGAGAAGTCAGACCCGGACAGTCGGCCCTCCATCATCTCCACATCGGCAAGCGGCACGCCCACTTCGGTGGAAATCAGATGGCGCAGCTGATGGCCGTCCAGCTTACGCCCTTCGGACGCGGCTTCGCGTTCCAGCCGGGCCTGCACGCGGCGCATGTTGAAAAAGAGGCTCTTCTGCGACGAGGTCGACCCGGTGCGCACCATCGACCAGTTGCGCATGACGTGATCTTGGATCGATGCCTTGATCCACCACACCGCATAGGTCGAAAAACGCACGCCGCGATCAGGGTCGAATTTGTCAGCGGCCTTCATCAGACCCAGCGAAGCTTCTTGGATAAGGTCGTTCATCGGGGCGCCGTAGCGCTTGAACTTCGCCGCCATCGAGATGGCAAGGCGCATATAGGCGGTGACCAACCGGTGCAGCGCGGCTTCGTCGCGATGGTCGCGCCAAGCAAAGGCCAACTGCAATTCCGTTTCGGCGTCGAGCAGTTCGGCCTGCATCGCGCGCCGGGACAGGGATTTGTCGAAGTCGCCGTCGAGAGCCATGTGGTGTTCCCCTGTTCCTGCGTCCCGGATCACGTTCGCGGCCTGCCGCGGCTGTCCGGTCCTGTCTGCTGTATTCGGGGGAACTACGCGCGACCCCCGCATCGGGTTCATCGCGTTTTGATCCTTCCAGCGGGGGAGAGAGGCCGCACAGACACCGAATTTCGCCTTCCGCGCCCTTGTCCCGCCCAAGGATCGGCCTAGCGTCCGCCCTGAAAAACAAGGCATCGGCACGGGTTTTCAGCCCCCGACGCCCGGCGTTGAGGCACGAGGTCAGAACGCACGAAAAAAATTTTGTGCAGGCGAAGAATTTCTGACGGTGGATTGGCCGAATGCCCAAAACTTTGGCAATTACGACTGGACCATGACATAGCACGCGGCACTCGCAGGACCAGTCAGTCCGCCGGAAATCGGGCTTCACCGAGCGTGATGCCACGCCGCACGAAATGTCGTTTGCCGGAGGACGGCGAGATGGTCACTCTCCGCCCATGACATATGATCTCATCATCGGCGACCGCCTCTATTCCAGTTGGTCCCTGCGCGGCTGGCTCAGCCTCGCCGCGTTTAACCTGCCCCACCGCGTCACGCTGGCCGGGCTATATGCTGGCACCTTGGCGGAGGATCTCGCCCCCCACGCCCCGGCACGCACCGTCCCGGTGCTGATCCTCCCTGATGGTCAGGCCGTCCAAGACACTCTGGCAATCGCCGAGACCCTGGCCGAACGGCATCCCGAAGCAGGGCTGTGGCCAGCCGATCCCGGCGCCCGTGCCATGGCGCGCTGGCTGGTCGCAGAAATGCATTCCGGGTTCATGGCACTGCGCGAAGCCTGCCCGATGAACCTCGAACATCGGTGGCAGAGCTTTGCGCCATCGGATGCGGTGCTGCGGGATCTTGGCCGGATCGACACCCTCTGGACCGCCGCGCGTGACAGGTTCGGAGCAGCGGACAGCCCGTGGCTGTTTGGCGCGTATTCGTTGGCTGATGTGTTCTACGCCCCTGTCGCGGCGCGGGTGGCAGGCTATGGGCTGCCTATGTCCCACGCGGGACAAACCTATGTCACGGCTCAACTCACCCATCCGCTCTTTCAGGACTGGCGCAACGCCGCGCTGCAGGAGCCGGTGACGCCCCGCCCCTATCGCCATCCCCTGCCCGAAGCGCCGTGGCCCGTTAACCACATCTAAGGATTTCGCCGCTCAACTGGCCCGGACCTGCCCCGACGGAGAGCGTGATGCAGTCCTGTGCCCATACCGTCAGCTTCGACGGCATCCGCGCGATGCCGGTGGAGGTGCAATGCGCTGTCACGGCAGGCATGCCCAATTTCGGCATCGTCGGCCTGCCCGACAAGGCCGTGAGCGAGGCGCGCGACCGCATTCGGGCGGCGTTGTCGGCGATGTCGGTCGCGCTGCCCTCCAAGCGCATCACCGTCAACCTCGCCCCTGCGGACCTGCCAAAAATCGGCGCGCATTTCGATCTGCCCATCGCTCTCGCATTGTTGGCCGCCGTGGAATACCTGCCCGCCGACGCCATCGAAGACCTGATCGCGATGGGAGAGCTGTCGCTGAATGGTCGGCTGGCGGCAGTGCCCGGAACCCTGCCCGCCGCCGTCACCGCCGCCGAACAGGGGCGCGGGCTTATCTGCTCGGAGCCCAGCGCCGCCGAAGCCGCGTGGGTTTCCGCGACGCCGGTTTATGGCGCTCCCACGCTCGACGCTGCGATCCGGCATTTGCTGGGCCAGCGCCCGCTGACCCCTGCCAGCCCCGGCACCGCTGCGCCGCAGCCACCCGGTGCCGGCGACTACCGGGACGTAAAGGGACAGGATCGCGCCAAACGCGCCGCCGAAATTGCCGCCGCCGGACGACACCACCTGATGATGGTCGGTCCACCTGGATCAGGCAAATCCATGATCGCCCAGCGTCTGCCATCGATCCTGCCGCCCTTGACCGCCGCTGAGGCGCTGGAAACCTCGATGATCCTCTCGGTCGCAGGCCAACTGTCAGGCGGACAGATCAGCCGCACCCGCCCCTATCGCGCGCCACATCACACCGCATCGAAGCCCGCTTTGGTCGGCGGAGGCAAAGGCGCCCGCCCGGGGGA
Source organism: Pacificitalea manganoxidans (assembly GCF_002504165.1). Classification (GTDB taxonomy): domain Bacteria; phylum Pseudomonadota; class Alphaproteobacteria; order Rhodobacterales; family Rhodobacteraceae; genus Pacificitalea; species Pacificitalea manganoxidans. The sequence continues at coordinate 3,118,349 of NZ_CP021404.1, forward strand.
AGTGTCGCTAGCCCATAACGGCGTGCTGTTTCTGGACGAATTGCCGGAGTTTCCGCGCACGGTTCTGGAAACCCTGCGCCAGCCTATCGAAAGCAGCAACATCACGGTCAGCCGCGCGGCCCATCACACCGAATATCCCTGCCGGTTTTTGTTGGTCGCCGCCGCCAATCCCTGCCGGTGCGGGCACATGACCGACGCCGCGCGCGCCTGTGCCCGGGTGCCGCTATGCGGCGCCGATTATCTGGGCCGGATTTCGGGGCCCCTGCTCGACCGGTTCGATCTGCGGGTGGATGTGCCCGCGGTGGGCATTCTGGAACTGGAGATGCCCCCGCCCAGCGAGGGATCGAGCGATATCGCCGCGCGGGTTCAGGCCGCCCGGGAGCGACAGACCGCACGCTTCGCCAGCGACTTCCCCGATAGCGGTTGCCTGACGAATTCCGACGCGGAGGGAGACGTGCTGCAACAGATTGCCCCCCTCGACGGGGAGGGGCAGGAGCTGATGCGGCGGGCCGCGGACCGTCTGCGACTGTCCGCACGCGCCTATCATCGGGTGCTGCGGGTGGCCCGCACCATCGCCGATCTGGCAGGATCGGATGACGTGCGCCGCCCGCATCTGGCCGAGGCGATCAGCTACCGGCTGTCCGACCTGACCGCGCCCCGCCCGACGCCGCCTCCGGCGTCCGGCGCGCAGCGGGCCCGGCCTCAAACCAGATCGTCATAGGCCGGGGTGTTGCGCGCTCAGCCTGCGCGCTTTGCCTCGATCACGTCCCAGATGCGTCCGGCGACGTTGATATCGTCAAAGCGCTCCAACTCCTGAATGCCCGTGGGGGAGGTAACGTTGATCTCGGTCAGCCAATCGCCGATCACGTCGATCCCGACGAAAATCTGCCCGCGCTCGCGCAGCAGCGGCCCGATGGCGGCACAGATTTCCAAATCACGCTCGGTCAACGCGACCTTCTCCGGGCGTCCCCCCACATGCATGTTCGAGCGGGTTTCTCCGGCCAGCGGCACCCGATTAATCGCGCCCACCGGCTCGCCATTGACAAGGATCACACGCTTGTCGCCCTTCGAGACCGCCGGCAAATATTTCTGCGCGATCAGCGGCTCGCGATTGATGCCCGCAAACAGTTCATGCAGCGAGGCAAGATTTCGATCGCTTTCCCCCAACCGGAAAACACCGGCGCCCCCATTGCCGTAAAGCGGCTTGAGGATGATGTCGCCATGCGCATCCTTGAACGCCTTCAACGTCGCAAGATCCCGGGCAATGACCGTGGGCGGCGTCAGATCCGGAAACCGCAGAACCAGCAGCTTTTCGGGCGAATTTCGCACCCAGAACGGATCGTTCACCACCATGACCTGATCGCTCAACTGCTCCAGCAGATGAGTGGTGGTGATATAGCCCATGTCAAAGGGCGGATCCTGTCGCAGCCAGATCACGTCCATCTCCGACAGATCCAGTTCGCGCGCATCGCCCAGGGTGAAGTGATCGCCTTTCTTTCGGCGCACTTCGAGGCTGTGACCATGTGCGACGACCCGGCCCATCTGCCATGTCAGCTTATCGGGCGTGTAGTAGAATAGGTCGTGCCCACGCGCCTGCGCCTCCTCCGCGAGGCGGAATGTGCTGTCAGCGGCAATATCGATTGGACCGATCGGGTCCATCTGGAAGGCGATTTTCATGGGCGGTCTCCATCTGTCGCCTTTGTTCATGGCGCAGCAGACAGAGGGTTGCAATCCGGCATGGGGACGAAGTGGCGTCCGTCTCAGTGACCGAAGGCGTTTTCGACGATCTCGATCTGTCCGCTGCCATCGACCAACGCCACGTCGAACCGGACATTGGCCAACTGCCCAAGCGGGGAGCGCGAGATGTAGCCGGAGGCCGCACGATAGATCCGCTCCATCTGAGCCCGGGTCAGGCGCTCGGCCGCGCGGGCGAAGGAGACGCTTTTCTTGACCTCGACAAAGATGAACCCATCGCCGTCTTCGGCAATCAGATCGATCTCCGCGCCATGGCCGCGCCAGCGGCGGTCGGCGATACGATGACCGGCCTGTTCATAGCGGCGGGCCACTGCGCCCTCTGCGGCGCAACCGGCCTCGTAATTCGTGCGTCCGCCCATCGCGATCCCCTTGCGCAAAGCGGGAAAGATCACTCGCCCGCGTCGTTTCGGTCCAGTTCGAGCGCGCGTTGATAGACATCCCGCCGCGGGAGGCCAAAACGGTCAGCCACCTGCGCCGCTGCGTCCTTCACGCGCAAATCTTGGCGTGCCAGACGAATCGCTGCGTCCAGATCGCCCGGATCCACCTCCACCGTGCCCGGCCGATCAATCACGACGACGATTTCACCCTTCAGCGCCACGCCGTCCAGCCGCGCGACCAATTCTGAAAGCGTGCCACGCAAGGCTTCTTCGAACTTCTTTGTCAGCTCCCGGCAGATTGCCGCCTGCCGCTCGCCTCCCAATCCCTCGCACAATTCGCCTAACAGGCGGTTAACACGCTTGGGACTTTCAAACAGGATCAGCGTCGCCTCGACCTCTGCCAGACCTTTGATCCAGCTGCGCCGCGCGCCGCCGGCCGCCGGCGGAAAGCCCGCGAACAAAAACCGGTCGCTCGGCAGGCCCGAGATGGTCAGCGCCGCCAGCGGCGCGGACGCCCCCGGCACCCCCGTCACCGGGATACCCCGGGCAATCGCTTCGCGGCCCAGCTGAAACCCCGGATCGGCGACAAGCGGCATGCCCGCCTCGCTGGCATAGGCCACTGACTTGCCCTCTTCGGCCAATGCCAGCAGCCGGGGCCGGGCCTGCGCACCGTTATGATCGTGATAGGGGATCATCGGACGCCCCTTTACCGGGATGCCGTGGATATCCATCAGGTGACGGGCGGTGCGGGTGTCTTCGGCGGCGATCACATCCGCCGATGCCAGCACATCGAGCGCCCGCAGCGTGATGTCGCGTGCGTTGCCGATAGGGGTGGCGACGAAATGGATGCCCGCCGCAAGCGGGGTTTCGCGAAAGCTCATGATACGGCCTTCTTCCGACATTTACTTGGCTTAGCCAAGCGCATAACCTTCCGGCGAGACCGACAAACATAATGTCCGGGAATGAGGAGACCTCCAATGCGTTCCATCAAACGGGTGTCGCGCCGCGCCTTCTTCGGCCGTGCCGCGATCCTGGCGTCCGCCGCCTGGCTCGCCGCATGTGAGCCGATCAGCATCGCCTCGAACAGCGGGCCCAGCATCGACGCCACCGCACCCGTGCCGGTGGCACTGCTGGTGCCGTCGGGCTCTGCCAATCAGGGTGACGCCGTTCTGGCACGGTCGCTTGAAAACGCAGCACGGATGGCGATGGCGGATCTGGGCGGCGTGCAGATCGATCTGCAGGTCTATTCCACCGCGGGCACCGCGGCCGGGGCCTCCGCCGCTGCCACGCAGGCCGCGAATAACGGCGCCAAGATCATCCTTGGCCCGGTCTATTCCGAAGCTGCCAATGCTGCGGGGCTGGCTGTCGCAAGCCGCGGCATCAACGTGCTGAGCTTCTCCAACAACACGGCCATCGCGGGTGGCAACGTGTTCGTTCTGGGCCAGACCTTCCGCAACACTGCCGACCGGCTGGTGTCCTACAGCCGCCGTCAGGGCAAGCGGAACATCTACGTCGTCAATGCCGACAGCCCCTCCGAAGTGGTCGGGCGTGACGCCATCGTTCAGGCCATCTCCGCCAACGGGGCGCGCGTGGCCGGGTCCAGCTCATTCGCGCTGAGCCAGCAGGCGCTGACCTCAGCCGCGCCGCAGATCGCTGCCAACGCGCGCAATTCCGGGGCGGATGCGATCTTCTTCACGTCCACCAATGATGGGGCGATGCCGTTCCTCGCCTCGCTGCTGCCGCAAAACGGTCTGCCGCCGAGCGCGATCCAGTATCTGGGTCTCGGGCGGCTCGACATTCCGGCGACGGCCCTGTCGCAGCCCGGCTATCAGGGATCGTGGTTCACGCTTCCCGATCAAAGCCGCAATGCGTCCTACCAGAGCCGCTATTCCGCGCAGTTCGGCGCAAGCCCGCATCCCATCGCCGGTCTCGCCTATGACGGGATCGCCGCCATCGGTGCACTGGTCAAAAGCCGTGGAAGCTCCGCGCTGACCCGTGGCGCCCTGACCCAAGGGTCCGGTTTCGTCGGCGTCAACGGCATCTTCCGCCTGCGCAACGACGGCACCAATGAACGGGGCCTCGCCATTGCTGAAATCCGCAACAATCAGGTGGTCGTGATTGACTCTGCCCCAAGAAGCTTCGGTGGCGCCGGGTTCTGAACCCGCGCTCCGCGAAAGCCCCATTCATGACGCTGCGCCGGACGATCTGATCTGTCCGGCGCAGCGCATCTTCGATCCTGCCGCGGTCAGTGCCGAGATCGACCTGCTCGCCGCCGAGGCCGAAAGTCCCAAGGATTTGCGGGCAGGCGCGGTGCGGGTGCTGGCGCGCGCGCAGGAAACCGGACGGGCCGCGATCGAAGCGGCCTTTGCCGAAAGCGCGCGCGCGTCACGCGGGCTTGTCCATTCCTACGCGTGGCTGACCGACGGCATCGTGTCCGAAGTGTTCCGCATCGCGACCCATCACCTGCATCCGCTGTCCACACCCACCCGGTCTGAACGGATCGCAATGCTGGCTGTCGGCGGTTATGGGCGCGGGGAGATGGCGCCCTATTCCGACGTCGATCTGCTGTTCCTGACGCCCTACAAGATCACGCCATGGGCCGAGAGCGTCATCGAATCGATGCTCTACATGATGTGGGATCTGCATCTAAAGGTTGGCCATTCCAGCCGCACCATCAAGGATTGCATCCGGCTCGGGCGCGAGGATTACACCATCCGCACCGCGATGCTGGAGCTGCGCCACGTCACCGGCGACCGGAAGCTGTCGGCGGAGTTGCTCGACCGGCTCTGGACCGACCTGTTCCGGGAAACCGGCCCCGATTTCATCGAAGCGAAACTGGACGAACGCGCCGAGCGGCACCGCAAGCAAGGCGGCCAGCGCTACATGCTTGAGCCCAACGTGAAGGAGGGCAAAGGCGGGCTGCGCGACCTGCAATCGCTGTTCTGGATCGCGAAATACATCTACCGGGTGCAGAAGGCGCATGAATTGGTGGGCCTCGGCGTGTTCCGGCCCGAGGAATACTGGTCCTTCGAGCATGCCGAGACGTTCCTCTGGGCGGTGCGCGCGCATCTGCATCTGATCGCCGGGCGCGCTGTGGATCAGCTGACCTTCGACATGCAGGTCGAGGTGGCCGACCGTCTGGGCTACCGCGACCATTCAGGCCGCCGCGCCGTCGAGCATTTCATGCAGGACTATTTCCGACAGGCGACGCAGGTGGGGGAGCTGACACGCATCTTCCTTACCTCGCTCGAAGCGGTGCACCTGAAGCGCGAACCGACGCTGATGGGTCTGTTCCGCCGCCGCCGCAAGGTGCGCGACGGCTACGCGGTGCTGCACAATCGCCTGACGGTCAAGGATCAGGACGCGTTCCTGTCCGACAAGCTGAACCTGCTGCGCATCTTTGACGAAGGTCTGCGCACAGGGATGCTGATCCATCCCGATGCCATGCGGCTGATTTCGGCCAATCTGCATCTGATCGACAAGGACATGCGGGAGGATCGCGAAGCCGCGCGGATCTTCCTCGATATCCTGTTGAAGCGGGGCAATCCCGAACGGGGCCTGCGCCGGATGAACGAGCTGGGCGTGCTGTCGGCCTTCCTGCCGGAATTCGAGCCGATCGTGGCGATGATGCAATTCAACGTCTATCATAGCTACACGGTCGATGAGCATACGATACAGGTCATTGCGACCCTGTCGGAGATCGAACACCGCACGCTGGAGGACGAGCTTCCCATCGCGACCCGGATCGTCGCCGAGGGACAGATCAACCGAAAGGTTCTCTATACCGCGCTGCTGCTCCATGACATCGGCAAGGGCCGGGACGAGGATCATTCGATCCTTGGCGCGCGCATTTCGCGAACCGTGGCCCCGCGTCTGGGGCTGAAACCGGATGAGGCGGAAACGGTCGAATGGCTGGTGCGCCATCACCTGCTGATGTCGGACATGGCGCAGAAACGCGACCTGTCCGACCCGGCCACGATCCGTGATTTCGCCAAGGCGGTAAAAACCCGTAAGCGGCTCGACCTGCTGCTGCTGCTGACCGTCTGCGACATTCGCGGTGTCGGTCCCAATGTGTGGAACAACTGGAAAGCGCAGCTGATCCGCAACCTCTATCGCCAGACCGCCGAGGCGCTGGAAACGGGGATGGAAGACCTCAACCGCGCCCATCGCAGCGAAGAGGCTAAGCGCGCCCTGCGTGCCGCCCTCGCCGACTGGCCCCAGCGCGATCTGCGCGCCGAAACCCAGCGCCATTACGATGTCTACTGGCAGGGGTTGCAGCACGAAACGCAACTGGTGCTGGCGCGGCTGCTACGCGGGGTGACGGCAGATGAGATCCGGCTGGAACTGACCCCTGACCCGGACCGCGACGCGACCCGCGTGGCCTTTGTGCTATCGGATCATCCGGGCATCTTCTCCCGCCTCGCAGGCGCGCTGGCGCTGGTCGGCGCCAATGTCGTGGACGCGCGCACCTACACCACCAAGGATGGCTATGTGACCGCCGTGTTCTGGATGCAGGACGCCGAAGGCAACGAATACGAAGCGGCAAAGCTGCCGCGCCTGCGTGCCATGATCGAAAAGACGCTGGGCGGCGAGATCCTCGCCCGCGAAGCGTTGGTGTCTCGTGACAAGCTGAAGAAACGCGAGCGCGGCTTCCAGTTCCCGACTTCGATCAGCTTCGACAATGACGGGTCCGAGATCTACACGATGATCGAGGTCGATACCCGCGACCGCGCCGGGCTGCTGTATGATCTGACGCGCACCTTGGCCGAAAACAACATCTACATTGCCTCCGCCGTGATCGCGACTTATGGCGCGCAGGTGGTCGATACCTTCTATGTGAAGGACATGTTCGGGCTGAAAATCTATTCGGCTGCGAAACAGGCCACATTGGAAAAGAAGCTGCGCCACGCCATCTCTGCGGGCGCCGAGAGGGCTCGCGCCTGATGAAACCCATCCGTTTGCTGTCAGGGTTCCTGACTGTCGGCCTGTGGACGCTGCTCAGCCGTCTGCTGGGCTTTGCCCGTGACATCGTGATTGCCGCCCGGCTGGGCGACGGCCCGGTCGCCGAGGCGTTTCTGGTGGCGTTCGCGCTGCCCAACATGTTCCGCCGGTTTTTCGCCGAGGGCGCGTTCAACATGGCCTTCGTGCCGATGTTCTCGAAACGGCTGGAACGGGGCGAGGATGCCCATGCCTTCGCCCGCGATGCTTTTGCCGGGCTTGGCTCCGTCCTGATCGTGTTCACCCTGCTTGCGCAGCTGGCCATGCCGTGGCTGGTGCTGGCGATGGCGTCCGGCTTTGCCGAAGACGGTCGGTTCGACATGGCCGTGGGCTTTGGCCGGATCGTGTTCCCCTACATCCTGTTCATCTCGCTCGCCGCGCTGCTGTCGGGGGTGTTGAACGCCACCGGGCGCTTTGTGGCCGCCGCCGCCGCGCCGGTGTTGCTGAACATCATCCTTGTGACGGCGATGTTGGGCGCGCCCTATATGGGCTGGGATTTCGGCATGGCACTGGCATGGGCCGTGCCGGTCGCGGGCGTGGCGCAACTGGCGCTCGTTTGGTGGGCCGCCGCGCGGGCCGGGTTTCCGCTGATCCCGCGCCGTCCGGTCTGGACCCCGGAGCTCAAGCGCCTTGCTCGCATCGCTGCGCCCGCTGCGCTGGCGGGCGGCGTGGTGCAGGTGAACCTGCTGGTCGGACGACAAGTCGCGAGTTTCTTCGACGGAGCGATCCAGTATCTGAACCTTGCCGACCGACTTTATCAGCTGCCCTTGGGCGTCGTCGCCATCGCCATCGGGGTGGTGCTGCTGCCGGATTTGTCGCGGCGGCTCGCTGCCAATGACACCGCCGGGGGGCGCGATGCACTGAACCGGGCTGCTGAATTCGCGCTGCTCTTGACCCTGCCCGCCGCCGTGGCGCTGATCGTGGCCGCCGATCCGCTGGTGTCGGTGCTGTATCAACGGGGCCGGTTCGATGCCGCCGCCGCCGCGCAAACGGCACAGGCCTGCGCGGTCTACGGATTGGGCCTGCCGGCCTTCGTCCTGCAAAAGGTTCTGCAACCGCTCTATTTCGCCCGCGCCGACACGCGCCGCCCGTTCTACTACGCGCTGGCATCGATGGTGGTGAATGCAGGCGTGGCGATCGGGCTTGCGCCCTCCATCGGTTTCATCGCCGCCGCATGGGGCACGACGCTGGCCGCATGGGGCATGGTCGCGCTGCTGTGGTGGGGCAGCCGGACGCTGGGCGAGGCTGCCGAGCCTGACGCGCGCCTCACCCGCCGGATCTGGCGGATAGCGGTGGCGAGCGCGGTCATGGGGGTCGTTCTGTGGCTCTACGCCGCCGTATTCGCGGACGCGCTGCGCACCGATGGCTTGCGCTACCTTGCGCTGCTTGGGCTCGTCGGGCTGGGCATCGTGACCTATTTCGGCAGCGCGCAACTGCTGGGCGGGTTCCGCCTGTCAGAGCTGCGCGGTGCCATGCGACGCAAACGGGGGTAGGGCCGACGCCCTCCCCCACCAAGACTATGCCGCGCGGGCCAGATCGATACCTTGCAACGCCTGCGCGGCAATCTCGAACGAGCGGAGCCGCGCGGCGTGATCGTGGATCTGCCCGGTCACGATGACCTCATCGGGCGCCAAGGGCGCGACCAGTGCCTGAATACGGTCTCGAAGGGTCGCGGGCGTTCCCACCGCCGTCACCGACAGGGCATGCGCCGCGCCTTCCAGCACCTGCGCGGGCACATTGAGCGTCGCGCCGGGGGCCAGCGGCTTCGGCAGCGGACCGGGTCGCCCCAACCGCAGATTGGCAAAGGCCTGCAACATGGAACTCCGCAGCACCACCGCTTCGTCCTCGTCATCCGCGGCAAAGATATTCATGGCCATCATGAAATGCGGCTTGTCGAGATGTTCAGAGGGCTGAAAATTGCGGCGGTAGACATAGGCTGCCTCCTCCAGCGCGGCGGGCGCGAAATGCGACGCGAAGGCATAGGGCAGGCCCAGCATCGCCGCTAGTTGCGCCCCAAAGAGCGACGACCCCAGGATCCACACCGGCACCTGTGTGCCTTCGCCCGGAACCGCGCGCACATTGGGCGGGCGTCCAGTGACAGGGGCGAAATAGCCCAGCAATTCCTCCACATCCTGCGGGAAGGTATCACCGCTATTCGACAACCCGCGCCGCAGCGCGCGGAAGGTCGGCATATCGGTGCCCGGCGCACGACCAAGGCCCAAATCAATCCGGTCGGGATACATCTCCGCCAGCGTGCCGAAGGCCTCGGCCACCATCAGGGGCGCATGGTTGGGCAGCATGATCCCGCCTGCCCCCACGCGGATCTTGGACGTATGCGCGGCGACCTGCCCGATCAGCACGGCGGTCGCGGCGCTGGCGATGCCGGTCATGTTGTGATGCTCGGCCAGCCAAAACCGATTGTAGCCCCAATCCTCGGCATGGCGGGCAAGATCCACGGTATTGGCAAGCGCCTGCGCGACCGTGCTGCCCTCGGGCACCGGCGACAGATCGAGAACGGAATAGGGAAGCGTCATGGCAATGTCCTTTCACGCTCAATCTGGGGCCGCATCCCCGCATTTGCCAGTGCGGCCCCGGCGCGCGGCAGGCAGCTTGCGTTGCGTCACCCTGCTAGCTATCGTTTCCCTCATTGATTGATCAGACGTCATCGCCGTGGCGGCATTTTCCGAACCGGGTCTTTTTCCCGACAGGCGGTGACCAAGACCGGAGCGATTTGCAATGCGCCGTCTTCTGGCCCGCCGGGGTGGGATATCATGCTGAAATTGAGCGAAAGCCAGCGTGCCGCGCTGGCCTCGGACCGCGTGGCGCAATTTCACGCACGCGGCGTGGCGCATCTGCGCGGGCGTTACCCGCGTGAGACTGCGCAAACCACGGATGCCGATCTGCGGACGCTACTGGACGCCGCGATTACGCGCGGCAAACCGTGGCGGGTGACCTCGGAATTCGATGTGCTGCGCCTCTCTGAATGCCTGCTGCTGCATGGTCCTGATTTTGCCGTGACCGAGGCGTTTACATGGGCGCGTCACATCCTGCGCCGCGATGACCTGACCGGGCGGCAGAAAATGACCGCGATCGCCGATTACGAAGCGTTTCACGCCGGGGTGTCGCGCTGATGGGCACTGCGATCCGACGCCCGCTCGACCCCGCCGCCTGTGCCGAGGCCGACGCGCAGATCTACGCGGCACACGAACATGACCCCCGGCCCAACGCGCTTTATACCGCCGACGGGCGCCGCAAACCTCTCGATGCGACCGATCCCGCGCAGGAGGAGCTGCGCGAGGAATGGCGTCAGGCTTATGCACAGGCGGGCGGCGGTGTCGAAGACCCCGATGCTCCGCCTGACATCCCCCCCGACGAGCCGGTGCAACCCTGCCCTTTGCGCCCTGCCCCACGTCCGCCCCGCGACGGGCCGAACCCGACGATCACCGCGCGCTGGTCAAAGCCCGAGGTGCTGCCAGACCAAAACTCCGCCTATCCGCCGGGCCGTGCGCCGTTCGACACCGTTCCCGACAGCGCCAAGGTCGAGATGCTGGTCGATGTTACCGACGTTCCCGACGGCACCGCCGCAACCATTTATGTGCTGCGCTGCGTGGGCGGCGGCATGGTGCGGCGGGGGCAGGTTGGCGGGCTGAGCGTGCAGGGCGGGCAAGTGAAAACCGCCGAAGGCAAGCGCCCGACCTTTACATGGGACGCCAGCCACGATCCGTGGCGCTACTGGGACAAACCGTTTTTCTACTTCCACGTCCGTGTCGATTATCGCGGACTTAGCGCCACGACCCCGAAGGATTATATGGGCCAAACCGCGCAGACCTGTCGCGTTGCCTATTGGTCGGTCACATATGCGGACAGCACATCGGGGCTGGCAGGTGTGCTGCCCGAAGCCCGTAACGTGAAGCGACGGCTTGACGCTGTGGCGCATTCGCAATGCGGACTGAACAACACCACGGGCAATACCAGTTACGCCAATCTTGGCTCGCTCATTCGCAACACCTACGCCTTTCACGAAGGCTCGCACGGGCATGTGTCCCACCGGCTCAATCACATGCCGTCGAGCCACGCCCAGGACGGCGCGGTCGATCCGCCGAGCTTCTCCTATTTCGGCGCAAAGGGGCGGCTGCCGCTGGGGCCGTGGCGCTCGGTCGTGTCGATTGGCAACCATCGCCCTGCTCTGGCCACAGTGCCCGCGCCGACGCGGTTTTCCTTTGGGGCGGGCGGCCAGATCCGCATCCATCAGACCGGCAGTGAACATTTCGGACGGGCGCGGGATTTCCCATCCGTGCCAAAGGTTCTGACCTATCTGTCCTGCTGTCTGGCGGGGTGGGAATCCTCGCTCGCGCGGTCCATCGTCAATCGCGGCTGTCAAAACGTCATCGCGTTCCGGCGCACAATACCGGACAACGATGCCGCCACGCTGGGGCATACGATCTTCCGCGAGTTTGCCAAGGCCAAGCTGAACCCGGCCAAGGTGCCCGATATCTTCTACCGGGAGGCCACGCCCTATCACAGCAGCATGCGACCGATCCTCTATGGCAAGGGCGCTGGCACGGCGACGCCGTGGAATGCCAATCCCGTCACGCGCGCCTGCGAAGCCGCCGATCAGGCCATCGCGTATCAAGCCAACAAGAAGTGGATGTAGCCGATGCCGGTGCAGGATAATGACAGCTTGCGCGCGCAGGCGGATAGGCTGGCCGCGCGGCATCTCAAGGGGCTGTTTCAGGTGCCCATCGTGATCGAAGGCGTGGCCGAAGACAGCCAGTGGGAGCCGATCCTGCAGCGGCAGATCTACCAGCGTGATTACAACGTCTGGGCTGAGGTCACGGAACTGGACGTCACGCTGGATGCGCAGGGGCGGATCACCGGCTTTCGCGATCGCTGGCGCACGCAGATCGCCGCCGATATCGCCCACGACCGGTCAGATGACGGCACCCTCCTGTCCATTGCCGAAACCACGGGGCTGGTCAGCCCGCATGCGCGCGTGATCGAGGTCACGCTCCCTGAAACCGGCCCTGTCGAGGTTCGGGTCAACCAATATGTCCCGGGCTTTCCCGCGTGGTTGACCCTGTGGCTCGACACCGTGCGCGCGCAGGTCGTCGCGCTGCAGGTCTCGATGTGGGACGAGCCGTGATGGCACAGCGCATAAGGAACCCTGCACCATGACCGAGGACGAAGCCCGCGTGATCGCGACCCGTGCCATTGGCCGCTGGGGCACCGATGGCAGCTACACGGTGACCGATGCGGAGATGAAGGTGATCGAAGTGCAACCGGGCGCGCCGGTCGATCAGCGCCCCGAAGGCTTCGCCCCTCAACGGGATGTGCTGGTCTGGGAGGTGCGCCTGTCGGACGGACGGATGCGCGCCGACATCGCCATCGACGACGCCAGCGGCGACATCGTTCGTGTCCTGAAATCCCGCTAAGGAGTTCTGCGCATGGCCACCCCATTCGAGATTGCCCGCGACTTTCACCGCGCCTTGCTGGAGCGGGAGCTTGTCCGGCGGGGTGAGGTGGACGCGGTGCATTACCTTGACGACCGGATGCGGCTTGCCGAACGCGATGGCACGGCCGATGGCCAAGGCGGCGGCACGGTGCGCGCGGCGGTTTTTGGCGCTGCCGAAGGTTATCAGGTCAAGATCAACGCCGTCACCGGAACGCCGACCGGCTGGTATCTGGAGGCCTTGGCGACCGGCGGCGACGAAACCACCCCACCCGACCAGATGATCGACATTGCCCGCAGTGCCGCCGCGCCGCCCCCCGATGCGCTGCTTGAAATCGCAGCCTATGAGACCAACGCCGACCGCACCGTGTTCCGCGCCCGCTGGACCCACACGCTCGGTGGTATTCCAATCGAGGGCGATTATATTGAGGTTCTGGGAAATGGGGCGCGGGCCAAGCCTTTTGCCCTGAGCCGCCACTGGCGCAATCCGCGCCCGGGTGCCCCGCCGGAGGAACGCTGATGCGTATCGCGCGACCGACCCTGCCCCGTGTCACATCACGGCGAACCGCGCCACGGCGTATGGCTCTGGCGCTGTGCACGGCGCTGGGAGCCACCGTTTTGAGCAACCTGCCCCTGCCCGCCGGAGCCGTCAGCATGACCGAACACTGCTTTTCTGACATGGGACTGCAACTGGCCGCGCAGACACCCGTCGTCACTGTGGTCGCTGTCCAACTCGACGCGCTGAACGAAAGCAACCTTGGCAGCCGTGGCGCGCGGCTCGACCTGCGGGCGCGGGTGTTGTGGTCCGGGCATGACGCCGTGCCAGAGGTGCTGGGCGTAGCGCAGTTCCACCCGGGCCGGTCATTGGGTGCCGTGGGTCAGGCCTCGATCCTGCTGCTGGGCAATGAGCCCGATCTGGCCGTGTGGCAGGTGCTTGACGGTTTTCCGGCCCGCACAGGCACCCCCCGCGCGGAGGCCGAAGCCTGCCTTGCCGGGCTGGGCTGACCGAACCCGATTGCCTCAGACGCCGCCGGGCAGCAACAGCGAGCTGTCACCATAGCTAAAGAACCGGTAGCGCTCGGCGATGGCATGGTCATAGACCTCGCGCATCCGCGCCTGCCCCATCAGCGCCGAAACCAGCATCATCAGGGTCGATTTCGGCAGGTGGAAATTGGTCATCAGGCCATCCGCGATGCGGAATTCGTAGCCGGGATAGATGAAAATGTCGGTCTCGCCGTCCCACGGCTCCATCCGGCCCTCTGGCGTGGCGGCGCTCTCGATCAAGCGCAGCGCGGTGGTGCCCACCGGGATGATCCGCCCCCCCGCCGCACGGGTGGCGTTGATCTCGGCCGCAGCCTGCGCGCCGACTTCCCCCCATTCGGCATGCATCCGATGGGTGGTGACATCATCGACCTTCACGGGCAGGAAGGTGCCCGCCCCGACATGCAAGGTCACCTCGCTGAAATCCACCCCCATCGCGGCGATCCGCTCCAGCAGCGGCTGGTCGAAATGCAGCGATGCGGTGGGTGCAGCAACGGCACCGGAATGGCGCGCGAACACCGTCTGGTAGTCGGTGTGGTCCGCCTCGTCCGCAGGGCGCTTGGCCGCGATATAGGGCGGCAGCGGCATCGCGCCGGCCTGCGCCAGCGCCGCATCGAAATCATTGCCGGTGACGGAGAAGCGCAGATGCACCTGCCCCTCGGCCCGCCCCTCGACCCGGGCGGAGAAACCGGGCGCGAACACGATATCCTCGCCATCGCGAACCTTCTTGGCGGGTTTGGCCAGCGCGGCCCAACTGCCATCGCCGCGCGGCTCCAGCAGGGTGATGCCGATCCGCGCCGCCGTCGCGCCCTCGGCCCCGTCGCGATGACGCAGCCCGGACAGGCGCGCCGGTATGACACGCGTATTGTTCAGGATCAGCCGGTCGCCCGGACGCAGGAAGGACGGCAGATCGGTAACCACCGCGTCCCGCAATGAGCCACCCGGCACCTGTCCGTCCGCCACCAACAGCCGCGCGGAGCTACGCGGACGCGCGGGGCGCGTCGCGATCAGATCCTCAGGCAGGTCGAAATCAAAATCCGAAAGTTTCATGATGCGTGGCTCTAGGCCGCTTGGCCCGCCCGTGCAAGATCCCGCAGCCGCGCGTCAGTTCGCCAGCCGCGGCGCGGGCTTGCGGAAGATCTCCCGGAACATGCCGGGCGTCAGGAACGACAGCGGATTGACCGACACATCTGGCTGCGCGATGGGGCCGGTCATTTCGTAATTCACACCGAACACGCCCTCGCCCTTGCGCGAAATCACCTGTCCGATGCTGTTGACCACATAAATGGGCGACGCGACGCCCTGAAGGTTCAGCAGCGCCCGCCCCATATCGACAACCCCCGCGACCGACAGGCCCAGCGATGGCCCGACAGCGGACGCGCGCGTGATTTCCACTGCCGTGGGGGTTAGGCGAAACACGCCCTCGACCTCATTGAACAGCAATCCGGGGCCGTTCAACTGATCCAGCAGCCCGACGACGGAAATGGTAT
This sequence comes from Pacificitalea manganoxidans, assembly GCF_002504165.1. GTDB lineage: Bacteria > Pseudomonadota > Alphaproteobacteria > Rhodobacterales > Rhodobacteraceae > Pacificitalea > Pacificitalea manganoxidans. The sequence goes on from NZ_CP021404.1 coordinate 3,133,459, forward strand.
TGAGCAGGGCCGCCAGCCCCGGCGCGGACTGGGCGCGAATGTTCTCGATCTTGACCGATCCGTCATAGTCACCGGGGGCTCTGGGGCGCATCGACACGTCGAGCGTGCCGCCAACGCCCTTCTTGTAAAGGCCGGAGCCCGCCAGAACACGCCCCGCATCATCCGAGCGCAAGCGCAGCGCGGTGCCGCGATCCGTGGGCACCAGCGTGCCGGTCACCTGACCTGCGCCATTGACCCCGGCTGTGAAATCTCCGTTCAGGCCGCCTGTCGTCGACAGCCGCCCACGAAACCCGGTCAACGCGATGCGCTCCGATACCGTGACGCGATCCAGCGCAAGCGTGATGGGCGCGCCCTCCCGCGCGGCCCCGCCGCCACCCATTGCACCCCCCTCCGGCATGGCGCGCAGATCGACACGGCCCCCGGTCACCGCGACGGCAGGCGGCACGCCCCGCCCGCGCCCAGTCAGCGTCACGGCCCCGTCGAACCAGCCCGCAGCGACCCGGTCGAACCGCGCCTCACGCAGACCAGCACCGTCCGGTTGCAACGTGATGCGCCCCTCCGCGGTCAGCCCCGGCGCGGTCAGGGTCAATGTATCGACCTGCGGCGCGGCACCGAGCTGCCCGTCCACCGTCAGGCTGCCCCGCGTCGCTGCGGGTTTCGTCCAGCCGATCTGGGGAATACTGAGCCCGACCCGGTTGAGATCCGACGTCACCTGAAACCGCGGCTCGGCGCCTGCGTGCAGATCCAGCCGGAACCCGGCCTGCCCGCGCCCGCTAACCATGCCATCGGGCAGGGCGATGTTGAATGTGTCCAGCGCCGCGCGGCTCAGTTCCGTGACGCCCTCGACATGGCTGTGACCCCGGCCCTCCGGCCCCAGCGGATTGATCCATTCCGCCGTGACAGGCAGCCCCGACAGCTCCCCGTCGCCGCCAATCGCGATTTGTGTGTTGGACGCCTCCAACGCCAGCGTATCGGCCCGAAGCACCTGCCCCGGCACCACCTGATCAGAGCGGATGTCCCGCAAAGTGCCGCTGACCTGCCATGACACGTCGCTCATCCGTTCCTCGGGCGGCAGCGTGCGGCGGTCTTTCAGCACCAGCGCGATGCGGGCGTCGACCTCGGCATGGCCGTCGGCAATATCGACGGGGCGCTGCGCCTTGCTCATCAGGCTCAATGGCGGCTGGTCCAGCAGCGACAGCGCCGCCGTCACCGGCCCGCCCGCCCGCAGGGTAATTTCTGCCGGGGCGGGCTTTTGCTTTACGTCGAGCACCCGAAACACGGTCCCCGCCATATCCAGCGTGCCACCTTCGGGAGCGACCATCTGACCCGATTCGACCGACACGGTGAAGCTGTCCCCGTCGAGCGTGGCGTAGCCCCGCGCCTGTGTCACCGGTGGCAGGTTGCGCATGACCCGCACTTCGGCATCGCGAAATTCGAACACCGCAGACACCTGCGGGGTCCCGCCCGCGCCGGTGCGGATCGCCGCGCGGGCATCGAACACCTCGCCGCCGATGATGTTCTCGTCGAGCCATTTGCGCGTTTTGGCTGCGATCGTGACCGGCCAGAGCCGGGTGATCTGCGCGGGCGACAGATCGCCCAGTTCCACATCGGCGGAGGCCGACCAACCGCGCCCCTCTGCCACGGCCTCGCCCTTGCCATGGATCTCGACCCCGTCGCCCAGCAGCAGGAACTGGCCCAGCTCGGCGCGGAAGGGATCGAAGCCGACCTTTACATCCAGTGCCCCGTCGCTGAATTGCGCCGGACTCTGCCACAACCCGTCCGGGTCAAGCCTGACATCGGAAAACCGCAACTGCCCCACCATCGCACCGGGCCAGCCCGCCGGGGTCAGATCTTCGAGATAGGCGTGACCGCTTGCGATTAGGCCTATCTGCGGCGCGTCCACCCGCACTTCGTCGAAGTCGATGCGCCGCGCCTGCGGATCGAACCGGAAATAGGCCCGTCCGCCGTCGAACCCAACGGGTGTCGCGCCCTGCCCCGCCTGCAACGCGCCCGCGCCTATCTCAAGCGTGCCGTAGAATGCCTCCAGCGTGCCGGCATCATCGACCGTGGCACGCATGGCGCCAGAGATCGGCGCGTCGAGAGGCTCCAACCACGCCAGCGCGGGTGCCTGCGCGCCAATATCCGCCGCATTGATGCCGGTGACACTGGCCGCCAGCGTCGCGGCGCGGCTGCCCTTGCGCGAGGAAAAGCTGAGCGCCAATTGCGATGGCGCATCGGGCGGCGCGGCGGGGCCGATGGCTTCGGGGTCGGTCAGGGGCGCATCGGACGACCCATCCTGCACCACCGGTTGCGGGGCGGCGGGCGCATGAGGGCCCAGCATCTCATCGGTGAGCGACAGGTTGACCCGGAGGGACAGACGCTCCGCATCCTGTTCCAGCAGAAGCCGCCCGTCGCCCACCTCCCATGCCCGGCCAGCCCGGTCATCGCGGTATTCCACCGTGACGCCGCCCATTTCCACCACGCGGATCGGCTCCAGCCCCGGCAGTGCAAAGGTCGCATCCAGCGCATCGAGAAGATCCCCGACCGAGCCAAGCCCGCCCTCCGGCATCGACCCGCCAAACGCCAGATCGAAGCGACCGAAGGCATCCCGCCGGATCGCGATCCGCGCGGCATCGAGCCTCAGCGAGCGGGGCTGCACCCGACCGGCAAGCAGCGCGGAGCGGTCAAGTGCCGCGCGCAACCCCGGCACACGAACGATCTCCCGCCCACCCGGCGCGGTTAGCACCAGATCGGTAAACGCCACACGCGGCACGCCGCGCCGGTCAATCGTCAGCCCGACGCCGCCGATGTCCAGCCGATTGCCGCCGAGGCCCGGCTGAGCGGTGGTTTCAATCCGCGTGGCGATCCAGCCCGGCAGCGGAATTTCGCGCCCCGGCAGCACGGCGATCGCGACCCCGACGAGGATCAGCGCAATCACGGCCAAATCGAAGATCCACGCACAGACCACGGCGACCGGGCGCAGTGGGGACAGGTGCCGCCGGGCACGGCGCGGCTGACGAACGGGCGTGACAGGGCCACCCGCCGCAGGGGCCGGTGGGGAGGTCTCCATAGGGGGATGATGCAGGTCCGGCCCCTCCGGCGTCGTGCCGGGGGATGGAGTCTGCGCCTCGTCTGGCCTGTTCATTGCGGTCCTTCTGCTCGTGCCGCCCTTGCCGCGACCTTCCTTATCGCCCACAACGCACTAAAAAAGAAGTAACCGACAGCAGCCAGCCCGGCAGGAAGGACACATTCGCATGATCGATACCGGAGACCTCGCCCCCGATTTTGCGCTGGCCAGCGACGATGGCGGCGAAATCACCCTCAGCGCCCTGCGTCCCGCCCCGGTTGTCGTGTATTTCTACCCCCGCGACGACACTTCGGGCTGCACCAAGGAAGCGCTGGAGTTCACCGATCTCATCGACCGGTTCGAAGCGGCAGGAGCGCATGTGCTGGGGATTTCCGCCGATACGGTCGCCAAGCACGAGAAATTCCGCGACAAGCATGGGCTGAAGGTCACGCTGCTGTCGGACCCGGAGGCCACGACCTGCGCGCTTTATGACGTGTGGAAGGAGAAATCCATGTATGGAAAAACCTTCATGGGCATCGAACGCAGCACGTTCGTCATCGATGGCGAAGGCCGCATCGCACGCGCATGGCGCAAGGTGAAGGTGCCCGGCCATGCTGAGGAAGTCCTGACCACAGTCGAGGCGCTGAGCCGTTGATACGCCATTCGGCCCCTGCCCGTGCGGGGGTCTGTCACGTCGCCCGGACCTCGGGGAGGGGCCGCGCGTTTCATCCCTGTTCCCCCGCCGCGTCAAAGCGGCTATCACCGGAGCCATGATGCGCTGGACCCTGCCAAATACCCTCACCATCCTGCGGCTGCTCGCGGCGCCGGGTGTTGCTGTGATCTTCCTTATCCTGCCCCGCCCTGCGGCGGATTGGCTTGCGCTGATCTTCTTTGTCTGCGCTGCCGTGACCGACTGGTTCGATGGGCATCTGGCCCGCAAATGGCAGCAGGTCAGCAAGCTGGGCGCGATGCTCGACCCCATTGCCGACAAGGCGATGGTGGTGATCGCGCTGGCGGTGCTGGTTGCGCTGTCGGGGATGGATCCGTGGATCCTATTGCCCGCCACCGTGATCCTGTTCCGCGAGGTATTCGTGTCCGGCCTGCGTGAATATCTGGGCGACACGGCAGGTCTGCTGAAGGTCACGACGCTGGCCAAGTGGAAAACAACCGCGCAGATGGTCTCGATTGCCGTGCTGTTTGGCAGCGGTATCTTCGCGGCATCCGGCTGGGTCGGCACCGGCGCGGTCTACTGGCTGGGCACGCTGCTGTTGTGGGTGGCTGCTCTGCTGACGGCGATGACCGGCTGGGATTACTTCTCCAAGGCGCAGCCGCATCTGCGCGATTGAGCAGGAGGACCGCATGACGCTCGATGTTTTGTATTTCGCATGGGTGCGTGAACGCATCGGTTTGCCCAAGGAGCAGGTGACGACCGACGCCGCAACGGTTGCTGAGCTTGTCGCCGAACTCGCCGCGCGCGAGGAACGCTATGCCGTGGCATTCGCCGATACCGACGCCCTGCGCGTGGCACTGGATCAGGAACTTGCCGCGTTCGACGCCCCCCTGGCGGGCGTGCGCGAAGTTGCGTTCTTCCCGCCGATGACCGGGGGCTGAGGCCGATGGATATCCGGGTGCAGGAGGCGGCGTTTGACGCGGGCGCTGAACTGACGGCCTTCTCCGCCGCGCAGGACGGCGCGGGCGCAGTCGTGACGTTTACCGGGGTTGTGCGGGATACCGGCGGCCTGCGCCACATGGAGATCGAGCATTACCCCGGTATGACCGCCCGCGCGATAGAGGGCATCGCCCGTGATGCGCAGGCCCGCTGGCCTCTTACCGGGATCCTGGTGGTTCACCGCTATGGCGTCCTGCCGCCCGGTGCCCAGATCATGATGGTGGCGACGGCTTCGGCCCATCGCGTCGCGGCCTTCGAGGCGGCGGAATTTCTGATGGATTACCTGAAATCCCGCGCGCCCTTCTGGAAGAAGGAAGTCACCGACGAGAGCGCGGATTGGGTTGCCGCTAAGGACAGCGACGAAGACGCGCTGTCGCGCTGGTGACGGCTCAGGCTGGCTCTGCCATGTAATCCGGCCCGAACGCCGCGGCCATGAGAGTGCGGGTGTAGTCCGATTTTGGCGCGCCGAAGACCTCCTCGACCGTGCCGGCCTCCATTACGTCGCCCTGCTTCATCACCATGACCCTATGGCTCATCGCGTGCACGACGCGCAGGTCGTGGCTGATGAACAGATAGGTCAGGTGATATTTGCGCTGTAGATCCCGCAGCAGATCGACGATCTGCACCTGCACCGTCATATCCAGCGCCGAGGTCGGCTCATCCAGCACCAGCAGCCGGGGCCGCAGGATCATCGCGCGGGCAATGGCGATACGCTGACGTTGCCCGCCTGAGAACTCATGCGGGTAGCGATGCATCATTTCGGGGCGCAGGCCGACCTCGGTCAGCATCTCGGCCACCATCTCGCGGCGGTTGCGGCCCTTTTCGACACCATGTACGCCCAGACCTTCGGCGACGATCTGTTCCACCGTCATGCGGGGGCTGAGCGAGCCATAGGGATCTTGGAACACGATCTGCATATGTTGCCGCAGGTCGCGCAACTGACCCGCGCTGCGGCCCTGAATGTCCGCGCCTTCGAACCAAATCGGCCCTTCGGACGAAATCAAACGCATGATCGCCAGTGCCAGCGTCGTTTTGCCGGACCCGCTTTCCCCGACAATGCCGAGGGTTTCGCCCTCATGGACGCTCAGGCTGGCGGCGTTGACGGCCTTCACATGGCCGACGGTGCGGCGCATGAAGCCCTGCTTGATCGGAAACCAGATGCGCAGATCCTCAGTGCGCACCACCTCCCGCGCACCAGCGGGGACCGGGTCCGCCTGCCCCGTGGGCTCCGCACCCAGAAGCTTCTGCGTATAGGGGTGCTGCGGGTTGGCGAAGATCTCGGCGGTGGGGCCGGTTTCGACGATCTCGCCGTTCTGCATGACACAGACGCGGTCCGCGATTTGCCGCACGATGGTCAGATCATGGGTGATGAACAGCAGGCTCATGCCTTCGGCCCGCTTCAAGTCCGCCAGCAATTCAAGGATCTGCGCCTGAATGGTGACGTCCAGCGCCGTGGTCGGCTCATCCGCGATCAGCAGGTCCGGTCCATTGGCCAGCGCCATCGCGATCATGACCCGCTGCCGCTGCCCGCCTGACAATTGATGCGGATAGGCCGACAGGCGGCTTTCGGGGTCGCGGATACCCACGCGCGTCAGCAGTTCCAGCACCCGCGCGCGGGCGGCTTTGCCCTGAATGCCCTGATGCAGGGCGATGCTTTCGGTCAGCTGCTTTTCCAGCGTGTGCAGAGGGTTGAGCGAGGTCATCGGCTCTTGGAAGATGAACGAGATGTCGTTGCCGCGCACCTTCTGCAACGCCGCCTCAGACGCGCCGACCATCTGCTTGCCTTCGTAGGTGATCGAGCCTTCGACCGTCGCGCTATCGCCCAGCAGCGACACGGTCGACAATGCCGTCACCGACTTACCCGAACCGGACTCCCCCACCAGTGCCACGGTCTCTCCGCGGCCCACCTGAAAAGACACACCGCGCACGGCCTCCACCGTCGCGCCGTCCTGTGCGAAACTGATGCGCAGGTCTTTGACGTCGAGAACAGGGGTCATGCAAAGGTCTTTCTGGGATCGAAGGCGTCACGCACCCCCTCAAAAATGAAGACGAGCAGCGACAGCATCAGCGCGAAGGTGATGAATGCGGTAAAGCCCAGCCACGGCGCTTGCAGGTTCTGCTTAGCCTGCAACGTCAATTCCCCCAGCGACGGGGCCGACGATGGCAACCCGAAGCCCAGAAAATCAAGCGAGGCCAGCGATGCAATGGTGGCGGTGATGATGAACGGCATCATGGTCAGGGTCGCGACCATAGCGTTGGGCAGCATGTGGCGGAACATGATCTTTCGGTCGCTAACGCCGAGCGCCTTGGCCGCGCGGACATATTCGAAGTTGCGCGCGCGCAGGAACTCCGCCCGCACCACACCCACCAACGCAGGCCAGCCGAACAGCACGGTCAGAAACACCAGCAGCCAGAAACTTCGCCCCAATATCGCGAACATAATGATGATGATGTAAAGTCCCGGCGTGGACGACCAGATTTCGATCGCGCGCTGAAACACCAGATCGACCCAGCCGCCGAAATAGCCCTGCACCGCCCCCGCCACGACCCCGATGATCGAGGTCAGGATGGTGACGATGGCCGTGAACAGGATCGACAAACGGAAGCCGTGGATCACCCGCGCCAGCACGTCGCGCGCTGCGTCGTCGGTGCCCAGCCAATGTTCCGAGTTCGGGGCGGAGGGCGCAGGCCCGCGCAGGTCATTGGGTGTGTCATAGGCGTAGGGCACCAGCGGCCAGATCATCCAGCCTTTCTTGATCGCCTCGCCGGCGACCTCGCCATCCTGCGCATCTTCTATCACACCTTCGGGGTCGTCGAAGCACGCCTCCAACCCGCCCGAGACAATCAGGCATTCGACTTCCGGATAGCGATAGACCGCCTCGGTCTGGAAATCGCCGCCAAACGTCGTCTCAGGGTAGAAGTTGGTGATTGGGAAGAAATACTCGCCCTGATAATTGATCACGATCGGCTTGTCGTTCGCAAGGTAGTCGGCAAACAGCGACAGCCCGAACAGGATCGAAAACAGCCATAGCGACCAGAGCGCGCGGCGGTTCTTTTTGAAGTTGCGCCAGCGGCGCTGGTTCAGCGGGGACAGGATTGCCATGCGCTCAGGTCCTCCGGCTTTCGAAATCGATCCGGGGATCGATGAAGACATACATCATGTCCGACAGGATGTTCATCAGCAGGCCGATCAGCCCAAACACATAGAGCGTGCCAAACACGACCGGATAATCCCGCGCCACCGCAGCCTCGAAGCCGAGCCGCCCCAACCCGTCGAGCGAGAAGATCGTCTCGATGATCAGCGACGCGCCAAAGAACACGCCAAGGAACGCCGCCGGGAAGCCTGCGATCACGATCAGCATCGCGTTGCGGAAGACATGGCCATACAGAACCTTCCGCTCGCTCAGGCCCTTGGCCTTGGCGGTAATGACATACTGCTTCTTGATCTCGTCGAGGAAGCTGTTCTTGGTCAGTAGCGTCAGCGTCGCGAAGCTCGAAATCGTCGATGCGATGACCGGCAGCGCGATATGGTGGAAATAGTCCAGCAGCTTACCGCCCAGAGACAGGCTTTCGAAATTATCGGATGTCAGCCCCCGCAGCGGGAAGATCTGCCAGTAGCTGCCGCCCGCGAACAGCACCAGAAGCAGGATCGCGAACAGAAAGCCCGGGATCGCATAGGCCACGATGATCGCGGCGGAGGTCCATGTGTCAAACCGGGTGCCGTCGCGCACCGCCTTGCGGATGCCCAGCGGGATGGAGATCACATAGGCGATCAGCGTCGACCACAGCCCCAGCGAGATCGACACCGGCATCTTTTCCAGCACCAAATCGATGACCGAAATCGAGCGGAAGTAGCTCTCGCCGAAGTCGAACACCGCGTAGTTGCCCATCAGGATAAAGAAGCGCTCGGCGATACCGATCTCTTCCTTGACGCAGCCCTCGGCCTCCAGCGTGGCGGGGCCGGTATGGCCCGCTTCGCAGACGATACGGGCAAAGCCCATCTCGATTTCCAGCGAATCCAAGAAATCCTGCGGCAGACCGCGTGCGCCGTAATATTCGCTATCATCGGCCATCTGCATGCCGCCGGCATCGTTGCCGCCGCCCGCGATGCCTTCGAACACGTCGCCTTCGCCCTGCATCTGGGCCACGATCTGTTCGATCGGGCCACCGGGCACGAATTGCGTCAGCACGAAGTTGATGATCATGATCCCGATCAGCGTCGGAATGATCAGCAGCAGTCGTCTTAGAATATATGCGCCCATGTCGTCGGTTGGCCCGTTCTTGGTCTAGCGGCTGGTGATCGCGGTGGCGGTTGGTGGCGGGGCGCGGTCAGAGCGCGCCCTTGGCCTTCAACTCTGCGGCCTTGTCGGCGTTGTACCACCAGAAGTCCAGATGCCCCAGATCCAGCGGCGGCAACGGATCGGGATGCTCGAACATATCGTAATAGGCGACCCAGTAGCTGTCGTTATACCAGACGGGCACGATGAAGCGTTCGTGGCGCAGGATACGGTCGATGGCGCGGATCGCGACTTTCATCTCGTCCAGCGTTTCGGCGTCGATCAGTTTCTCGATCAGCGCGTCCACGGCGGGGCTGCCATAGCCCGCCGGATTAAACAGGCTGTATTCGGCATCTTCCGAGCCAAAGCGCTGCGCGATGCCCAAGGCCTCCTCGAACCCGTTCTGATAGAAATCGAACACCATGTCGAAGTCGAAGTCGCGCTCGCGGTTGGTCATCTGCGCGGGGTCTACACGCTCGTATTTCGCGTTCACGCCCAACTGGCGCAGGTTGGCGATATAGGGCTGGATGATCCGGTCGAAGCTTTGATTGTCCTCAAGGAAGGTGATGTCGAGCGTGCGGCCATCCTTGCGCAGCATACCATCCGATCCCACGGCATAGCCCGCCTCCTGCATCAGCCGGGACGCTTCGCGGAAATTGCGGCGATCCAGCTGACTGGCGGTGCTTTCGTGGGCGGTCACCGCCGGCTCGGTCAGGATTTCCGGGTCGATCATGTCGGACACCGATTGCAGCAGTTCCAGTTCCGCCCCTTCGGGCACGCCGGTCGCGGCCAGATCCGTATTCTCCCAGAAGCTGCTGCGCTGCTTGAACAGCCCGTATTGCAGCGTGTCGTTGGTCCAGGTGAAGTTGAACATCAGTCCCAGAGCCTCCCGCACGCGGGGGTCCTGGAACTTCTCGCGACGCAGGTTGAACACAAATCCCGTAGCGCCCGGCAATTCGCCGTTCTCCAGCTCGGCCTTGACGATGGTGCCGTCTGCGACCTTCGGAAACTCGTAGCCCGTGGCCCAAGTGAGCGAGCTTGTCTCCTGCCGGAAGGTATATGCCCCGGCCTTGAAGCCCTCCATCGCCGCATTGTCGTCGGCGAAATATTCCACGCGGATGCTGTCGAAGTTGTTGCGGCCCTGATTGATGGGCAGATCCTCGCCCCAGTAATCTGGGTTGCGCTTATAGACGATCCGGCGGTTCACATCGAGATCGTCGAGCATATAGGGACCGGAGGTCAGACCCGGCTCCATCCGGCTTTCGTCCAGACGCGCACCGCTGTCCTCATACCACGCCTTCGAGAAGATCGGGGTTGAGCCAGCCTGCGAGATCAGCCCTTTGCGCGGGACACCTTCGGCAAAGGTGAATTTCACGGTCTGCGGGTCGATCGCCTCCACGCTTTCATAAAGCTTCGCCACCGCAGTGCGGAACGACGGCAGCGCCTGTTCCAGCATCAGATCCACGGTGAACACGACATCCTCGGCAGTGACCGGAGTGCCATCCGAAAACGCCGCTTCGGGCCGCAGATGGAAGATCACCCAATCCTGACTTTCAGGGTATTCGATGGTTTCGCAGACAAGGCAGTAGGAGCCATAGGGGTCATCGGCGGTGGAGGTCATCAACCGCTCGACCCCGATGCTAGACAATGCGCCTGCCCGGCCCTTGCGCGAATAGGGGTTCATCGAATCAAACGTGCCCCGCGCCCAGATCGCCATCTCGCCACCCTTGGGCGCGTCGACATTGACGTAATCGAGATGCTCGAAGTCCGCCGGATACTTGATCCCGTTCTCAAAGGTCGAAAACGCATGCGCGGTGATGATCTGCCCTTCCGCCGGGGCGGTCGTCTCGGCAGCGGCATCAGGGGCCGCAGCGGACGCGGTATCCTGTGCGCGCAGGCCGGTCGCCGACAGGCCCAGCAGCAGCGCGGCGATCAGCCCTCCGCTCAGCCCGAGCAAACGCTGGCGCCGTCGGTCCGCGTCCCTTTCCTGCAACGTCAAGGCAACGGCACGGGCCTTTGCGGCGCGACGGTCAGTGGGGCGCATGCGGAAACTCCTCTGGCGGAACGGGAACGGCCCGTTGATCCCTGCCACGCTAAGGCCCGGTCGATCCGGGATTCAAGTTGAAACTCCGTGAGCGAAGGGTGAGCCACCCGACAAAGCGGCGCCTCGCGCGGCGAAACCCGCGCTTGCGCCCGCCTCAAACGCGAAGACGCCGCTCCCGTCAGGCAGCGGCGTCGTTCAAATCAGCAAATAAGCCGGGGTTCAGCCGCCAGCGCTTTCGAGATAAGCGATCAGGTTGGCACGGTCCTCGACACTCGGCAGACCCGAGAAGGACATCTTCGTGCCGGGCGCATAGCCGCGCGGATCATGCAGGAAGCCGTCGAGAGCCGCCGGGTCCCACGCGCCTTCGAGCGAGGTCAGCGCCTCGGAATAGGCATAGTCACCCACAGCCGCGATGTCGCGATTCACCACACCGTCAAGATGCGGGCCGGTGGCATTGGCGCCGTCCAGCTTGTGACAGGCGCGGCATTTGCCGAACACCCGCTCGCCCGCAGCCGCATCAGCCGAAGCGAAAACTTCCTCAAAGGAGGGGCCAGCTTCTTCTTCGCCGCCCGCACCGGATTCCGGCACGTCGATGGAATAGGCTTGGGCAACCTCCTCATCGCCATGCGCTACTGCGCCGACGTGATAGATCTCTTCTGCCGCCCATTTGCCCAGAAGAAGCACCAGAAATGTGCCGCACAGGCCGCCGACGACCTTTGTCGTGGTCATTGTGTCGAACATGTCGCATCCCGCTTATGATCGTTTCGGGGGCTTCTACGATCTTTCCATCCCATCCTGCAAGGTGTAGCAGCCGCGACGAAACGACCAACATCCGAAAAGGTCGTGATTTTCGGAGGGGGACCGTAAAGATGGCGGGACGTATCGCTTTTCAGGGGGAGCTTGGCGCGTATTCGCATCAGGCCTGTCACGACAGTTATCCGGATTACGAACCGGTTCCCTGCCGCACGTTCGAGGACGTGATCGAGATCGTGCGCAAGGGCGACGCCGACCTTGCCATGCTGCCGGTCGAAAACTCCACCTATGGCCGCGTGGCCGACATCCACCGCCTGCTGCCCGAAAGCGGGCTGCACATTGTGGGCGAAGCCTTTGTGCGGGTGCATATCAACCTGCTCGCCCTGCCCGGCACGCCCCTGCACCGCGTCGAACGCGCCCAAAGCCACACCGTGCTGCTGGGTCAGTGCCGCGATTTCCTGCGTCAGCACAATATCGATCCGGTGACCGGCGCGGATACCGCAGGCTCTGCACAGCATGTGGCCGAACTGGGCGACCCCGCGCTTGGCGCGCTGGCCTCGGAACTGGCGGGTGAAATCTACGGCCTGCAGGTTCTGGCCCGCCATATCGAAGACCAGTCTAACAACACCACCCGGTTCCTTGCCATGCAGCGCGAGATGGATCTGCGCCGCCGGGGCGATGGGCCGATGATTACCTCGTTCGTGTTCCGAACCAAAAACATCCCCGCCGCGCTGTATAAGGCGATGGGCGGCTTTGCGACGAATGGTGTGAACATGACCAAGCTGGAAAGCTACATGGTCGGCGGCAGCTTTACCGCGACGCAATTCTACGCCGATATCGAAGGCCACCCGGACGACCGCAATGTGCAACAGGCGCTGGATGAGCTGAGCTACTTCACGACAAAGCTGGAACTGCTGGGCGTTTATCCCGCCGATCCGCGCCGCTAGACGCGCGCCTAGCGCAAGCGCAGATGGATCACGCAGCGTTGCGGCGCTCCAGCTCAGCTGCGAATTCGGCCACGCGTTTCTTGAACTTCCGGCTGAGCGAAGCCTTGGCTAGCCGAAGCGATTGAATAACCACACGCGCGGCCAGCGTTTTCGGGCGCATCTCGATTTCGAGCGATAGCCGGGTGCGCTGGCGCGACAATGCGACCAGTTCCACCGGCATGTCCCCTGCGATTCCGCCGCCCGCAAATGTCACCCGGTAGCCGGTGGCCGGAGACCACTCCGCAATCTCGGCGGTGACCTGACGGGGTTTTCCACGATAGGCAAAGCGGATCTGCCACGACGCGCCGACCCCGATGCCCGGCCCGGCATCGAGGCGCGTCACCTCCACACCCCGGCGTCTGGCCTGCCGCTGAAACCCGTCGAAATCGCTGACGGCGGCAAACACCGTCTCGATGGGGACGCCGATATCTTCATTCGTGGAGAATTTCATCGTGCGGCCCCGATCCGTAACTTTGCCTGCGTGGCGATATGGCCCGCGCCCCCGGAGCCGGCCCATGTGAATGTCATTGTGCTCCCCGTGTCTTGCGTCAATCCAGACGGTCCGCAAGCCAGTTTCGCAAAAGGAATCCGGCGATGGCCCCATTGCGTGGCGGTCTCACCACGGCATGTCCGCCTGCGATCACCTCCATCGCCTCCTCCCGCGTCAACCATAGCGCGTCTTCGATCTCCGCCGGGTCGAGCGTCAGGTCACGCGTCAGCGCCTCGCCATGACAGCCCAGCATCAGCGAGTTGGGGAATGGCCAAGGCTGGCTGGCAAGATATGTCACCTGCCCCACCTCCACGCCGGTTTCCTCATACACCTCGCGACGCACCGCTGCCTCCATCGTTTCGCCTGGCTCGACAAAGCCCGCAAGCAGCGAATACATCCCTTCGGGCCAGTGAGGCGAGCGACCCAGCAGCACCGAATTTCCCTGCGTGATCAGCATGATGACAACAGGGTCGGTGCGCGGAAAATGCTGTGCGCCGCAGGTCGCGCAGCGCCGCACCCAGCCGGCTGAGACCGCGTCGCTCGGCGCGCCGCAGGCGGCACAGAACCGGTGGGTGCTATGCCAGTTGAGGATCGCTCGCCCAGTGGCGCACATCTCCGCCTCTGTCGGGCTGAGCGCGGTCATAGCGCGACGTAATTCGACGAACCGCTGACTGGCAGGCAGATCGGGATGCGCCTGTTCGCTGTGATCGGCGAACGCGTCCAGCGCGGCAGTATCCACCGCCTCCGGCTCCCAACCCGAAATATCGCGCACAAACCACGGCTGTCCGTCCACCCGGCCCAGAAAGACCTCTGGCAGCAGGCTGTCCGGGCCGGATGCCAGCGCGGGGTGGTCTGGGCCCAAGCCCGCCAGCGACAGAGGCGCATCGGCATTGAGCAGCGGCTTTCCCCGCCACAGGGTCAGGATGCGGGCGTCCGGTCCGTGGCGCAATTCGGTGATTCGTTCGGGGTCATTGCGCAGTTCCGCGCCGCGATCCAACGCGCCCTGCCCGATCCCGCCGCCCCCAAATATTACCGTCTCGGCAATCCGCATACATGCTCCTATTCATTGGCTCACCCGACGACGAAGGCCGCGCAGCGCCGGGCGTCACGCCAGTTTGCACGCCATGTCCGCAGGGGCAATGTGCCGGTCAAAGGTTCACGTTTGGTGCAGAAATCTCAGCCACACGGTTCTTGGTCTTACCCCAGCAACGAAGCTCAACCCCAGATTGCGTGCACTGTCGATTTTCGATAGGCATAGCGTTGTCATATCGATTTGCTAGGCTTCACCGGAATCCCTGACCGTATGGAGCACATCATGTCGTATTCGGTTTTCCCGTCGCTTACCCGCCGTTCGTTTTTGGCGGGCACAGCAGGTGTCTCGTTGATTGCATTGCACCCCTTCTCCGCCCGCGCCGCGTCCAATCAGGCGCATTTGCGGATCATGGAAACCACGGACCTGCATGTGCATGTCTATCCTTACGATTACTATTCGGACAAACCCGTGGACACGGTCGGGCTTGCGCGCACCGCCGCGCATATCGACGCGATCCGCGCCGAAGCCACGAACACCATGTTGGTCGATAACGGTGATTTCCTGCAGGGCAATCCGATGGGCGACTACATCGCCTATGAGCGCGGCATGGCCGAGGGCGACATGCACCCGGTCATCAAGGCGATGAACACGCTTGGCTATGACGCGTCGACGCTGGGCAATCACGAATTCAACTATGGCTTGGATTTCCTTCAAAAATCGCTCGCCGGGGCGGATTTTCCGGTCGTCAGCAGCAATGTCGCCACCCGCACCGGCGCCAGCCCGACGCAGGACCAGACCCTGCTGAAGCCGTATGTCATTCTTGACCGGCAGGTCACCGATGGCGACGGCACCAGCCACCCGATCCGCGTGGGCATCATCGGCTTCGTGCCGCCGCAGATCATGAACTGGGACCGCAAGCATTTGGAAGGCAACGTAGAGGCCCGCGACATCGTCACGACCGCCCGCGCCTATATTCCCCAGATGAAGGAAGAAGGCGCGGACATCATCATCGCGCTGAGCCATTCGGGCATCGGTTCTGCCGACTGGACCGAAGGGATGGAAAACGCCTCCGTCCCGCTGGCCGCCGTGGACGGGATTGACGCGGTGATGACCGGGCACAGCCATCTGGTCTTTCCATCGCCGACCTATGCCGAATTTGCCGGCGTCGATGCCGAGAAAGGTCTGATCCACGGAAAACCCGCCGTCATGGGTGGGTTCTGGGGATCGCATCTGGGCGTGATCGACCTGATGCTGGAGCGGGAGGCCGGGGAATGGCGCGTCGTCACCACCTCTGTCGAGACGCGTCCCATTTCCGAGCGTGGCGAGGACCGCAGCGTGACGGCGCTTGTGGAAAGCGACCCCGAAGTGCTGGACGCGATCGCGACCGAACATCAGGCCACGCTGGACTATGTGCGCACGGCGGTGGGGGACACCTCCACCCCGCTGCATTCCTATTTCGCGCTGGTCGCCGATGATCCGTCTGTGCAGGTCGTCTCGATCGCGCAGAAGTGGTATATCAGCGACATGATGCAGGGCACCGAAAACGAGGGCCTGCCGATCCTTTCCGCAGCCGCGCCGTTCAAGGCCGGGGGCCGTGGCGGGCCTGACTATTACACCGATGTGCCCGTGGGCCCGGTCGCGATCAAAAACGTGGCCGATCTCTATCTCTATCCCAATACCGTGCGCGCGGTGAAGGTGACGGGCGAACAGGTGCGGTTGTGGCTGGAACGCTCCGCCGGGATGTTCAATCAGATCACTCCCGGCGAGGCTGATCAGGTTCTGCTGAACGACGACTTTCCGTCCTATAATTTCGATGTGATCGACGGCGTCAGCTATCAGATCGATCTAAGCCAGCCCGCGATGTTCGACAGGGATGGTGCGGTGGTCGCACCTGACACCCAGCGGATCGTCAACCTGACCTTCGAAGGCGCGCCGGTGCGCGACGATATGGAATTCATCGTCGCCACGAACAATTACCGTGCCTCGGGTGGCGGTAGCTTCCCCGGCGCCGACGGCTCTACCATCGTGTTCGAGGCGCCCGACACCAACCGGGACGTCATCGTGCGCTACATCGTCGAGGAAGGCACGATCACACCAAAGGCCGATGCGAACTGGTCGTTCGCACCGATGCCCGATACCACTGTGCTGTTCGATACTGGCCCTCGGGCCATCGACTATATCGACGATGTGGCGGGCGTCAGCATCGCGCCTGCGGGCGATGGGCCTGACGGGTTCGCCCGCTTCCGCATCACGCTTTAAC
Source organism: Pacificitalea manganoxidans (assembly GCF_002504165.1). Classification (GTDB taxonomy): domain Bacteria; phylum Pseudomonadota; class Alphaproteobacteria; order Rhodobacterales; family Rhodobacteraceae; genus Pacificitalea; species Pacificitalea manganoxidans. The sequence continues at coordinate 3,150,038 of NZ_CP021404.1, forward strand.
GCGCACGCCATGCAGACCTGAGCGGGAGGGGCGGTGCGGCAAGCGCGCTGCCCCTCTCGCCCCCGGCGGAACCCGCTTCAGATTAGCGCGCCGCCCAATGCAAAGACAGTTTGCGCAATTATCGGGCAGCTTGCAGAATGAAGCTCCGGACGGGAGGCCGGCGCATTCGACGCGATCTTGTTCCCGCTGCCCGGAGCGCGCGAAATCGCGACGACAGGACCAACAGGAGGTTTCCCCATCATGCTCATGCGGACACTCGCCGCCCTTGGCGCGACCGCCGCCCTTGCCGTTCCGGCAATGGCGCAGGATATCGACATGCCCTTTGCCCTCGACTGGAAGTTCGAGGGCCCCGCTGCGCCCTATTTCGTTGCCGTGGACAAAGGCTATTTCGCCGACGCCGGGCTGGCGGTCGAAATCTCCGAAGGCGCGGGCTCGCTCGACGCGATCCCAAAGGTCGCCACCGGCGCATTCCCCGTCGGGTTCGCTGACATCAACTCGGTCATCCGTTTCCTCGACCAGAACCCCGAAGCGCCGGTCACCGCCGTTATGATGATCTATGACAAGCCGCCCTTTGCCGTGGTGGGCCGCAAGTCGTTGGGCGTGGAAACCCCCGCCGATCTGCCGGGCAAGGTGCTGGGCGCGCCGCCGCCCGACGGGGCATGGGCGCAATTCCCGATCTTTGCCGCCGAAAACGATCTGAACATGGACGAGATCGAAGTGGAGCCGGTGGGCTTCCCGACGCGCGAGCCGATGCTGGCCGAAGGCAAGGTCGCCTCCGTCACCGGGTTCTCGTTCTCCTCCGTGCTGAACCTTGAGCGTCTGGGCGTGGCGCCCGACGACATTTCGGTCATCCTGATGGCCGATTACGGCGTCGATCTGTATGGTAACGCGATCATCGTGAACACCAACTTCGCAGAGACCAATCCCGAGGCTGTGACTGGCTTCCTCACCGCCATCGCACAGGGCTGGTCGGATGCGATCGCGGACCCTGCCGCTGCCGTCGAATCGCTGCTGGAACGTAACCCCGCCGCCGATGCCGCGCTGGAAACCCGGCGTCTGCAACTGGCCATTGACGATAACGTGCTGACCGATTTCGTGAAAGAAAACGGGCTGGGCGGCATCGACGCCGCGCGTATGGAAAGCGGGCTGGAACAGACCAAGTCGGTCTACGAATTCCAGAACGCGCCGGACGCCGCCGCGCTGTTCGATGACAGCTATCTGCCCCCGGCAGAGGCACGCATGTTGCAGTGATGCACGCGCATTGATCGAAATCCGGGCCGGGCGGGCCAATCTCGCCCGGTCCCAACGGCTGCGGGGACCATGGACAACCTAATCGACATCAAAGGCGTAACCCACGCCTACCGGACCGAGGCCGGACCGCTGCCCGTGCTCGACGGGCTCGACATCTCGGTGCCGCAGGGTGAGTTCTGCGCCGTGGTCGGGCCTTCGGGCTGTGGCAAATCTACACTGACGCGGCTGGTCGCCGGGCTGATGACCCCCGATGCGGGCGAGGTCTGGCTGCATGGCGAGCGCGTCAAATCCCCTCGGAACACCGTTGGCATGGCCTTCCAGAACCCGGTTTTGCTGGAATGGCGCAGCATTTTGCAGAACGTGATCCTGCCGCTCGAGATCGTCGCCCCCCGCATGTCGCGCGGCGATCGGATCGACCGGGCGATGGAGCTGCTGGAGTTGGTCGGGCTGAAAGGGTTCGAGGACAAGCGTCCATCCGAACTGTCCGGCGGCATGCGGCAGCGCGCCTCTTTGTGCCGCGCCATCGTGCACAAACCCGATGTTCTGATCATGGACGAACCTTTCGGGGCGCTCGATGCATTCACCCGCGAAGACCTGTGGCAAACCATGCGTGAACTGCGTCGGCAGGAGCCGTTTACCTGCGTCCTCATCACCCATGACCTGCGCGAAAGCGTGTTTCTGGGCGATCAGGTCATCGTGCTATCGGGCCGCCCGGCGCGCACGCAATATATCCTCGATGTGACCCTGCCCGCCGACCGCACGCTCGACAGCCTCTATACGCCGGAAGCGGCGGAAATGCTGGCCACCCTGCGCCACCAGATTCAGGTCGCCCAAGGTCGTGCGCCGGAGCACGCGGCATGAAATCCAGCAAATTGCAGCAGATCGGCGTTCCCATCGCCGCGATCCTTGTTTTCCTGCTGGCATGGGAGGCGCTGGTCTGGGTCAATGGCTGGCCGAACTACAAAATGGCCTCCCCCTCGGATCTGCCGCCCGCTTTCTGGCGCTACCGCGAATTGTTTCTGGTTGGCGCGTGGCAGACCCTATGGCGCACTGTCGCCGGGCTGCTCATTGCCGTGGTCGCAGGCACCGGCCTAGGCATGGTCATGGGTTTTTCCCGGCTGATGCGCGACGCGCTTTATCCCTTGCTCGTCGGATTCAACGCGGTGCCCAAAGCAACGCTGGTGCCGGTGATCGCGCTGATCTTCATCGGTCAGCACGATTTCAACACCGTGCTGATGGCGTTTCTGATCTCGTTCTTCCCGATCGCGGTGTCCGTGGGCATCGGCCTGTCGACGCTGGAGCCGGAATATCGCGACATCCTGCGATCCCTCGGCGCGTCGCGGGTGACGATCTTCCGCAAGATCGCCCTCCCCAAAACACTGCCGGAATTCTTTGGCGCACTGAAGGTTTCGGTCACGCTGGCCTTCATCGGCACCAATTTGGTGGAGATCGTGTCCCCGCACGGGCGTGGGCTTGGCGCACTATTCCTGTCGGGGCAGACCAATTCCGATTATCCGCTGATGTTCGCGGTGCTGATCGCCTTGGCGTTCCTCGGGATCGTGCTTTACTACGCCGTGGTCGCGCTGGAAAAGATCTTCGCCGGATGGGCGGAGCGTCCTACCTCCTGAGCGAACCTGCACAGGAGTTTCCATGCGCCTCATCAAGCTGTTGGTGACCATCGCGGTCATCGGCGGGATCGCCGCCCTCTTTACCAAGCCTGACGCCGCCGATTTCGATGCCTTCCTAACCGAAGCGGTTCAGCAGCGCGCCGCCGCTGCACAGGTCGGAAACACCGAGGACAGCGCGTTGAAAACCGCGGCGCTGATGGGGTGTAAGCTGCGCCCCGGTGACTGCGCCGCGCTGGTGCGCGAAGCGGTCGACGTCACCGTGGACGAACAATTGCTCTGGACCCAGTTCAGCGTGCGCGGATTGGGCCGGGAAACGGAATGCACCGGGGCCTTCACCCGGATTTGGTGCGCCGATCCATTGATCTGACCGGCGCCGGGCCAGCCCGCCCTAGCGGACCAGCAGGGCAGCCTCGCGCCGCTTCAACTCCGGTCGCACTGCGGGGCGGGTGCCGGATTGCTGTTCTAGCTCAGGGAAAATCGCCAGCACTTCGGCCCGGTGCTCGGGCTCAAGAGATGCCAGCCCGACGGGACCGGCCTGCAGGCTCTCGCTTTGCAGGCCTTGGGTGTAGATCACCTCATGTGCGTCGAACATCAGATGCACATAGGTCACCTGCCGCGCGCCGGTATCGCGGACCACGCGGGCATCATCGACAAGGTGCCGCGCCGCGACCAGAACCTCCGGCGCGCCAAACAGCATCTCCGCCCGTGCGCCGCGCAGAAGCACCCGGTGCTGTGGCGAGACGCTTAGATCCTGCTCCGGCATGTTCGGCCCCAGCGCTCCGGCGGTGATGCGGATCGGGGCGATGGCGGGCGTCACGGCCATACGGCGCATCCCGATCCAGCGCAGCGGCGCCAAGCCGTGATCGCGTGTCACCACCATATCGCCCGCGACCAGGGTTTCGATCGGGCGTTCGCCTTGGGCGGTCAGGATCAGCGTGCCAGCGACGAAGCAAATCGGCTCGGCCTCGTCCAACTGCACATTGCCGTCCAGATCGCCCATCGCGGCGGGATCGTCAGGAAACAGGATATATTGCTGATCGCCGATGGCGATCACGACGTAATAGGGCGGCTCGCCCGATGAGAATTCATCGAAGTTCTTGTAGAAGTTGTTGTTGCTCTTGGGCGAGGTGGTGCCGCTCGAAATGATTTCGAACGGGGTATAGCTTGTCCCGCCATCGAGGCTGACAGTTTCCGCCTGTGACAGGTCGCCGTCGTCAAAGGTCAGCGAAAAATCCCCCAGATCGCTGTCGGGGTGAAACCGCAGCGGTCCGTCATATTGGAGATACCCGCTCGCCGCGGTGAAAGTCGTGCTCGATGACGTCATGAGGGAAACACCTTATTTGGGACTGGTCCGCATCCCGTCGGGTTAATCACAAAATTACAGCTAAAATACGACAGAGCGCCGCAAGCAATAGCCGCCCCGGCCCAGATCCAGTCAACAAATCGTTCCTGCCTGCGAAACCAGCGCTGCGCGGCGGCCGATGCGCAGCCGCTAGGCCCAGAAATGAGCGATCCACGCCGCGCCCCTTGCCATCGGGCGGCAGATTTCCTAACTAGCGCCTTGAGAGGTTGGCGCGGGCGAGCGCCTCGCCAACCCGGTCAGGTCCGGAAGGAAGCAGCCGTAACGAGCCCCGCTTGGGTCGTTGTCAGCCTCTCACCCGATCCCCCACATATCCGGCGCCCCTTGGGCGCCTTACCCGTCCGGTAGATCCGCCGCCGGGATGAGCGGGAAAAACACGCCCCCCGACCGCAGCCCGAACCACTCCACACCATCGTGGGGGGCGCGCACGCCTAAATCCACCAGCCGGTAAAAGCTTTTCCTGTCTATCAGCGCCTCCAGACGTGCCCGGACATGGACATAAGGTGACGGCTCGCCCGTCTCAGGACCACGTTGCACGCGGATCGGATGATCCGGTCCGGCGGTGACAGTGTCGCCGACATGGGTCGTGAACTCCAGCACCTGCGCCTCGCCTGAATCGCGCACCTGAAAATCGACAGCGACAAAGGGCGCGTCTTCGACCGTGATGCCGACCTTCTCAACCGGGGTGACGAGGAAATAGTCGTCCCCATCGCGCCGCAAGATCGATGAAAACAGCCGCACCAGTTCGGGCCGTCCAATGGGGGTGCCATTGTAGAACCACGTCCCATCGCGGCGAATGTGTATATCGAGGTCGCCACAAAACGGCGGATCCCAGCTTTCGACCGGCGGGATGCCGCGCTTTGAAGCAGCGCGGGCGTGGCTGGCCAATGAATCGGCATCTGGTCTCACGATCATTTGTCCCTTCTCTTCCTTGGCGTATGCTGCAATTGCCGGGACTTTCTCTAGTCTTGGTCACAGATAATGCGAAAGGTCTCCCCGTCATGCCCGATAGCGCAGAGCTCGTCACCCGTATCGAAGTGCTGGGCGAGAAACTCGCCGCCGCCAAGGCGTCCATCACCAAACGCTTCATCGGGCAGGAACAGGTCGTCGATCTGACACTTTCCGCGCTGCTCTGTGGGGGACACGGTCTGCTGATCGGACTGCCGGGGTTGGGCAAGACACGGCTGGTCGATGCGCTGTCCACCGTGATGGGCCTGTCCGGCAACCGCATCCAGTTTACCCCGGATCTGATGCCCGCCGATATCCTCGGCTCGGAAGTGCTGGACACCACCGCCGAGGGCAGCCGCGCGTTTCGCTTCATCGAAGGGCCGATCTTCTGCCAGTTGCTGCTGGCCGACGAAATCAACCGCGCCTCGCCGCGCACCCAATCCGCGCTGCTGCAAGCGATGCAGGAACGCGAGGTCACCATCGCCGGGGCCCATCGCCCGCTGGGCCAGCCATTTCATGTGCTCGCCACCCAGAACCCGATCGAGCAGGAAGGCACCTACCCCCTGCCCGAAGCGCAGCTTGACCGGTTCCTCGTGCAGATCAACGTCGACTATCCCGACCGCGCGACCGAGCGGGATATCCTGCTGGCCACGACGGGCGTCGTGGAGGAGGACAGCCACGCGGTCTTTACCGCCGCTGAGTTGCTGGAGGCACAGACCACCCTGCGTCGGATGCCCGTCGGGGATGCGGTCGTCGAACATATCCTCGATCTGGTGCGCGCCTGCCGACCGGGCGATCCCGACGCACCGGAGTCCGTGCGCCGCAATGTCAGCTGGGGCCCCGGCCCCCGTGCGGCACAGGCGCTGATGATGACCACCCGCGCCCGCGCGCTGCTGGACGGGCGGCTGGCGCCCTCCGCCGAGGATGTCGTCGCGATGGCTGAGCCGGTCCTGCTGCACCGCATGGCGCTCAGCTTTGCCGCCCGCGCGCGGGGCGAGGATCTGGCTGCTATCATCCGTGACACCGCCGCGCAGATCACCCGGCGGGAGGCGGCGGCGTGATCCAGCAAAGCTCGGCCCATCTGCGCTCCCGCGCTGAGGGGCTGGCCTCCTCCCTGCCGCCGCTGCTGGCCGATGCACAGCAACTGGCCGCGACTGTGGTGCTGGGCGCGCATGGCCGCCGCCGCTCCGGCACGGGGGATGAATTCTGGCAATACCGCCCGATGACCGTGGGTGACGAAGCCCGGATGATCGATTGGCGCCGCTCCGCCCGCTCGGACGGACATTTCGTGCGCGAACGCGAATGGCAGGCGGCGCAAAGCGTGATGATCTGGGTCGACGATGCGCAATCGATGGCCTTTACCGGCGATCCAAACCGCGCATTGAAATCGGATCGTGCGCGGCTGCTGGCGCTCGCCATGTCTGTCCTGCTGGTCGATGGCGGCGAACGGGTCGGGTTGTCGCACACAGGCCAGCCGCCCCGATCCGGCCCTGTGCAATTGATCCGCATTGCGGAGGCCCTGACCTCGGACCGCGATACACCTGAATACGGCGCGCCCGAAACCCGCGGCCTGCCGCCCGGATGCCGCTGCGTGTTCCTGTCGGATTTCATGGGCGACATGGCCCCTGTCGAGGCGGCGATGGCCAAGGCCGCAGATCGCGGCGTGCGGGGCGCGATGCTGCAAATCCTCGACCCCGTGGAAGAGGCGTTTCCCTATGACGGGCGCACCATCTTCGAAAGCATCGGCGGCACCATTCGGCACGAAACGCTGAAGGCTGGCGATCTGCGCGACCGCTATCTGGAACGTCTCGCCGCGCGCAAGGATCGGCTCGATATGCTGACCCGGCAGACGGGCTGGCATTATTCGGTGCATCACACCGATCACACCGCACAGTCGGCGCTGCTTTGGCTATATGCCGCGCTGGAACGGGGGCGCTGATGTGGGTGCTGGGATCTCTTGGCTTTACCGCGCCGTGGCTTCTGCTGGGGCTGATCGCGCTGCCTGTTCTGTGGCTGATCCTGCGAGCGGTGCCGCCCGCGCCGATCCGCCGCCGCTTTCCCGGCGTGGCGTTGCTGCTGGGCCTGCGCGATGACGACAGCCAGTCGGACCGCACGCCGTGGTGGCTGTTGCTGCTGCGGATGCTGGCCGTTGCTGCCGCGATTATCGCATTTGCCGGGCCGGTCTTGAACCCGCAGGCCGAACGCGCAGGCTCCGGCCCGCTTCTGATCCTTGTCGATGCGACATGGGCCGATGCCCGCGACTGGCCCCGTGTGCTGGACCGGATAGAGACGCTGCTTGCCGATGCCGGACGCAGCGACCGCCCAGTGGCCGTCGTCGCCTCCACCGACCTGCCCGCAGGGGATCTGCCGTTTCAGGCGCCAGAGACATGGGTGAACCGGCTTGCCGCGTTGACGCCTGCCCCGTGGGCGCCCGATCCGCAACGGATTGCGGACTGGGCGACCGGGCTTGAGGAATCGTTCGAGACGTGGTGGCTTTCGGACGGGCTGGACCGTGAGAGCCGCGCGACCCTGCTCACTGCGCTGGAGGATCACGGCCCGGTCACGGCGTTCGAATCGCCGCGCCCGGTTTATGGTCTGCGCCCGGCCCGGTTTGAAGATGGGTTGATCCACCTCACCGCGCTGCGCGCCCGTGACGACACCGATGCGACGATCACGTTAGCCGCGCGCGGGCTGGACCCGACCGGGACCGAGCGGGTGCTGGCCCGCACCGATGCGACCTTTGCAGCAGGGGATACCGAAACCACGGTGCAACTGTCCCTGCCTGCCGAATTGCGCAACCGAGTCTCGCGGTTCGAGGTCGAAGGCATCCGCTCCGCCGGGGCGGTCAGCCTGACCGATGACGGCCTGAAGCGGCGCGAGGTTGCGCTGATTTCGGGCACCGAGGCCGACGAGGGATTGGAGCTTCTGTCGCCGCTTCATTACCTTGAACAGGCCTTGGCCCCGACCGCGGACCTGATCGACGGGGCGCTGGCCGATGTGCTGCTGGCCAATCCCGACGCTATCATCCTAGCCGACGTGGCAACCGTGTCCCCAGCGGAAGAGACTGCTTTGCTGGAATGGATTGACGAGGGCGGCTTGCTGGTGCGGTTCGCCGGGCCGCGGCTGGCCGCATCCGATGTCAGCCGCGCCGAGGAAGACCCGCTGCTGCCCGTGCGCCTGCGCGAAGGCGGCCGCACCGTGGGCGGTGCGATGAGCTGGGGCGATCCGAAAACGCTGCGCGCCTTCGCCGAAGGCTCGCCCTTCCACGGGTTACCTGTGCCGCCTGATGTAACCGTGTCGGCGCAGGTGATGGCGCAGCCCGATCCCGATCTGGCCAGCCGCGCCATTGCCGCGCTGGACGATGGCACCCCGCTGGTGACGCGCAAGCGCATTGGTCAAGGGCAGGTGATCCTTTTCCACGTCACCGCCAATGCCGAATGGTCGAGCCTGCCGCTGTCCGGCCTGTTCGTGCAGATGCTGGAGCGGCTCGCCATCTCCACCCGGCCTGCGCAGCCTGACGCCGCTGAACTGGCTGGCACCACTTGGACGCCCGAAGACATCCTAGACGGCTTCGGCACCATTCGCGACGCGGGCACCCTGCCGGGCATCGCGGGCGAGGCACTGGCCACCCCGCAGCCGGGCCCGGCCCTGCCGCCCGGGCTATATGCTGGCGCCGATCGGCGGCTGGCGGTCAACGTGCTGGATGATGCCGCCGAGCTGCGCCCCGCCACATGGCCCGCGCGCATTCCCGTCGAAGGACTGTCCAGCGCCCGCGAAACCGCGCTGACAGGCGCGTTGCTGATTGCGGCGCTAGCGCTTTTGATGGCGGATGTGATCGCGGCCCTGTTCCTGTCGGGCCGGCTGCGGGGGCCACGGGTAACGACCGCCGCTGCGGTTCTTGCGGCGCTGCTGGGTGCTGGCCTGTCCCCGGACTTCGCCCATGCCCAGATCACGGATGGAACAGCGAGCAGCCAGAACCCGCAGCCCGATGCCGAGGATGTCGCCCCGGACCTGACGGCGGCGGAGGTCGAGCGCGCGCTGGCCGCGACCGGCGAAGTGGTGCTGGCCCATGTCCTGACCGGCGATGCACGCGTTGACGAAACCGCCCGCGCCGGGCTCGCCGGACTGTCGGACACGCTTTACCGTCGCACCTCGATCGAACCGGCGGCCCCTATCGCGGTGGATATCGAAACCGATGAACTGGCCTTTTACCCGTTTCTGTATTGGCCGATCTCGACCGAACAGCCGCTGCCTTCGGCTGCCGCCTATGCCAGGCTGAACACCTATCTGCGGACCGGCGGTATGATCCTGTTCGACACGCGGGACGCCGATACCGGCGGCTTTGGCGCGAACACCCCCACGGGGCGGAAGCTGCAACAGATCGCGCAGCCGCTGGACGTGCCGCCGCTGGAGCCGATCCCCGCCGATCACGTCCTGACCCGGACATTCTATCTGCTACAGGATTTTCCCGGCCGCCATGCCAGCCGCGATGTCTGGGTCGAAGCCGCGCCGCCCGATGCAGAACAGATCGAAGGCATGCCCTTCCGCAACCTCAATGACGGCGTGACCCCTGTGGTGATCGGCGGCAATGACTGGGCTGCGGCTTGGGCGATGGACGCCAATGGCAGCGCGCTCTATCCCGTGGGGCGCGGCTATGCGGGGGAACGCCAACGCGAGATCGCCTATCGCTTTGGCGTCAATCTGATCATGCATGTGCTGACCGGCAACTATAAATCCGATCAGGTCCATGTGCCGGCCCTGCTCGACCGGCTGGGCCAGTAGACCCGAAAGGACCGCGCGCCGATGGATACCGGCCAGATCATCTTTGACCCCCACCTGCCGTGGAGCCTTCTCGCCATCGCGGCGGGACTGGCCGCGCTGTTCACGGCGCTGGCGCTGTGGCGCGGGCTGCGGGGTTGGTGGCTGCGGGGCTTGGCTGCCGTGGCGCTGCTCATCGCGCTCGCCAACCCCGCCCTGCAGCAGGAAGAGCGCGCGCCACTGTCCGATATCGTGCTGATGGTCATCGACGAAAGCGCCTCCCAGCAGATCGCCGACCGCCCCGAACAGACCGCCCGCGCCGCGCAGGCGGTCCGCGATGAGGTGGCGCGCCTGCCCAATACGGACCTGCGCGAAATCACCCTCCGCGATGGCGAAGACGACGCTGGCACGCTGGCAATGCGCGCCCTGTCGGAACTGATGGCCGAAGAGCCGCGCGCCCGTATCGCCGGGGCCATCGTGATCAGCGACGGGCAGGTGCATGACGTCGAAAGCGCCCCCAACCTGCCCGCGCCGCTGCACGTACTGCTAACCGGCCATGAAACGGATTGGGACCGGCGGCTTCTGGTCACCAATGCGCCCGCCTTTGCCATTCTCGACGAAGAGGTGGTGCTGACGCTGCGCGTTGAGGATAGCGGCGCCGTGCCCGACAGCGCCGCGGGTCCGGCGCCGCTCACTATCTCCATCGACGGTGGCGAGCCGATGGACTTCAACGTGCCCGTGGGGGAGGATCTGGAATTGCCGATCACCTTGCCCCATGGCGGCATGAACGTGATCCAGTTTCAACTGGCCACGGCGGACGGCGAACTGACCGAGCGCAACAACTCCGCCGTGATCCAGATCAACGGCGTGCGCGACCGTCTGCGCGTTCTGCTTGTGTCGGGGGAGCCGCATCCGGGCGAACGGACATGGCGCAACCTGCTGAAATCCGACAGCTCCGTCGATCTGGTGCATTTCACGATCCTGCGCCCGCCGGAGAAACAAGATGGCGTGCCCGTGTCGGAACTGTCGCTCATCGCATTCCCGACGCGGGAGCTGTTTCTGGAAAAGATCGACGAATTCGACCTGATCATCTTTGACCGATACAAGCGCCGGGGCATCCTGCCGATGCTCTATCTGGAAAACGTGCGCGACTATGTTGAACGCGGCGGCGCGGTGCTGGTCGCGGCAGGGCCGGATTTTGCCACTGCCGACAGTCTCTATCGCTCGCCCTTGGGGGATATCCTGCCCGCCGCGCCCTCGGCCCGCGTGCTGGAGGAACCCTATCGCCCGCAAATGACTGATCTGGGCCGCAAACATCCGGTGACCGAAGGGCTCGATCAAGGCTTTGGCGAGACCGCCGACGGCCAGCCCGGCTGGGGCCGGTGGTTCCGCTTGATCGACCTAATCCCCGACCGGGGCGACGTGGTGATGTCCGGCGAAGATGACCGCCCGCTTCTGGTGCTGGACCGGGTCGGAGAGGGCCGCGTGGCGCTGCTGGGCTCCGATCACGCATGGCTGTGGAACCGCGGCTATGAGGGGGGCGGTCCGCAACTTGAACTGCTGCGCCGCCTTGCCCACTGGATGATGAAAGAGCCGGAACTAGAGGAAGAGGCCCTGACCGCGACGGCGGAGGGCCAGACCGTCACCATCACGCGCCGCACTCTGGGCGATGCGCCCGCCGATGTGGAAATCACCGGACCGGATGGCACGGTCGTCGCGGTCCCGCTGGAGGAGGATGGCCCCGGACGTTTTACCGCGACCTATGAGGGCCCTGAAATAGGGCTCTACCGGCTGAGTGATGGGGAAATGGACGCGGTGGTGGCGCTTGGTCCCGCGGCGCCCAAGGAATTCGAGCAGACAATCGCAAGTGCCGAGCCGCTGGCCGAGCCTGTCGCCGCCCTGCGCGGTGGCGCGCCCCGGATCGAAGACGGGCTTCCCGGCATCCGCGAAGTGCGCGAGGGCCGTGTCGCCGCCGGGCGCGGCTGGATCGGCATCACCCCGCGCGAGGCCTATCTGACGGCGGATGTCCGGCTAATCCCGCTGGTGTCGCCGTGGCTGTTTCTGCTGCTGACCGCCGCGTTGATCCTTGGCGGCTGGCTGCGCGAAGGTCGACGCTAAGGCGCGCGCAGATCCGCAGGGCGCGCGGGGACGCTGGACACCATTGAAGCGTCGCGCAGGCAATCAACTGCGCGACGCACGGCCATGTTGGCGATCCCTCAACGTGGCGGGATCGCCTTGCCCTTCTCCACGGCGGGGCGGGCATAGAACCGGTCGACATAGGCGGGCACGCGCGACAGGTCGTTCCAGCCCACCTGATCCTTCACGCCGTAGAACCCCAGCGCATTCAGCCACGGTGCCAGCGCGATATCGGCAATCGAAAACTCCCCCGCGATCCAGTCCCGCCCCTCAAGCGCGCCTTCGACGACGTTCAGCAGACGACGCGCCTCGCCGAGATAGCGCTCACGCGGGCGGGGGTCTTCGATTTCGGCGCCCTTGAACTTGGCAAAGTAGCCAAGCTGCCCAAACATCGGCCCGACGCCGCCCATCTGGAACATCACCCACTGGATGACCTTATACTTGTCGGCGGGGGTGGCACCGAGCAGGCGACCTGTCTTTTCGGCCAGATAGATCAGGATCGCGCCGCTTTCGAACAGACCAATCGGCGCGCCACCGGGGCCGTCCGGGTCGATGATCGCCGGGATCTTATTGTTGGGGTTCAGCGACAGGAATTCGTCACTTTTGACATCGGCGTCGCTCAGCGTGACCTTATGCGCCTCATAGGGCAGGCCCAGTTCCTCCAGCGCGATCGAGGCCTTTACCCCGTTCGGTGTGGGGAAGGAATACAGCTGGATCACCGACGGATCCTTGGCCGGCCAGCGCCGGGTGATGGGGAATTGCGACAGATCGGACATGAGGCTCCTTACTGGTCGGCAGACGCGGCGCTGGCAGGGCGAAAAAGCCATCAATTCCAACGTGCCGCCGCACCAAAACATGTTATCTTCCGGCCATGGGCCGACTGCGCAGACATTAGCCCAACACAGAACAAGGGACAGTTCATGTTTGACGAATTCAGAAAATTCATTGCCCGTGGCAATGTCATGGATATGGCTGTGGGCATCATTATCGGCGCCGCGTTCACCGCCATCGTGCAATCCATGGTCAATGATTTGATCAACCCGGTCATCGGCATCATCACCGGCGGCATCGATTTTTCCGACAAATTCGTGGTGCTGTCGGGCGATGGCCCGTTCGCCTCCCTGATCGAAGCGCGCGAAGCAGGCGCCGCCGTTTTTGCCTATGGGGCGTTTCTGAGTTCGGTCATCAATTTCCTCATCATCGCCTTTGTGGTGTTTTTGCTGGTGCGCTACGTCAACCGGCTGAAGCGCATGACCGAAACGCCGCCCGCCGAGGTGCCGAAGGTCGATCCCGGCCCGAGTGAGAAAGATCTGCTGGTTCAGATCCGCGACGAACTGCGCCAGCACCGCGCATGAATGACCAGCCCACGCTGGACCGGATGGACCGGCAGATTCTGTCGGTCCTCCAGAAATCCGGCCGCATCACCAATGCCGATCTCGCCCTGCGGGTGAACCTGTCGGCCTCGGCCTGCCACCGGCGGGTGCAGAGGCTGGAACAGGCGGGCGTGATCCGGGACTATGTAGCCCTGCTCGACGCGCGCAAGCTGGGCCACGCCACGACGGTGTTTGTCGAGATCAAGCTGTCGGGGCAGGCGGATGAGCTGCTCGACGCGTTCGAGCGGGCCGTCGCCCGTGTGCCTGCGGTTCTGGAATGCCACCTGATGGCCGGAGCAGCGGATTACCTGCTAAAGGTCGCGGTCAGCGATACCGAAGATTACGCCCAGATCCACCGGCAATATCTGGCCCGCCTGCCGGGGGTCGCGCAACTGACCAGCAGCTTTGCGTTGAAGACGGTGTTCAAGACGACGGCGCTGCCAGTCTGATCCTAACGCGATCTTAACCCTGCCCGGCCAATGTGGTGGCGCGCGGCCCCGCCGGCCGCCCCGCATGCCGGAGGCTGCCATGATCTTCGCCCTGCCTACTGATGAATGTGCCCTGCTTGGTCCCGGTGGGATGCCCATCGCCGCGCGCCAGTTGATCCTGCGTGCGCATTCCGGGGAGCCACGGGCAAACTTCACCCCCGGTCAGACATGGTTGCTGCATTGGCGTCAGTCCGACCGCCGTTCGCGACAGCAACACGCCATCGTGGAGCGCGCGCGCTTCGCAACGCCGGGGTGCGGGGTGGTGGAGTTTCGCGCCGGGCTGAACCGGCTGATCTGGACCCCCGGCACCCGCATGGCGCCAGCAGAGCCGATCGCCCCGCGCGAGGCGGTGATGGTCTGAAAGCCGCAAGACGGCGCACGGCCAGATCAGCGCCGTATCATCGCAGGCTTACTTCCATGCGCCGACCGGAGCGCTAGAAATGACAAACCCCCGCGCGGTAAGCTACGGGGGTCGTCGGAACGTATGGCATGTGGGTCACCCGAAGGCGGGCACATGGCATGGCGGTTTCGGGATCATCGCCCTCCGAAGAAGACTGCAATCGCGTCTGGCCATGCGGTTCGCCAGTCGAACACGGGCGTCAGGTCGCTGAGGAAAACCTCAGAGCATACCTTCGCGCTGTGCCTTCTTGCGCGCCAGCTTGCGGGCGCGGCGGATGGCTTCGGCTTTCTCGCGGGCCTTCTTTTCGGAAGGCTTCTCGAAATGCTGCCGCAGCTTCATCTCACGGAAGACGCCTTCGCGCTGAAGTTTCTTCTTCAGGGCGCGGAGTGCCTGATCGACGTTGTTATCGCGAACACTAACCTGCATGTGGTTGTCACCACCTTTCTAGTTTGAGTTGCAGAATTTGCAGGAAGTGGCCGTATAGCAAAGCTGTCCTAGCTTGTCCACCATGTCCGCAACCCGATCCACGCCCCACCGAGGGAGGGAGTTTCGATGACCACCGACACCAACGCCAGCCCCTATCCGGGCCCGCAACCCGACCCTGCCAACCCCGATCTGCGCAGCAGGCTGCTCGACGCCGCTTTGCCGCATGTCGCCTTTGACGGCTGGTCGGAGGAAACCTTTCGCCGGGCCTGCGACGATGCCGGGGTTTCGCGCGATCTGGGGCGGCTGACCTGCCCGCGCGGGGCTGTCGATCTGGCCGTGGCCTATCACCGGCGCGGCGATCAGCGGATGATCGCGCGCCTGAATGAGGCGGATCTGACCGGCCTGCGATTCTCCGCGAAGGTCGCCCGCGCCGTGCGCTTCCGGATCGAGGCCGGGGATCGCGAGGCGGTGCGCCGGGGCTCGACCCTGTTCGCCCTGCCCCAACACGCCCGCACCGGAACCGGGCTGATCTGGGACACAGCTGACGCAATCTGGACCGCGCTGGGGGACAGTTCCGAAGACCTGAACTGGTATACCAAACGCGCTACCCTGTCGGCGGTCTACGGCTCCACCGTCCTGTTCTGGTTGGGGGATGACAGCCTCGACCATGCGGCGACGTGGGATTTCCTCGACCGGCGGATCGAGAACGTCATGCAGTTCGAGAAACTGAAAGGCCGGGTGCGGGACAACGCCGCGCTGAAGCCGCTGACCGCCCTGCCCGGCTGGCTGGCATCGAAGGTGCGCGCACCGCGTGCCGATCGCGGCCATGACATGCCGGGGCGCTGGTCCCCGCCCATCGACCCGACCCGCCGACCGGGCCCTGCCGCGACCCCCGGCCGCGACAAGGTTGCCGGTTCTGCGCCGCTGTCGGAGGATGGGCCGGTGCCGCCCTCCGCGACGCCCCGCTGATTCTCCGGCGCGGCCGCCCTCACACGACCTGATCCAGACGAGGCCCCATGTCCGACACGTCCGCTCCCAGCCCTGCAAGCGCCCGCTCCCGCGCGCTGCCCGAAACCATGACCGCGGTCGAAATCACTCAGCCCGGTGCCCCCGAGGTGCTGCGCCCCACGACGCGCCCCACCCCCGAGGCCAGCCATGGCCGCGTCGTTCTGAAAGTGGCCTATGCCGGGGTGAACCGGCCCGATGCGCTTCAGCGTGCGGGTGCCTATGATCCCCCAAAGGGCGCAAGCGATCTGCCCGGGCTGGAATGTTCCGGGGAGGTGGTGGCCATCGGAACCGGGGTCACGGACCTGAAGCTGGGTGATCGGGTCTGCGCGCTGCTGCCCGGCGGAGGCTATGCCGAATATGTCAGCACCCCCGCCGCCCATTGCCTGCCGATCCCGACGGTCATGGACATGAAGGAGGCCGCCTGCCTGCCCGAAACCTTCTACACCGTCTGGAGCAATGTTTTCATGCGCGGTGGCCTGCGGGCGGGCGAGCGATTTCTGGTGCATGGCGGCTCATCCGGTATCGGCACTACGGCGATCCAACTGGCGCGGGCGAATGGCGCGCGGGTCTTTTCCACAGCGGGCAGCGCTGAGAAATGCACCGCCTGTCTGGATCTCGGCGCGGAGCGGGCGATCAATTATCGCGAGGAGGATTTCGTCGAAGTGATGCGCGCGGAGGGCGGCGCTGATCTCATCCTCGACATGGTGGGCGGCGATTATATTCCCCGGAACGTCAAAGCATTGGCTGATGACGGGCGCTTGGTGCACATCGCGTTTCTGTCTGGCCCCAAGGCGGAGTTGAACTTCGCCCAGATCATGGCGCGCCGGCTGACCATCACCGGCTCCACCCTGCGCCCGCAATCTGACGCCGCCAAAGCCGCGATTGCCGCCGAGCTGCGCGAGAAAGTGTGGCCGCTGCTGGAAAACGGACGCGTCGCGCCGGTCATGGACGAGGAATTCCCACTGGAAGAGGCGGCATCCGCCCATGCCCGCATGGAAAGCTCGACCCATATCGGCAAGATCGTGCTGCGCGTCAGCGGCTGATCGGTTCCTGGCGCCGCCCCAACTCCTTGCGTTCGGGCCGGGTCAATCGATCCGGTCCATCAAAGCATCGGACAGCGTGCAGTCGCGAATCACGTCCGCTCCGCAGCGACGCGGCTCCAGATCGCGGGTCAGGCAGATGCGCACCTCCTGAATGCGGTGGGCCTTGCAGGTCACCGTGATTTCGTCGGCGCGCAGATCGGGATTGACCTCCAGCCATGCCTCCTCCACCACGCTGGCGGGCAGGGTCACATCATCGCGCAGGCGGCGGAACACCTCGGGGCGGGTGACGCTGTCATAGGCGCGGCGGGCCGTGTCAAAATATTCAGCCGAGGGCAGCCCGGCGCAACGCCCGTGCTTTTTCCATTGATACCACGCGGAACCTGCGGTCCCCATGATATCGCTCATCGCTGCGGTCTGCGCCCGCGACGGATCGCGGGTGTCGGTGCGGCAATAGGACGGCCAGCCTCGCTCATTTTGCGGCCAGAGCCCGTGCAGAACCCAGCCCAAGCGGCGATCACATTGCGGCGAGTTGCGGGCATCCCCTTCCAGCGCGCACCATGTCGGCGACCAGCTTAGCGCCATCACATAATAGTCGAATTTTCCGGCGGGCTCACCCTCGGCGCGCACCCCCGCCGGGGCCAAGGGAACAAGGGCTCCGAGCAGCGTCAGCAGCAGCAGACATCGGCGCATTTTCTCTTTCCTCCGGGCAGCGGACGGTGTATGTGACCGCCAATCTCCCCGAAAACGAGGACAGGGTCCAGCCGGACCAGCCGTTTTCCCCGGCCCCGAAAGCCGTTGTGAAAACCTCAGCTCCTCGGGCGTCTGCCGGAGGGGCCAAGGTGAAGGAGACCTCGCGATGAACAAGCCTCTGATGGCCAAGGCCACCGCCGTCTGGCTGGTGGACAATACCACGCTCAGCTTCAAGCAGATCGCGGATTTCTGCGGCCTGCACGAGCTGGAGGTGCAGGGCATCGCCGATGGCGACGTGGCACAGGGCGTGAAGGGTTTTGACCCCATCGCCAACAATCAGCTGGTGCAGGAAGAGATCGACAAAGCCGAGAAAGATCCCCTTCACAAGCTGAAGCTAAAGTTCAACCCCGCCGCCGTCGGCGAGGAGAAGCGCCGCGGCCCCCGCTACACCCCGCTGTCAAAGCGTCAGGACCGCCCGGCCTCCATCCTGTGGCTGGTGAAGTTTCATCCCGAACTGGCTGACAGCCAGATCGCGAAGCTGGTCGGCACTACCAAGCCGACGATTCAAGCGATCCGCGAACGTACGCACTGGAACATCCAGAACATTCAACCGATCGACCCGGTCGCGCTTGGCCTGTGCCGCCAGTCCGAATTGGACGCGGCTGTGCAGAAGGCCAATGCCCGCCTTGCTCGCGAAGGCAACGTGATGACCGACGACGAGCGGCGCAAACTGGTCTCGACCGAACAGTCGCTGTCCTCCGACACCGAACCCAAGATCCCCTCGTCGATCTCCGGGCTCGAAACCTTCACCCTGTCGGGCAACGATGACGACGAGGATGATGACCGCAATAAGCCGCTGCCTGACGCGGACAGCTTCTTCAACCTGCCTGACAAGGGCGATGACGAAGACGAGGACGAAGACGACCGCGGCTGATCCGCACCGGCCGTCGCAGACCATTCACCCCGCGCCACACCGGCGCGGGGTTTTTCGTTTCGGTGCGGCGCACCGCCCCGCGTCGCCGCGCAACGCTTGCCTTTCGCGGCGGAGGCGATAGGACAACGGCAATCGTCGTCCCTGCCCTGCCAGCCTGATACCGGAGCCGCCGCCATGACCGCCCCTTTTGACCGCAGCATCAAGATCGCCCCCTCGATCCTTGCCGCCGACTTTGCCGCCTTTGGGGCCGAATGCAGCGCGGTGGAGGATCAAGGGGCTGACTGGATCCATGTGGATGTGATGGACGGGCATTTCGTGCCCAACATCACCTTTGGTCCGGCCATGTGCGCAGCCCTGCGGCCGCATATCCGGGGTGTCATGGATGTGCATCTGATGATCGCCCCGGTCGATCCCTATATCGACGCCTTCGCCAAGGCCGGTGCGGATTTCATCACAGCCCATGTCGAGGCCGGTCCCCATATTCATCGCACATTGCAGGCGATCCGCGCGGCAGGTGCCCGCCCCGGTGTGGCGCTGAACCCCGGCACCCCGGTCGAGACCGTCGCACACCTGCTGGATCTGGTGGATCTGGTTTGCGTGATGACGGTGAACCCGGGCTTCGGCGGGCAAAGCTTCATCCATTCACAGTTGGATAAGATCGCAGCCCTGCGCGAGATGATCGGGGATCGCGAAATCCATATCGAGATCGACGGTGGCGTCGATCCGATGACGGCGCCGATGGTCGCGCGCGCCGGTGCCGATGCGCTGGTCGCGGGCTCGGCGGTGTTCAAGGGCGGCTCGGTCAGCAATCCCGGCGTCTACGGCGAAAACATCGCCGCCATCCGCGCCGCTGCCGAAGACGCGCTCAAGACCGGCTAAGCGGCATTAGCCCAGGGTCTCGGCCAGCATCTGCTCCAGATGCGGGTCTGGCGTCACGTCGCGGGCCTTCAGACGGTTGTAGCTTTTCCAGTTGGTCGTCACGCCGCGGCAGTGGAAATACCCGATGTCCTCGCGGCGGGTGAACCGGCCTAGCGGGAAGCGCTCGGGGCGGTGCACATCCCAACTCAGCCACCGAAGCGGCCCCTCCGGCACGATGCAGTATTTCGTGGGACAGGGGCGGTGATCCATATAGCAGACATGATCGGCGTGGCGCAGCGGCGGTTGCGCCTGTCCTGGCGGGCAGGTCCAGCGCCCGGCGAAACTGACCATGCCAAGCCGACTGGCCACCGCCGCGTCGAACACCGACCCTGTCGTGCTCCAGACCAGTTCATCAATATCGGCGTTGAGCACCGCCCTTGCGCGCCCCAAAAACCGGGCGCGCACGATGTTCAGCGCCGCCGGTTGCAGGAACTTCGCGCCACCGCCGCCTTGCTTGGCCCGGACCGGGCCGTAGGGCTGCGGCAACGACAGCACCGCAGCGCGGGTCAACCCGACGGGCGCGAGCGCGGCCAGTAATTCGGCGGGCGTATAGGCGGTGGAGCCATTGTCGATCACCACCATCGCCTGCAGCCCGTGCCGTGCCTTATGCCAGCGCGCCCAGTCCACGATCCATTCGGGTGCATTGTCGCGGGAGATATGCAGCGATGCGTTGAGCCCCGCGAAAAGATCGCGCTGATCGGGGGAGATCGGGCAACTGGCGGACCAGCCCTCCGCCTCGATTCGAAGCCCATGCGCGGAGCGGGGCACCGCCAGTCGCGCTACATCGTGGCGGCGATGATACCGGATCGTGCGAAGTTGCACCGGCGCGCCGTCGGCTGTGATCTCCCCCCGCTTTAACAGCCGCGCCAAGTCCCACAGCTTGGGGCAGAACAGCAGCACGTCCTCGCCCTGCCGCACGGCGTCATACCACAGCGTATCGGCGTCATACTGAGCGTCGAACTCGGGGGGGCGTGCAGCTTCGGGCACCCGGATCTGCCGCTTGATGCCGGACCCCAAAAGCGACACCGCAGCGCCGGAGGCGTCCAGCAGCGGGGCGTCAGGGGCGGGGGCGGGATCGGTCAGTTTGGGCACGGCTGGGGGAAACCTGTCGCTGTTGCGCTTGCGCCGTTGTGCCCTGAAACCGCCCGTGGCGTCCAGCAATGCGCAGGCAGGCACCTATCCAGCCTATAGCCGACCGGTATTCCACATCCACGCGATGATGACCCCCGCGATCAGCAGGAAGTTGAACGCCAGCCCAGCCGCGATCCCCCCCCAGAGCCGCCGCTGCCGCAGGCCGGGATCGACCCCCTGCAAATGGCGGCGAATAGCCCGTTCGGCCTTCATCACCCGCACCGGGTCGATCTGCCGACGCAGGCGCGGATGGGCAAACCGGGTTTCCGCCGACGCCAGATACCGCGCCTCACGCCGCACCGCGCGCGGCAGCAGCCGACCGGCCTTGTTAAGCTTTGCCTCCAGCGTCACGCCACGCCGAATGCCGAGCTTCTGCCGGAGAAGCTCGGCCAGATCGGCATTGATATCGGGTAGGCTGCGCTGTTTCATGACCCCGATCCTAAAGCTGCCCGCCGAGCGCCGAAACATCCAAGGTGTCGCGCTACGCCCGATTGAGGCTTTCACGCATCGCCAAATGCTGGCGCGGGCGGGCGCTTCGCGTTAGATCGAGGGCCATGTTGAATACTCTCGTTCATGGCGCTCCCACTGACGCGCCCCCGCTGGTGATCGTGCACGGGCTTTATGGCTCGGCGCGCAATTTCAACGTGATCGCCAAACGGCTGTCGGATACGCGGCAGGTCATCGCCGTCGATCAGCGCAACCACGGCGAAAGCCCCCGGTTCGACACCCACACCTACCCCGAAATGGCCGATGACATCGCCGAGGTGATCGAGGCGCATGGCGGTCATGCCGATCTGCTGGGCCATTCGATGGGCGGCAAGGCGGCGATGCAGCTGGCCCTGACCCGTGGCGATCTGATCCGGCGGCTAATCATCGCCGACATCGCGCCTGTCGCCTATAATCACAGCCAGCGCCATCTGGTGCATGCCATGCGGGGGCTGGATCTGACTTCGGTGACGACCCGTGGCGAGGCGAACGAACGGCTCGCGGCCCTGATCGA
The DNA here is from genome assembly GCF_002504165.1 of Pacificitalea manganoxidans. Classification (GTDB taxonomy): domain Bacteria; phylum Pseudomonadota; class Alphaproteobacteria; order Rhodobacterales; family Rhodobacteraceae; genus Pacificitalea; species Pacificitalea manganoxidans. Next base: position 3,171,530 of record NZ_CP021404.1, read on the forward strand.
GGATGAACGCGTCCGTGCGTTCCTGCTGCAATCGCTAGACCTGAAGGCCGACCCTCCGCGCTGGCGGCTGAACCTAGACGTGCTCGACGCGTGCATGGATGAGATCACCGGATGGCCGGGAACTGAGGGCGTATTTCAGGGCTCCGCGCTCTTTCTGTCAGGGGAGTTGTCGGACTACGTTCTGCCCGAGCATCGCGCCACGATCCGCGCCCTGTTCCCGCAGGCCCGCTTTGCCAAGCTGCCCGATACCGGACATTGGCTTCATGCGGAGAAACCTCGTGATTTCGAAGCGACCGTGGACATGTTCCTGTCCGCCTGACAGCGCGGCCCCTCTGGGGCTGGGCACGGCGACCGGCCCTGTGCCGCGATGTTTACAAAGAATATCGCGTGAGGCAGGGAACCAGTCGGTCCCGGCCGCGTTCGGGCAGCAGATGAATTCAGGGACAGGCCTGCCCGGTGTCACCGCCGAGGGCCCATCCTAAGCGAAAGCCGGGAGGCGCGGGGGATGCCTGCTCGTACCGGAAAAAAAGACGCGTCGGGCTGCCCGGCGCGTCTTTCCTTTGGAATTGGCGGGATCGCGGCTCAGGCGGCCGACTTCACCGCCCGCCCGGTCATGACGCCGATGAGATGGGCACGATAGGCGGCGGTGCCATGCAGGTCCGCGATCATGCCTTCTGCCGACGCCGACAGGTTCGAAACCGCCTCGGCAGAGAAGTTCGCGCTTAGCGCCTCCTCGGCCTCGGTCCAGCGAAATACGCCATCGTTGGACGCGCCCGTCACTGCCACGCGAACGCGATCGGCGAAGCGGGCCACGAACACCGCCACCAGCGGGAAGCGGGAGGCAGGCTGAATGAACTTCTCATACCGCGCGGCCTGCGCGATGGGGAACTTCACCGCCGTGATGATCTCGTGCTCTTCCAGCGCGGTGGTGAACATGCCCTGAAAATAGTCGTCCGCCGCGATTTCGCGGGTGTTGGTTACAATGGTCGCCCCGGTGCCCAGAACCGCCGCCGGATAACAGGCGGATGGATCGTTATTGGCAAGGCTGCCGCCGATCGTGCCGCGATTGCGCACCGCCGGATCCCCGATCCGCGCGGCGAGCGCCGCCAATGCGGGGAAATCATCCGCCGCCTCACGGGCCACGGCGGCGTGGGTGGTGCCCGCGCCGATCACCAGCATGTCCCCTTCGCGGCGCACGCCTTTCATCTCGGCAATGCCCGTCAGGCTGACCAGCTTTTCCGGCATGGCCAACCGTTGCTTCATCGTAGGCAGCAGGGTCTGACCGCCGGCAAGCGGCTGCGCATCCTCGCTGTCCAGTGCGGCCACGGCCTCGGCGACAGTGGCGGGTTTCACCAGCTCGAATTCATACATCTCGTTTCTCCCGTTGTTGGGCGTCGGGGCGCAGGCACTGCAGTCGCGCATGCGCCCCCACTGTCGCTCAGCCGTGAATTGCCTGCCACACGCGCGAGGGCGTCAGCGGCATGTCGATATGGGTCACGTCAGTATGCCCGCCACGATGCAGCGCGTCGATCACCGCGTTGACCACCGCAGGCGGCGAACCGATCGCCCCGGCCTCACCGCAACCCTTAACGCCCAGCGGGTTATGAGTGCACGGCGTGCAGGACGAATGATCGACCTGGAACATCGGCACATCGTCGGCGCGCGGCATCGCATAATCCATATAGGACCCGGTCAGAAGCTGGCCGTTTTCGTCATAGGCCGCACCTTCCATCAGCGCCTGTCCGATACCTTGGGCCAGACCGCCCTGTACTTGGCCTTCGACAATCATCGGGTTGACGATATTGCCGAAGTCGTCGGCAGCGGCAAAGCCCAGCACTGTGACCTTGCCGGTTTCGGGATCGACCTCTACCTCGCAGGCATAGGCCCCGGACGGGTAGGTGAAGTTCGAGGGATCGTAGAACGCCGTTTCCTCCAACCCTGGTTCCATATCTGCCAATGGGTAGTTATGCGGCACATAGGCGGCCAGCGTCACATCCCCCCAAGCCACTGATTTATCGGTACCCGCGACGGAGAATTTGCCATCCTTCAGCTCGATATCGCTGTCGGACGCCTCCAGCAGATGCGCGGCGATTTTCTTGGCCTTGTCGATGATCTTCTGCGTGGCCTTCACCATCGCAGAGCCGCCCACCGCCAGCGAGCGCGAGCCATAGGTGCCCATGCCCATCGGCGTGTTTGCCGTGTCGCCATGCACGATGTCGATCTGGCTGGCATCGATACCGATCATGTCGGCTACCACCTGCGGGAACGCGGTTTCGTGCCCCTGCCCGTGGCTGTGACTGCCCGTCATGACCGAGATCGAACCGGTGGCATTGACCCGCACCGTCGCGCTTTCATACAGCCCGGCGCGCGCGCCTAGTTGCCCGACAAGGTTCGACGGCGCGATGCCGCACGCCTCGATGTAATGCGCGATGCCCAGACCACGCAGCTTGCCACGCGACCGGCTTTCCTCGGCGCGCGCGTCAAAACTGTCGCGATCAACGATCTCCAGCAGCTTATCCATCGTGGCGTGATAATCGCCGGTGTCATATTCCACCGCCACCGGGGTGGCATAGGGGAATTCGGTGATGAAGTTCTGTCGCCGCAACTCGACCGGGTCGACGCCCAGCTCCCGCGCGGCTTTATCAACCACCCGCTCGATCTGGAACGTCGCCTCGGGCCGGCCCGCACCGCGATAGGCATCGACCGGCACGGTGTTGGTGAACACGGCCTTTACGTTCACATAGATCAGCGGCGTCTTGTAGTTGCCCGCCATCAGCGTGCCATGCAGCCATGTCGGCACCGAAGGCGCAAAGGTCGACAGATACGCGCCCATATTGGCGTGGGTTTCCGTGCGCAGCGCGACGAAGTTGTTATCGGCATCCAGCGCCAATTCGATCTTGGTGACGTGATCGCGGCCATGGGCGTCCGACATGAACGCCTCGGACCGCGACGACGTCCATTTCACCGGACGCCGCACTTGTTTCGCGGCAAAGGTGCAAAACGCCTCCTCGGCATAATGGAAAATCTTGGTGCCGAAGCCGCCGCCCACATCGGGGGCGACCACGCGCAGCTTATGCTCGGGGATGCCCAACACGAAGGCCCCCATCAGCAGCCGGATCACATGCGGGTTCTGCGAGGTGGTATAAAGCGTGTAGTCGTCGGTGCCGGGGTTCCAGTCGCCCACCGCCACGCGTGGCTCCATCGGGTTGGCGATCAGCCGGTTGTTGACCAGTTCCAGCGTCGTGACATGCGCCGCGCCGCGAATGGCCTCATCGACCGCATCGCGATTGTCCTCGACGAACCCCCAGTCATAGCAGAGGTTGTTTTTCAGATCGTCATGGACCTTCGGCGCGCCGTCTTGCAGCGCTGCTTTCATATCGATGACGGCGGGGAGTTCCTCGATCTCGACCCCGATGGCCTCAGCGGCATCGCGGGCCTGCGCCAAGCTTTCCGCCACCACTACAGCGATCGGGTCGCCCACATGCCGGACCTTGCCCTGCGCCAGAACCGGATGGGCGGGCTCCTGCATCACCTCACCGAAGCGGTCGGTGATCTGCCAGCCGCAGGGAATGCCGCCGACGCCCTCGAAATCCTTGCCGGTGAATACCCGAACCACGCCGGGCATGTCCTGTGCCGCGGCGGTGTCGAGGCTGGTGATCCGCCCATGTGCAACCTCGGAGCGCAGGAAATACGCGTAGGTCTGGTTGTGCAGGTTGATATCGTCGGTGTAGCGACCCCGGCCCGTCAGGAACCGGACGTCTTCGCGGCGCTTGGTAGCGGCGCCGATGCCTCCATCTTTGGGCATGAATTCCTCCCTCGTATGCGATGCGCCCAGCGCATCCTGCAAATGCTGAAAATCAAGCTGTCAGAACCGGTCGTCCCTGCGCCTCCTCACGCGGGGTGGGACCGGCAGGCCGGGTCACTCGGCAGCGACCGCGCTCACCTGCTGGCCCGAGGCCGCGAGGATCGCTTTGACGATGTTGTGGTAGCCGGTGCAGCGGCAGATATTGCCGTCGAGATACTCGCGGATCTCAGATTCGGAGGGCTTTGGATTGTCGGCCAGCAGCGCCGAGGCCGACATCACCATGCCCGGTGTGCAGAAGCCGCATTGCAGCCCGTGGTGATCCTGAAATGCCTGCTGGATGACGTTCATCGATCCATCGGCGTTTTCCATACCCTCGATGGTCGTGATCTCGCGGCCCTCAGCCTCGCCCGCCAGCATGGTGCAGGCCTTCACGGCGAGTCCGTCCACATGCACGACGCAGGCGCCGCATTGCGACGTGTCGCACCCTACATGGGTGCCGGTGAGCGACAGGCTTTCGCGCAGGAACTGCACCAGCAGGGTGCGGCCCTCGACCTCCCCCGAGACCTGTTTGCCGTTCACTGTCATGGTAACTGACGTCATATTCTGTAACCTCCCAGATGTGCCTGATATTTGGGTCTGTCTGTGGAGCGCGGCAGCCCTGTCTGGCCCGCGCGCAAATGGTCGGGATCAGCCGCGCAGACGGTTGAGCCAACCCTTTTTCTCGGATGCATCCTCCCCGGCAGCGGCGGCTTCCGGCTCCGGTGTGGCGGCATCGGTGGCCTCGGCACCGCCCCCCTCGACCCGCGCCTTGAAGCGGTCGAAAAACTGATCTGCCATCTTCTTGGCAAAGCCGTCGATCAGCCGCGATCCCAGCTGCGCCAGCTTGCCACCAACCTTGGCCTCGACATCGTAGCTGAGCCGCGTGCCTTCGGGGGTTTCCTCCAGCCTGACCTTGGCGCCGCCCTTGGCAAAGCCTGCCGCGCCGCCCTTGCCCTCGCCGGAAATCGTGCAGCTTTCGCCGGGCACGATATCGGTCATCGTGACCTGCCCTTTGAACGTCGCTTTCACGGGTCCGACCTTTTGGGTGACCACGGCCTCGAACCCCTCCTCGGGGGAGCCGGTCAGCTCCTGACAGCCGGGAATGCAGTCCTTGAGCACCCGAGCATCGGTGATCGCCTCCCAGACCTCCCGGGGCGATGCCTTGATATCGCGTGAGTCGGTAAGTTCCATGATCTCTCCCTCTCCGTCAGGCTTCACAATATCCGCAAATCCCAACCGGCATATGCGACCTTGGGTGTAAGGTCTGCCCACCGCCGGGGCCGCGCAACCGAAATCTTGCAACGCGACGCGCCGCACGTCCCGCGCCTAAGACCTTTTGGCAATGCGCCCCGTGCCGACCCGGTGCTAGGCTCGGGGAACCTGACCGCCCGACCCGCAGGAGAGCGCCCATGCCGCAGCACGCCCCCGTTCGCACATCGCCGCTGCGCGCGCTGGTGATCGACGATCATCCGCTGTTTTGCGATGCGCTGACGCTCACCCTGAAATCAGTGGCTGACATTTCGCGCATCGATACCGCCGATCTGCTGAAAACCGCGCTGGCCCGGCTGGAGGAGGCCGGCATGCCGGACCTGATCGTGCTGGACCTCAACCTGCCTGACGTTAACGGGCTGGACGGGTTGTTACGGCTGCGCAGTGCCGCGCCCGGTGTGCCGGTGGTCGTTGTCTCTTCGATGGCCGACAACCGCATGATCAGCCACGCCCTGCGCGCCGGTGCCGCCGGGTTCGTGCCGAAATATTCCCAGCGCGAGGTGTTCCGCACCGCGATCGATACGATCCTGTCAGGCGGCACCTACACCCCCGAAAGCTATGTCGAGATCGACAGTCCGCGCAACGACGGCAGCGATGCACTCGCCCGGCTGGCCAGTCTGACCAACCAGCAGGGCCGCATTCTGCAACTGATCTGCGAGGGCAAGCTGAACAAGCAGATCGCCTATGATCTGTCGATCGCCGAAACCACGGTGAAGGCCCATGTCACCGCCATCATGCGCAAACTGGGCGTGCAGAGCCGGACGCAGGCGGTGCTGATCGCTCAGGAGGCCAGCTTTGCGCGGGTCTTGCCAAACACGGTCTGAGCCCGCATCGTCCCGGCGTCGCAGCTGACGCGATGAGGAGGCACCGACGCTTGACGCTGGCGCAAGGCACATCCCCCCACCGCGCTGATACGCACCCGCGCGCGCCGCAAGCCCTGCGCAGCGCCCAGATCGACGCTGCCGATCCCGATCCGGTGCATGCGCTCAAACGTGGGCTCGGCCCCGGCCCGTTCGCGATGGTCACGTTGTTTGTCAGCCCCGACGCCGATTTCGCCCGTATCACGCATGAGGCGCATCAGGCGTTTCCGGGGGCAGAGGTTCTGGCCTGCACCACCGCTGGCGAGATCGGCGTGACCGGCTATGTCGAAGGGCAAATCGTCGCCGCCGGGTTCCCTGCCGCGCTGTTCAGCACCCGCACCGTTGTGTTCGACGAACTGTCCGATTTCGACCCCCAGCCCTCCATCGACCGGGTGATCCGGGCGCGTGTGGCCCATGCCGAGGACGCCCCGCGCAAACTGCACGAATTTGCTTTCCTGATGATCGACGGCATGTCGCTGAAAGAGGACGAGGTCGCAGGCGCCATGGCCGCCGGGCTGGGTCCGGTGCCGCTGTTTGGCGGCTCTGCCGGTGATGGCGCGCGATTTGGCGAGGCGCTGGTTTCGCGCAATGGGGTGATCTACAAAAACGGTGCGCTGCTGGCGCTGGTGCGCTCCGCCTGCCGGGTGCGGGTGTTCAGCCTCGATCACCTGCAACCCACCCGCCGCCGCATGGTGGTGACCGAGGCCGACCCAACCGCGCGTATCGTCCATCAGATCAATGCCGAACCCGCCGCGCAGGAATATGCCCGCGTGCTTGGCCATGACCCGGCGCACCTGACGCCCTCCACCTTTGCCGCGCATCCGGTCGTCGTGCGGCTTGGCGGGCGTCACCATGTCCGCGCGATCCGCCGGGTGACCGAGGACGGATCGCTGATCTTCTTCTCCGCCATTGACGAAGGCATGGTGCTGACGCTGGCGGAGCCTGAAAACATGGCCACCCATCTACAGCGCACACTGGATGAGATGTTCGCCGAGGAACGCCCTGAAACGATCCTTGCCTGTGACTGCATCCTCCGGCGGCTGGAGGCGGGCGAAAAACAGATGACCCGCGACATTTCGCAGATCCTGTCCGGGGCGCGCATCATCGGGTTTGGCACCTATGGCGAACAGATGGGGGCGATGCATGTCAATCACACGCTGACCGGCGTCGCCGTTTTCGCCCCTGATCCGCCGGGCGATCCCGCGAGCACCGCCGCGCCTGTCCGCTCCGTCGACCTCCCATGAACGATCTGATCGACCCGACCGACAGCCTAGAGCGGCAGAACGAGAAGCTTCTACGCATTGCCAGCGCCCTGATGCACCGGGTGGAGCAGGACACCGACCGGTCCGGCGCGGCCTATGCGCAGTTCGAGCGTGCCGCGCTGCTGGAGGATCAGGTCCGCCAGCGCACGCTTGATCTGGAACACACGCTGGCGCTGCTGCACGATTCCAACGCCGAACTGGCCATCGCCAACCGCGAAACCGAACGTGCCCGCCGCGACCTTGCCGATGCCATCGAGGCCGTGAACGAAGGCTTCGCGTTGTTTTCCCCCGAAGGGCTGCTGGTCATGTCCAACAGCCGCTTCTGTCAGCCGATGGCCGATGTGGTGCCTGCCCTGCAGCCCGGTCTTAGTTTTGAGGACTATATCCGCCGGGTGTCACGCAGCCGGTTTCTTGCCCTGCCCGAAGGTGAAACTCCTGAAAGCTGGGCCGAGCGACGCATCCAGCGGCATGCCGAAAACCACGTCATGCTGAATGTGCGGCTGATCTGGGACCGCTGGTTGCAGGTGTCCGAACACCGCACCGGCAATGGCGGCACGGTTGTGTTGCAAACCGACGTGACAGACATCATGCGGCTGGAACGCGAAGAACGCTCCAAGCTGCTCGACCGGCAGGCGCAGATGATCCGCGCCACGCTGGACCACATGAATCAGGGCGTGTGCATTTTCGACAGCCAGTCGCGGCTGGTCGGGTGGAACCAGAAGGTGGGTCCGCTGCTTGCCGTGCCCATCACCCGCTTTCGACTGGGGGCGAGCTTCGATCTGCTGATGGATCGGCTTGGCACCGAAAAGGGGTTCGAGGCCGATATGTCCACCGAGGCGTTGCGCGACTGGGCGCACCGCCCTGCAGGCCGCCCGCCCCTATCGTTCGAGATCCGTCAGGGCAGTCACACCACGCTCGCGGCCTTTGCGCAGGAAATGCCAGATCGCGGCTTCGTCATCTCGTTTACGGACGTGTCCGCCGAACGCGCCGCCGCCCGCGCGCTGCACGAGGCCAACGACCTGCTGGAACAGCGCGTGCTGGAACGCACACTGGAACTGGAGGATGCGCTCGCCGCCGCCGAACGGGCCAATGCCTCCAAAAGCCGCTTTGTCGCCGCCGCCAGCCATGACCTGCTGCAACCGCTTTCGGCGGCAAAGCTCTACGTTTCCTCTCTGGCCGAAGGCGACCGGCCTGCCGCTGATCTGGCCGTGCTGGCCAAGGCCGAAAGCGCGCTGGTATCCGTCGAACAGATCCTCGACGCGCTGCTCGACATTTCCAAACTGGAAAGTGGCCGTGCCGCATTCGATATCGCCGCCGTTCGGCTGATGGATATCCTGACGCCGCTTCAGCACGAATTGCAGCCGCTTGCCGCGCAAAAGGGTCTGGACCTGCGCATCGTGCCCAGCGCCGCAGTGGTCGAAAGCGATGCTTCGTTCCTGCGGCGCATTCTGCAAAACCTGATCGGCAACGCCATCCGCTATACCGAAACGGGGCGGGTTCTGGTCGGTGCCCGACGCGCCAATGGCGGGCTGCGGATCGAGGTTTGGGATACCGGGCCCGGCATCGCCGAGGCGGATCAGGACATGATTTTTCAAGAGTTCCACCGATTGGGCAACCGCGCCTCAGCCTCCGAAGGGATGGGGCTGGGTCTTGCCATCGTGGAACGCGCCTGTGCCCGGCTGGGGCATCCTTTGGGCATGTGGTCGGAGCCCGGCACCGGCACCGGGTTTTTCGTCAGCCTGCCGCTCAGCACCGCCACCGGCCGGGAGCCGCATCAGGTGCCGGGCCGCTCCGGGCCGCGCCTGCTACAGGATGCCGGTTTGATCGTGCTGCTGGTCGAAAACGATCTGGACCTGCGCCGCGCGCTAAGCCTGCTGATGGAAAAATGGGGCGTCTCCGTGCTCGATGTCGAAGACCCCCGCACCGCGCTGTCCCTATTGGAAGAAATCGAAATCACGCCTGATGCACTGCTGCTTGACTATCAACTGGGCGAGGGCGGCAATGGGCTGGATCTGCTGGATGCGATCCGGGCGCGCTACGGGGCCCTGCCCGCCCGCGTGATTTCTGCGGACCGTTCCCCCGCGCTGCAGCAGGGCTGCGCCACGCGGGGGGTGGAATTGCTGCAAAAGCCGCTGAACACCGCCGCGCTGGAGCGCTTCCTGATCGAGGCCGCGGCGCAGGTCCGCGGCTGATCGAGGCGCGGACTGCACGCCGCGGCGCACCACGTATTCCTAACGGCCCGTCCCGGTTTCGCGCGCGGGAAGAAGCTGCTGCACCACACCCACGCCCAGCAGGTAGACCGAGCTGACCACCAGCCCCCAATGCGCCCAGCTTTCGGGATCGAACCCATGCCACGCCGCCCAAGCCGCAAACCCGGTCCATGCCAGCGCCACCGGCAGCGACAGCGCCCGCCAGCGCCGGGTGCGCACGGGGTGAATGAATTTCAGCGGCAGGAACATCGCCACCGCCAGCACTGCCACGATCCCCAATGAGATCCAGAAATCCGGGCGGATCGCGAACAGCACCAACACCACCATGTTCCAGCACCCGGGAAAGCCCAGAAACGAATTGTCCCGCGTCTTCATCCGGGTATCCGCGAAATAGATCACACTGCCGAACGTGATGAGGATGATCGCAACCCAGCCAGTCCAGCCCGGCAAAAGATCCGATGCGAACAAGGCATAGGCCGGGATGAACACATAGGTCAGGTAGTCGATGATCAGATCCAGCAGCACCCCGTCATAGAGCGGGGCATGCGTTTTGACGTCGTAGCGCCGCGCCAGCGGCCCATCGATCCCATCCACGGCAAAGGCCACCACCAGCCAGAGAAACATCAGCGACCAGTCGCCAGCCGTCGCCGCCAGCAGGGCAAGCATCGCAAACACCGCCCCCGTGGCGGTGAGCAGATGCACGAGCATGGCTTTGAGCGCCGCGCCGGTCACGGGGCCTCAGCAATGACGCGGTGTGCGGGGTCAGACCGCATTAGGCAAATCCCGCCCCGCCAGATGCGCCTCGACATTATCGAGCGCCACGGCCCCCATCGCTTCCCGCACCTCCAGCGCGGAGGTGCCCAGATGCGGCAGCAGCGACACGTTGGGCATGTCGCGCAGCGCCTGCGGCACCTCAGGTTCGTGCTCGTAGACATCCAGCCCGGCACCGCCCAAGCGGCCTCCCTGCAATGCCGCGATCAGCGCAGTCTCATCAACAATGTCACCGCGGGCGATATTGACCAGCCGCGCATGCGGATGCATCGCCGCCAGCGCCGCCGCGTCGATCAGGTGCCGCGTCGCGGGCGAGGCAGGCACCGCGACCACCACCACATCGACCTGCCCCAGCATCTCGTGCAGATCCCCGACCTGCTGCGCCGGGAAATCGACCTGCTTGGCGGAGCGGTTGTGATACAGCACCTCCATGCCAAAACCGTAATGCGCGCGCCGCGCCACCGCCTGCCCGATATTGCCCATGCCGATCACGCCCAGCCGCTTGCCCGTCATGTGCAGACCCAGAAGCTGCGTCGGCTGCCAGCCCGGCCAGCGCCCCGCGCGCACCATTGCCTCGCCCTCGGACGCGCGGCGACAGGCCATCAGCATCAGCATCAGCGCCACATCCGCGGTCGCATCGGTGACCGCGCCGGGAGTGTTGGTCACCGCGATCCCGGCGTCACGCGCGGCGGCAATATCGATATGGTTATAGCCCATGCCGAAATTCGCCAGCAATTTGCAGCGCGGATCGTCGCCCCCGGCGAAGGCCTCGGCCGTAAACCGGTCGCCAAGCGTCGGCACGATGATGTCATAGGCTGCCAGCGCTTCGCGGGCCGCATCCGGGCTCACGCCTTCGGGCGTATCCTCGACGATGACCTCGCCCAATGTCCTTGCGCGCTCCAGCACCCTGTCGGGCATGGCGCGGGTAATTAGGATGCGCGGCATCAGAACATCCTCCCGCCATCGGGCACCTCGGTCGACGGGCCCAGCAACACGACCTCGCCGTTGGCGTCCGGCACGCCCAGCACCAGAACCTCCGACATGACCTTGCCAATCTGGCGCGGCGGGAAATTGACTACTGCCACGACCTGACGGCCCGGCAGGGTTTCGGGGTCATAATGCGCGGTGATCTGGGCGGAGCTTTTCTTCTCGCCGATCTCGCCTCCGAAATCGACCCACAGCTTTATCGCGGGCTTGCGTGCCTCCGGGTAGGGTTCGGCGCGGGTGATGGTGCCGACCCGGATATCAACCTTCATGAAATCGTCGAAGCCGATCTGCGTGGCGATGTCATTGGCCCCACTCATTGCGACAGCTCCTTCGACCGGGCTGCTGCGGCGCGGATTGCGCGTGCCATCAAGGGCGGCAGTCCGCTGTTCTCGTCCATCAAGACCTCAAGCGCGGCCGCCGTCGTGCCATTGGGCGAGGTCACGTTTTCACGCAGGACCGAAGGCGGATCTTCGGACAGGCGCGCCAATTCGCCCGCGCCCGACACGGTGGCCCGCGCCAATCGCAGCGCCAGCTCCCGGTCCAGCCCTTCGGCCTCGCCCGCCGCCGCCATCGCTTCGATCAGGTGGAACACATAGGCCGGGCCGGACCCGGACACGCCGGTGACCGCATCCATCTGCGCTTCGCTGTCCAGCCGCACCACGTCGCCCACGGCTGACAGCAGGCGTTCGGCCAGCGCCATGTGATCTTCGCCCGCCTTGGCATTGCCGATCAGGGCGGTGATCCCGCGCCCGACGGCTGCCGGGGTGTTGGGCATCGCCCGGATGATGGGGCTGTCTGCACCGAACGCGTTTTCAAACGCCGCGATCGGTGTGCCCGCCGCGACGGAAACGAACAGGGTGCCGCCGCCGCCCAAAGCCGCGATCCGCGGCAGCGCATCGCCCATCATCTGCGGCTTCACCGCGATCAGGACCAGAGCGGGATTATCCGGCAGATCGGCATTCAGGCGCAGACCTTCGATCCCTTGCAGCCAGTCTGACGGCTTGGGGTCGAGCACCGTTACAGACGCGCTTGGCAAACCTCCGGCGAGCCAGCCTTTCAGCATCGCCGAGCCCATTTTTCCGCAGCCGAGCAGAACCAGCCCGCGCTCCCTGATGCTGTCCATGTCCATCGGGGTCTCCTTCCCTAAGATATCGTCTGTCACGTTGCCCCGGACACTAACGCCCCTCGCGTCGGGCACAAGCGCGGAGCCCGGCCCTGATCCTTGGGCCGCTCGGACGCCTGCCCGCGACACGCCCGGCACTGGACCTGCTCCGGAGCGGCGCCTATAAGGCGCACATCATGTCCGGCTTCGTGATCAGCATACCGTTCCGGGTCGTGGCGCGTGGCGCCCAATCCGCGATGACCCTGCCCCGAATTACGGGCCCGGCGTTCTGACTCAGGGACGCCGGGACAAGGCGCATGGCTTCGCCGCGCCGCCTGCACCATGCCGCGATCCGGTCACGGCGCTTCGACTGCACGCCCCTGCCCCGCATGTTCCTGCCTTGCACGGCCCTGCATCGACCGCCGCATCCGACCGCCGCCGCCCGATCTAACGACCTATCTCCGAGGACCGCCGCCCATGTGCGCCGACACGCCCAACACCGACACCGCCGCCCCCGATTACAAAGACACGCTGACGCTTCCGGAAACCGACTTTCCGATGCGCGCCGGTCTGCCCAAGCGCGAGCCCGAATGGCTCGACCGTTGGGCCCGGCTTGGCGTTTATGACCGCCTGCGCGCACAGGCAGGCGACCGCACCCCCTTCGTGCTGCATGACGGCCCGCCCTATGCCAACGGGCATTTGCATATCGGTCACGCCCTGAACAAGACGATCAAGGACATGGTCGTGCGCAGCCAGCAGATGATGGGCCGCGACGCGCGCTATGTGCCGGGCTGGGATTGCCATGGACTGCCTATCGAATGGAAAATCGAGGAGCAGTATCGCAAGAAGGGCCGCAACAAGGACGAGGTCGACGTGATCGACTTCCGTCAGGAATGCCGCCGCTTTGCCGAAGGCTGGATCAACGTCCAGCGCGAGGAATTCAAGCGTCTGGGCATCACCGGCAACTGGGCCGATCCCTACCTGACGATGAATTTCCACGCCGAGGCGGTGATCGCGGCGGAGTTCCAGAAATTCCTCATGACCGGCACGCTCTATCAGGGCTCGAAACCCGTCATGTGGTCGCCGGTCGAAAAAACCGCACTGGCCGAGGCCGAGGTCGAGTATCACGACAAGGAAAGCTTCACCATCTGGGTGAAATTCCGCGTCAGCGATTTCGGCTCGCCCGAGGATGATCGCTCCTTCGAGGAAGAGTCCGACGAGGATCGCGAAGCGGTGCTGAAGGCGCTGACCGCCACGGCGGAGAAGTTCGTGGGCGCGCATGTCGTGATCTGGACCACCACGCCGTGGACCATCCCGTCCAACAAGGCCGTGGTTTACGGTGCGGATTATGACTACGGGCTTTATGAGGTGACCGGAACGCCCGACGAATGCTGGCTTGCCGTGGGCGAACGCTACATCCTTGCCGATAAGCTGGCCGCGCGCACCTTCGAGCGCGCGCGCCTGTCCGAGGGCCAGTATCGCCGCGTGAGCGATGTCAGCGCCGAACAACTGTCGCGTATGACCCTGCACCACCCGCTGGCCGGCGCCGAAGGCGCGAATGGCGAATGGGACGCGCCCCGCGATTTCCGCGCCGCCGATTTCGTCACCGACGAAGAAGGCACCGGCTTTGTCCATTGCGCGCCCTCCCACGGGATGGAGGAATACGAGCTTTACCGCGATCTGGGCATGCTGGAGCAGGTCATCACCTATAACGTGATGGACGATGGCGGCTTCCGCGCCGATCTGCCCTTCTTCGGCGGCAAGTACATCCTCAATCGCAAGGGCGGCGAAGGCGATGCCAACAAGGCGGTGATCGACAAGCTCACGTCCGTCGGGGGCCTGATGGCGCGCGGCAAGATCAAGCACAGCTATCCGCATTCGTGGCGGTCCAAGGCGCCAGTGATCTTCCGCAATACGCCGCAGTGGTTCGCCGCCATCGACCGCCCCGTGGGCGACGGGCAGAACCAGAACGGCAAGACCATCCGCGAACGGGCGCTGACCTGCATCGATCAGGTGGCGTGGACCCCGCAGGCGGGCCGCAACCGCCTGCATTCGATGATGGAAGGGCGCCCCGACTGGGTGTTGTCCCGTCAGCGCGCATGGGGCGTGCCGCTCACCTGTTTCACCCGCAAAGGCAGCTTGCCCACCGATCCCGACTTCCTCCTGCGCGACGAGGCCGTGAACGCGCGGATCTGCGCGGCGTTTGAGGAAGAAGGCGCGGATGCGTGGTATAAACCGGGGGCGAAAGAGCGTTTCCTCGGCGACGAATATGCCCCTGACGAGTGGGATCAGGTCTTCGACATTCTCGACGTGTGGTTTGACAGCGGCTCCACCCATGCCTTCGTGCTGCGCGACCGCGAAGACGGCGCCGCCGATGGCATTGCCGATCTCTACCTCGAAGGCACCGACCAGCATCGCGGCTGGTTCCATTCCTCGATGTTGCAGGCCTGCGGCACCAAGGGCCGTGCCCCTTATCGCGGTGTGCTGACCCACGGGTTCACGCTCGACGAGAAGGGCAACAAGATGTCCAAATCGCTGGGCAACACAATCGCGCCCGACGATGTGGTCAAGCAATACGGTGCGGACATCCTGCGACTCTGGGTGGCGCAGACCGATTACACTAGCGATCAGCGCATCGGCCCGGAGATCCTGAAAGGCGTCGCTGACAGCTACCGCCGCCTGCGCAACACCATGCGGTTCATGCTGGGCAACCTGCATGGGTTCACCGCGGCAAATGCCGTTGAACCGGCGCAGATGCCCGAGCTGGAGCGCTGGGTTCTGCACCGGCTGGCGGAACTGGATGCCAAGGTCCGCGAAGGCTATGCCGCCTATGACTTCCAAGGGGTGTTTCAGGCGCTCTTCAACTTCGCCACCGTGGACCTGTCGAGCGTCTATTTCGACATCCGCAAGGACACGCTTTACTGCGATCCCGAGGACAGCCTTGGCCGCCGCGCCGCGCTGACCGTGCTGGATCTGCTTTACCACCGGCTGACGACGTGGCTTGCGCCGATCCTTGTCTTCACGATGGAAGAAGTCTGGCTGGAGCGCTTCCCCGGTGAAGACAGCTCGGTTCACCTTGTCGATTTCCCCGACACGCCCACCGCATGGCGGGATGAGGCGCTGGCCGCGAAATGGGCGGGCATCCGTCAGGCCCGCCGTGTGGTCACCGCCGCGCTGGAGGTTCAGCGCCGGGATAAGGTGATCGGCGCTTCGCTGGAGGCCGCTCCGATTGTTCATGTGGAAGATAACAGCCTGCGGGCCGCACTAGAAACGGTGCCCTTTGCGGATATCTGCATCACCTCCGCGATCGAGGTATCCGGCGCACCGGCGCCCGACGGCGCTTTCCGCCTCCCGGAAATCCCCGGCATCGCGGTCGTCTTCGCCGAAGCCTCGGGTGACAAGTGCCAGCGCTGTTGGAAAATCCTCCCCGATGTGGGCGATCACACGCATCCTGCCACCTGCGCACGCTGCGACGCCGCGCTGGACTGACCCCACCCCATAGACCCGGCTGGGCCTGTCCCGGCCCTCGCGCCGCGATCCGCATCCCGGATCGCGGCGTTTTGCGTTTGGCGGGCCTGTCCCGCGATTCTTTTTGGAACAGCCAACGCGGGGTCGCGTTGTGGGCAGGACACATATTTTCAAAACTGGGAGAGTTCGATGCAACGCAGACTTATCGGAAATGGGGTGCTGGTCTCCACCGCGCTGACGCTCAGCTTGGCTGGCGCAGCCCATGCGCAGACCCGGCTGGAGATCGAGCAAGACCAGGTCACCGGCCTTGCCGAAGAATGCCAGATCCTCGTCGATGTGATCGACCAAATGGGCAATACGGTGCCCGAGGACGAAGCCAATAATATTCTGGACGCGCTCAACTCCAATTCCGCTGAGGATTGCGGCACCTTTGCCCAGACCTTTGCCGATGACGACGCCGAAGTCGAACTGAGCGATGAGCAGATGGCGACGCTGAGCGGCACCGCCGAGGCCGACGCCGACGCCGAAGCCCCCGACGCCGCCGCAGCGGATACCGAGGCGGACGCCGAAGTTGACACCGACACGGCCACCGATGCCGCACCTGCCGAAACGGATGCCGCAGCCGAGACCGAAGTTGACGCCGCCGCGACACCCGAAGCCGACACCGCCGAGGCAGATGTCGATGCAGACGCTGCCGATGCTGATGTGACCGCTGACGCAGATGCCGAAACGGACACGCCCGAGGCCACCGATACCGCACCCGCAGCGCTGACCGCAGGTCAGTCCGCTGACACGGAGACCACAGATGCTGTGGAGGCCGACGCGGAAACCGCAGATGCCGAAGTCGAGACCGACACGACGGAAACGGAAACCGAAACTGTCGAAGTCGATACCGAAACGCAGGAAAGCGCCACCGCGCAGGTCGAAGAAGAGACCCGTATCGAAGGTCAGGCCCGCATGATCGTGCCGACGCCGCAGGTCGACGTCGAACTCGATTCCGCTCAGGTCAACGTCACGAAGTCCCAGCCCGAAGTCTCCGTCACCGAGCAGGCGACCGAGATCGAACTGCGTCAGGAACAGGCCACCGTCGACGTCCAGATCCCCGAGATCATCGTGCGCGTCGATATCCCGGCCCCGACGCTTTACATCCAGACGGCGGAACCGACCGTCGAAGTGTCCAGCGGCGATCCGCAGGTCGAGGTCAGCCAGCCGGAACCGCGCGTATCCGTCACGCAGGGCGAGCCGACCCTCGCGCTGGATCTCGACGCGGGTGAAACCGCCGATGCCGATGCCGACGCGACCGCTGCGGATGCCGACGCTGACGCCGCAACCGCCGACAGCGACACTGCGACGGCAACTGCCGAAGGTGGCTCAGCCGAAAGCGACGTGAACATCGCAGCGGGCGAACCCGAGGTGACGATCACCGAAGCGGAAGGTGAGCCGAATGTCACCATCTCGACCGCCGAGCCGGTGATCAACTATCAGGCCGCCGAGCCGAACGTGACGGTGAACTTCGCGCAGGAACCGCGTGTCGAGATCAACAACGTGGGCGAGCCCACGGTGCAGTTCGAGACCGCCGAAGAACGCGAACAGCGTCGTGCGGGTCAGGACCAAGCCGCAGCCGAGGGCAACGAAACCCCTGCCGCTGACGCCGCAGTCGCCGAAGGCGAAGCCGATGCAGCCGCCGCTGACGCGCAGCCCGCTGCCGAAGGCGAACAGACCGACGCAGCAGCCGAGCAGCCCGCCGAACCCGAGCAGGCCGCTACCGCAGGCGCCGCTGTGACCGTCGCCGATATCCTCGCGATGGAGGTCTACACCGAAGACGGCGAAGATCTGGGCAACCCTGATGCCATCGTCGAAGTGAACGGCACCCAGATGCTCGTCATCTCCGAAGGTGGGTTCTTGGGTCTTGGCGAAGATCAGGTCGCTGTGCCGATGTCGCGGGTGAGCATGGACGGTGATCGCCTTGTGCTGCAGTCGCTGACTGAAGACGACATCGAAGAAGCCGGTGATTTCGAGTTCAACGACGATCAGGCACTGGCAGACGACGCCTCTGTGCAACTGAACTGATCGACGCTTTGATCGTTACGATGCGGGTGGCCTTCGGGCCGCCCGTTTTCGTTTCGGATGTCAGCTCATCAGGCTGCGACGGATCAGGTTTAGCCCTGCAATCGCCAGCACCAGCAATGTGATCTTGCGGAATTTTTCCTGATCCAGACGGTCTTGCAGCATCTGCCCGATCACCATGCCCCCCAGCGCTGGCGCCAGCATCAGCACCGACAGCGGAAGCGTCTGGGCGGTCAGCACGCCGGTTCGCAAATGCGCCAGCAGCAGCAGCACGGATCCGACGCCATAGACGACGCCCTGCACCCGGATCTGTTCCTGCTTGGGCGTGTCAATTGCGGTCAGGTAGGCCACCGTCGGAGGCCCCCATACACCAGACAGCCCGCCCACGAACCCGGCCATCGCCCCCATGATAAGCTCCGCCGGGCGTCGCTGAGTCACGGTCAGGCGCAGCCTCCAGCCCGCCAGTTGCAGCACAGCGAAACCGACGATGGGCACGCCGATCAGCATGAACAAAGCTTCCGTGCTGAGGACGCGCACCAATTGTGCCGATCCCAGCAAGAACACCCCGCAGATCAGCAAAAACAGCCAAAACCGACGAGCCGAGGCCAATGCCGCGCCCGTGCCCTGCCGCAATGCCTGCATGCCATTGGTCACCAATGTCGGCAGAATCAGTGCCGCCAAGGCCAATTCGGCAGGCAGGATGCTCCCCAGACCTGAGATCAGGATCATCGGCATCGCGAAGCCGACAGCCCCCTTCACAAACCCGGCCAGCAAGCCGATCGCGAGGGCAAACACAAAGGTAACGGGGTCCAGCCCATTCAGGGCAGCGTCGAAAAATGAGGTCATGCCAAGGGCATATAACAGCCGATCCGCCGCCGCATGTAGAATTATGCCCGGCAAACGGCAAAGTCACTATAGTTCATTGTGAAGTAATTTTTTGAATTATTATTGCGCTGCACCTGCGAAGGCTCTATGTCAGTTCTGCACGCCCGTTGACGGAGATACCAATGCCCCACGATGGCCAGACGATGCCCCGCCCTGCCGATCATCCGACCCTGCTGCCTGACTTGCTGTCGCAGACGGATGCTGCGTTGCCAGCGGTCGAACAGCTGCTGGACCGGGCCACCGCGCTGCTGCGCGACAGGGTCAGCGCAGAGGGTCGCGTATCGCCCGCGCTGCTGGAGGCGCATCAGCATGCCGCACACGGGTTGGCGTGGCTCGCCACATACCAGCAGGCCCTGCGGCAGTTGCAGGCCTGGGCCGAGCGGCTGCAAACCGCAGGTCAATTTGGCGAGGTGGAGCATCTGCTACTGCAGATCGGCTTTGGCGAATATCTTGCCCAGATCCGGGGCGGCATCCCGATGAGCCAAGGGGAAATGCTGCGGCTTGCCGATCTTGGGCTCGACAGCGATAGCATCGCCCTGCTCGACACCGACGCAATCCGTACGCTGTGCACGCAGGCCAATACCCAAGCGGCGCGCAGCAGGCTTGTGACCCTGATGCAGGAGCAGGACGCCAATGTAACCGTCGGGGCCACCGGGCTCGATGACGAATTGGAAATGATCCGCGAGCAGTTCCGCCGCTACACGCAGGACCGGGTCGAACCCAATGCTCATGGCTGGCACCTGCGCGATGACCTGATCCCCATGGAGATCATCGAAGAACTCGCGGAGATGGGAGTTTTTGGCCTGACGATCCCCGAAGAGTTCGGCGGCATCGGCATGTCCAAGGCCGCGATGGTGGTGGTGTCCGAAGAACTGTCGCGCGGGTATATTGGCGTCGGGTCGCTTGGCACCCGGTCGGAAATCGCGGCGGAGTTGATCCTGTGCGGCGGCACCGACGCGCAGAAAGCGCACTGGCTGCCCCGTATCGCCAGCGGCGAAATCCTACCTACCGCCGTGTTTACCGAACCCAACACGGGGTCTGATCTTGGCAGCCTGCGCACGCGGGCCGTGCGCGACGGTGACGACTACGCCGTGACCGGCAACAAGACATGGATCACCCACGCCGCGCGCACCCATGTCATGACCCTGCTGGCGCGGACCGATCCCGGCAGCACGGATCACCGGGGCCTGTCGATGTTTCTGGCCGAAAAGACCCCCGGCACGGAGTCCGATCCCTTCCCCACCCCCGGCATGACCGGGGGCGAGATCGAAGTGCTGGGGTATCGGGGTATGAAGGAATACGAACTGGGTTTCGACAATTTCCGCGTCGCCGGTGATAACCTGCTCGGCGGGGTCGAGGGTCAGGGTTTCAAGCAACTGATGCAGACCTTCGAGAGCGCTCGCATCCAGACCGCCGCGCGGGCCATCGGCGTCGCGCAATCCGCGCTCGACCTTACGATGCGCTACGCGGTGGAGCGGCGGCAGTTCGGCAAATCGCTGATCGATTTCCCGCGCGTGTCAGGCAAGCTGGCGATGATGGCCGTGGAAATCATGATCGCGCGGCAACTGACCTACCATTCGGCATGGGAGAAGGATAACGACCGCCGCTGCGATCTGGAGGCTGGCATGGCCAAGCTGCTGGGCGCCCGCGTGGCATGGGCGGCTGCCGATAACGGGCTGCAAATTCACGGCGGCAACGGCTTTGCGCTAGAATACGCAATCAGCCGTGTGCTGTGCGATGCCCGCATCCTCAACATCTTCGAGGGGGCGGCAGAAATTCAGGCGCAGGTCATCGCCCGGCGGCTGCTGGGCTGATCGGCCCGGCACCGCCTGCGTTCCCGCCCGCCTAGTTGCCTAATTTGGCGTGCACCTCATCCAGATCGACCTCCCCCACCGGCATCTTGTTGGCGGGGTTTTCGAAGTCGTATTTGAACAGGACAAAGTCCTTTTTATACATCTCGTAGACGAGGTGCATGGACAGATCGTCGAAATAGTCCTCGACTGGATGCGCCCGCTTGGGCCCGTGGCCCTCGCTCTCGTTAAAGCGGGGGATCGCTGCCAGATCGACCGACTTCGGGGTCTCCACAGCGTCCAGAACCGATTGCATCCCGTCATTGAACCGTTCGGTCCAGAAGATATTGTCGTAGCGCCCGCCATTCACGATGAACGTGGAAATGTGCCCCGACATGGCCGACCAGTGAATGTCGGGGTCCATCGGGCGCCGCCACCGAACGGTATCCCGTGCGAACAGCAGAAAGCGGCGGAAGCTGCGGATCTGATCGAATTCGAATCCGGTTTCCGGATCACCCACTTCGATCCCGTATTTCTGCACAAGACTCGGAACGAGATTCCCCCGATACCGGCGACCATTGCGCTGAATGCCGCAAATCTTGTCGAAAAACGACGATAGGATACGGGTGTATGGGTTGCGCACACAGGTGAAGCTGTAGGAGCCATGCGCCTTCACATTGCGTTCAATCGGGGCCTGACTGTGATCGAGCGCCCATTTGTGCAGCCCGTCCGTGGCGTCATGGATGTCCCCGTCGAAGAACGCACCATGATCCGAGTAATACATGATCTGGCCGATGGTCGAACAGGCGCATTTCGGGACCACCCGATACACCATGCTTTCGCTTTCCGTCATCCACGTTCCGGGGAACCCCATCGCCGTCTGCCTCCGCTGATCCGGGTTCTTGGTTGCCGCCCGGTCGTTTCTCGCACAAAAAAGCAAACAAACCCTGCGGACACAACGACTGTTGCGCCCTGCGGGCACGAAACCTGAGCGAGGCCCCCCTACCGCATGGCTAAAATCGCCTTCATCCTGCTGTGTCACAAGGACCCCGACGCGATCATCGCGCAGGCCCGCAGCCTGACCGAAGCCGGTGACTGCATGGCCATCCATTTCGATGCCCGCGCCAAGGAGGCTGACTGGCGCCGCATTCGCACCGCGCTAGCCGACAACCCCAATGTGACCTTTGCCCGCAAGCGGATCAAATGCGGCTGGGGGGCGTGGTCCTTGGTTCAGGCCACCCTGCATGCGGTGGAAGCGGCAGTCGAAACCTTCCCCCGTGCCACGCATTTCTACATGCTGTCGGGCGATTGCATGGCGATCAAATCCGCCGATTACGCCCACGAACTGCTTGACCGCGATGATGTCGATTACATCGAAAGCTTCGACTATTTCGAAAGCGACTGGATCAAGACCGGCATGAAGGCCGAGCGGCTGATCTATCGCCACTACTTCAACGAGCGCACGCAGAAGGGTTTGTTCTACAGTGCGTTCAACCTGCAAAAAAAGCTTGGCCTGACCCGTGCCATCCCCGCCGATCTCCAGATCATGATCGGGTCGCAATGGTGGTGCCTGCGGCGGCGCACCGTGGAATGGGTGCTCGACTTCACCCGAGAGCGGCGCGACGTGATGCGCTTCTTTCGCACCACATGGATTCCGGATGAGACGTTCTTCCAGACCATCGTGCGCCATGTCGTGCCGAACCATGAAATTCGCACCCGAACGCTGACATTCCTGATGTTCTCGGACTACGGGATGCCGGTGACGTTCTACAACGATCACTACGATCTGCTGCTAAGCCAAGATTTCCTGTTCGCGCGTAAGATCAGCCCCGGCGCGACGGAGCTGAAATCCCGACTGGGAGAGCTTTACCTCTCCGGGCGGACGGATTTCACGATCTCGAACGAGGGCAAGCGGCTCTACAAGTTTTTGACCGAACGGGGCCGCATCGGGCGCCGATTCGCGCCGCGCTTCTGGGAAACTGAGGCGAGCCTTGGCCGCGAACGCGAATTGCTGATCGTCACCTCCAAAAAATGGCATGTGGCCAAACGCTTGGTCGAGCAAATCCGCCAAAGCACCAGCCTGCCATGCATCGACTATCTGTTCAACGAAGAAAGCACCCCCCTGCCGGACCTTGGCGGCATCCAGTCCACGCTGGAAAAGCGCACCCGCCATCGCCGGGCGTTGCTGCGGATGCTGTTTGATTACTACGGCAGCAACCGATTGGTGATCTGTCTCGATCCGTCGATGCTCGACATGATTCAGGATTTCTACGCCGATCGCTGCACCTGCCGCTTGCTGGAAATCGACTGCGACTTCACGGATGACTACCTGCTGGGCCATGCCCGCCGCGTCGGGCTGGCAGGGGCGGACACGCCGCAGGACACCGTTGACCTGCTCTTGCCCACAATCCGCTATGATGTGGTTTACGAAAGCGATCAGATCCGCGACGCGAATTTCCCGCTGTTCGAGCGTATTCGTGAAAGTGCGGACGCGGAGACCAACACCGCCCCGCTGGCGCGTTTCCTGTCCATCCCTGAGCCGCAAGCGCGCGCGTTGGCCGAGACCGATCACCTGTTCACCGATTGAGGGAGCCCCCAATGCCCTACGACTACGACCCCCAGAACATTTTTGCCAAGATTCTGCGCGGTGAAATTCCGTCCCAGCCGGTGCTGGAGACCGAACATTCGATTGCCTTCCCCGATATCTCGCCACAGGCGCCGACCCATGTTCTGGTGCTGCCGCGCGGGCCGTATGTCTGCTACGATCACTTCATCGCCGAGGCGAGCGAGGCCGAGATCCTCGATTTCACCCGGGCCGTGGCCGAGGTCTGCCGCATGACCGGTCTTTGCCCCGGCGACGGCAAGGATGGCTACCGGGTCCTGTTCAATTCCGGACTGCATTCGGGACAGGAAGTGCCGCATCTACATGCCCATGTCGTCGGCGGACGTCCGTTGGGGCCGCTGCTGGCACGGGACTGAGGCTCATCCCTCCAGCGCGCGGATGAGAATACCGCGCGCACGCGCCCACTGCTCGGGCCCGTGGCTGGCGTAATATTCCAGCCCCGGCGCCGCGTTGACCTCCAGCACCGCAGGCCGGTTCTCCGCCACCATCAGATCGACCCCGGCCCACTCAAGGCCCAGCACCTCCGCCGCCCGGATCGCCAACGCGGCGCAATTTTGCGGAAGGCGATCAATCAGATCCTCCAACGTGCCCCCGGTGGTTAGATTGGCGGCGGCGCTCAGCGCCAGACATTCGCCCACGGCCAGCACCCGTGACCCCTGCCCCTCCGGCACCGACAAAGTGACCCCGCCGTGGCGCGCGCGCAGCGCCTGCTGCAAGCGGGCGGTCAGGGTGGCGACATCGCTGCGCCCGTCGCCCACCACCTCCGCCGGGCGGCGCGCAAAGGCGGCGACGACCGCACCGCGCAGCACGTTCACCCGCAGATCGCGTCCCGGCAGCGTCGCTTCCAGCCGCAATTGGTCGGCATGGGCAAAGCCAGCCTCCAGCCCACGCTCCAGATCCTCCGCCCGATCGATCCGCATGACGCCTTCTCCGGCCGCGCCCTGCAACGGCTTCAGCCATACCGGCCACCCGGCCTCCTCGGCAAAGTGTCGTGCATCGGTCGCAGGGTCCGGCAGGGCGGCAGCCGCCCCCGGATTGTGCCGGGCCAGCGCCGCGCGGAACCGGGGCGCAGACAGCACCACCCCATCGGGGGCCGACACGCCCGCTGCGCGCAACCGCCGGGCGCAGTGATCCTTGTCCCGGGCCCATGCCGCCGCCGCGTCGGAATTCAGCCCCAGCGCCGCCCCCCGGAACAGCCGTGGCGGACGCCCCGGCAACCGCACCTGCCCTACCTGACCAAACGCAGGCTCCACCTCGACCGTCCCGCCGAGGGCCGACGCGGCCTCGTGCAGCAGACGCAGAAACGGGCGGCGGAACACAGGTAGATCGGGGGTCAGAGGCTCCAGCATGGACAGGCTCCGCAGGCTCTTGCACGGGACAGGGCAATCGCTATCCTGCAGCCCGATCTACGCGGCGCCCGGACGGCCCGCAACAGCCTGCAGGAACGGAGCCTCCCCATGCCCATCGATGCCCCCGAAACCGAAGTGGTCGACAACTGGCGGGTGGCCTGCGACGGCAGCGAAGGCGCGCTGGGGCATCCCCGCGTCTGGCTGCCCATTCCGCATGACCGGGGCTGGGTGGAATGCGGCTATTGCGATAAACGCTTTGTGCATCGCGATTTTGCCACCGGCGACGCCGCAAGCGAGGATCTGGGCAACAAGCCCTGACTCCATGCGAAAGGGCCGATCCCTACGGACCGGCCCTTTGACGTGATCGATATCCGAGCGTTAGCGGCAGAGGCTCTCGCGCGCCCTGACGGATACGGGACCGGCTCAGAACGGCAGGTTCATGCCCGGCGGCAGGCCCAGCCCTTCGGTCAGCTTGGACATCTCTTCTTTGGATTTCGCAGCCGCTTTCTGCTGCGCGTCCTTGATCGCGGCAAGGATCAGATCCTCCACGACTTCCTTTTCGTCGGGATTGAAGATCGACGGGTCGATTTCCAGACCGGTCAATTCGCCCTTGGCGGTGCAGCGCGCGCGCACCAGACCGGCGCCGCTTTCGCCGACGACGACGGTGCGCTCCAGCTCTTCCTGAAGTTCGCCCATCTTGGCCTGCATGTCCTTGGCGGTTTTCATCATCTTGGCCATGTCGCCAAGTCCGCCCATACCTTTAAGCATGTGTGCTATCCTCTGTTCAGTCTTCCTCGAACGGATCCCATTCGTCCTCGACCTCCGGCAGCGCGTCCTGCGCGGCGTCGGTCTCGATCTCGGTCGGGGTCCGTATTTCGGTGATTTCGGCGCCCGGGAACGCGGCCAGAACGGCTGCGACCAGCGGGTGATTGCGGGCTTCCTCGCGCGCGGCCAGTTCGGCTGCATCACGCACCTCGGCGATGGTTTCGCCACCGCCCTCCGCCGCGACCGACACCGCCCAGCGTGCGCCGGTCCAGCCCTGAAGCCGCGCGCCCAGACGCTGCGCAAGGTCACGCGGCGCGTCGGGGGTCGGCTGGAATTCGATGCGGCCGGGGCTGTAGCTAATCAGCCGCAGGGTGGTTTCGACCTCGACCAGCAATTTCACATCACGGTTCTGACGGATCAATTCCACCATCGCCTCGAAGCTATGATAGCGGGCAAGCGCCTCTTCGGGCTGAAGCGCGACGGCGGCTGCGGGACCACCACGCCCCATCGGCGTGCCTGCGGGCGCGGACGGCGGCGGCGCCACACGGCCCGCTGCCTGCGCCGGACTGGTCTGCATGCCCGCCTGCGCCCCTGCACCCGTGCCACGCACCCCGCCGCCACCACCGCCGCCTGACGGGCCGGGGCCATCGCCGGGCGCGGGCACTGGCAGGCTTTGCAGCCGTTTGATCAGGTCTTCGGGGCTGGGCAGGTCCGCGACATGGGTCATGCGGATCATCGCCATCTCGGCGGCCATCATCGCATTGGGCGAGGCTGCGACCTCCTCCAACGCTTTCAGCAGCATCTGCCACAGCCGCGACAATTGCCGCATGGCCAGCGCCTCGGCCATCTGGCGGCCACGGTCGCGTTCTTCTGGTGCGACGGTCGGGTCTTCGGCGGCCTCTGGCGTGATCTTGATGACCGAAACCCAGTGACAGATCTCCGCCAGATCGCGCAGCACCGCCAGCGGATCGGCCCCATCGGCATATTGCGCGGACAGTTCCGACAAGGCCCCCGCCGCGTCCCCGCGCATCACCAGATCAAACAGGTCCAGAACCCGCCCCCGATCGGCCAGCCCAAGCATGGCGCGCACCTGTTCGGCATCGGTTTCGCCCTGCCCTTGGCTCAGCGCCTGATCCAGCAGCGAAGTCGCGTCCCGCGCCGAACCTTCCGACGCCCGCGTCAACAGCGCCAGCGCCGCATCGTTGATCTGCCCGCCTTCGGCATCCGCGATCCGGCGCAGCAGGGCGATCATCTGTTCCGCCTCGATCCGGCGCAGGTCAAACCGCTGGCAGCGCGACAGCACCGTCACCGGCACTTTGCGAATCTCTGTCGTGGCAAAGATGAATTTCACATGCGCGGGCGGCTCTTCCAGCGTCTTGAGCAGCGCGTTGAACGCGCTGGTCGAGAGCATGTGCACCTCATCGATGATATAAATCTTATAGCGGGCCGAGGCTGGCGCGTAATGCACCGTATCGAGCACCTCAGCCCGGATATCGTTGACCGAGGTATTCGAGGCCGCGTCCATTTCCAGCACGTCTACATGACGCCCCTCGGAAATCGCCACGCAATGCTCGCACACGCCGCAGGGTTCGGTCGTGGGCGTGCCGCTGCCATCCGGGCCGACACAGTTCATACCCTTGGCGATGATCCGCGCGGTCGTTGTTTTCCCGGTGCCGCGAATGCCCGTCATGATGAAAGCCTGCGCGATGCGATCGGCGGCAAAGGCGTTTTTCAGCGTGCGGACCATCGCCTCCTGCCCCACCAGATCGGCAAAGGTCTGGGGCCGGTATTTCCGGGCAAGAACCTGATAGCCGGGCGGGGTCTGGTCGGACATTGATGCTCCGTTCGCGGGTGTTTCAGCGCCCGTGGTCACGGACCGTTAGAACCTAATGGCAGCGGGGCGCGGCGTCCACCACCCCCGGCCAACGGGCGCCGCTCCGACTCGGCCCTGTGACGCTCAGTTCCCCGGTGCGGGGCGATCTTGTCCGGGACCGGGCGCGACCTCGGCGGCATCCGCGCCTTCCAGTAGTGCGGCGCGGGAGCGGGAGGCAAATTCCCGCCGCCAGATCACCGTCATCGTGATGCAGGCCGAAATAATCAGCGCCCAGCCGCCAGCCAGCCAGCCCAGCGCGCCCAAGGCGAAATAGATCGATCGCAAGGCGCGGTTATAGCTTTTGGCGGCATAGGCATTCAGATGGCCCGCCCGCGCGGCGCGGGGATAGGCGCGCGGGTGCTTTGGGTCATTGGGCACCGCCGCCATCAGCACCGCGCAATAGCCAAACAACCGGTGCGCCCAGACGAATTTCAGAAAGGCATGCGCCACGAACAGAAGCACCAGCAGGATCTTGACCTCCCACACCACGGCCGGGGCCTCGCTCAGCGCCAGGTCGGAGGCGACGCCGGTCAGCCGGTCCGGATTGCCGATCAAGGCCAGCCCACCGCCCAAAGTCAGCATGCAGGCGGAGGCAAAGAACGTCGTTCCCTGCCGCAGGCTCGACAGGATGGTCGCGTCAAAGATCCGCGGCGAACGGGTAACGTATTCATGCATCCAGTCCTGCCGGTAGCGCTGCATCAGCACCGTCACCGACAGATTGCGCAGACGCGGATTCTCGATCCACCAGCTGGAACAGACCCAAGCCAGCAACAGCAGCACAACCCCGACTGCATCGGGCAAGGTGAAATGGGTGAGGCTTTCAAGCAAGTTCATGCGCGCGACCCTAGACCGGTGCCGTGGCCTTGCCCATTGTGGATTTTGGTTATATTAAATTACCAATTGAAAGGGGTCACCGACATGCAGATGCCTGAGCCGCGCCGCGAGGTGCTCGACCGTGCGCCGCACATCCTGCAACGGCTGGAGGCCGCGCTGCCGGGCGGTATCATCACCGATCCAACGGAAACCCGCGCCTACGAATGCGACGCGCTGACCGCCTATCGCTGCCCGCCGCTGGCCGTTGCCTTGCCCCGCACCACCGAGGAGGTCGCGGCTATCCTGCGTATCTGTCATGCCGAAGGCGTGCCGGTCGTGCCACGCGGCGCAGGCACGTCGCTTGCCGGTGGCTCATTGCCCACCGCCGATTGCGTGGTGCTGGGCGTGGCGCGGATGAATGCGGTGCTGGAGACCGACCTGCCCAACCGGCTGATCCGGGTGCAGACCGGACGCACGAACCTCAGCGTCACCGGTGCGGTCGAAGCGCAGGGCTTTTTCTACGCGCCGGACCCGTCGAGCCAGCTGGCCTGTGCCATCGCGGGCAACATCGCGATGAATTCCGGCGGCGCGCATTGCCTGAAATACGGCGTCACCACAAACAACCTGCTTGGCGTCACGATGGTGACGATGACAGGCGAGGTCATCGAACTGGGCGGCGGACATCTGGATGCGCCGGGCTATGATCTTCTGGGGCTGATCTGCGGCTCAGAGGGACAGCTTGGCGTGGTGACCGAGGCGACCCTGCGCATCCTGCCCAAACCCGAAGGCGCGCGCCCGGTCCTGATCGGGTTTGACGATAGCGAGGTGGCCGGTGCCTGTGTGTCCGACATCATCCGCGCAGGGGTGTTGCCCGTCGCAATCGAATTCATGGATGGCCCCTGCATCACCGCCTGCGAAGCCTTCGCCAAGGCAGGCTACCCGGCGTGCGAAGCGCTGCTGATTGTCGAGGTCGAAGGGTCGGAGGCCGAAATCGATCAGCAGCTCGCGCAGATCACCGCCATCGCCCGGCGTCACGATCCGGTGGAAATCCGCGAAAGCCGTTCCGCCGAAGAAAGCCAGCGGATCTGGCTGGGCCGAAAATCGGCTTTTGGCGCGATGGGGCAGATCAACGATTACATGTGCCTCGACGGCACCATTCCCGTTTCCGCCCTGCCTATGGTGCTGGGGCGCATCGGCGCGTTGTCGGATGAATACGGGCTGAAGGTCGCGAATGTGTTTCATGCGGGCGACGGCAATATGCACCCGCTGATCCTGTTTGACGCCAACACCCCCGGCCAACTGGAAACCTGCGAGGCGCTCGGGGCGGAGATCCTGAAGCTCTGCGTCGAAGCAGGCGGCTGCCTGACCGGCGAACATGGTGTCGGCGTCGAGAAACGCGACCTGATGACCCATCAATTCACCGCTGACGATCTGGAGGCCCAGATGGCGATCAAGGACGTGTTCGATCCGCATTGGCTGCTGAACCCGGCTAAGGTTTTCCCCCTCTCGGTCAGCGCCTCGCGGCGTGAGGGCGGCGGGCTGCGGGGGGCGGCATGAGCGCGCCCCTCACCCCCACCTCCGAAGCCGAACTGGCGCAGATCATCGGCTCGGCCACCGTGCCATTGTCCATCCGGGGGGGCGCGACCCGGGGTGTAGACAGCACGGGCACGCTGCTATCCACCAGCGAATTGCGCGGGATCACCCTTTACGAACCCGGCGCATTGACGCTGGTTGCGCAGGCCGGAACCCCGCTGGAAGACATCGAAGCGACGCTCGCCGCCGAAGGGCAGCGGCTGGCCTTCGAGCCGCTGGACCTGCGCGCGCTGCTGGGCACCACCGGCACTCCGACACTGGGCGGGGCGATTGCCGCCAATGCCAGCGGCCCGCGCCGGATCGCGGTCGGCGCGGCGCGGGATTTCCTGCTGGGCGTGCGCTTCGTCGATGGGATGGGACGGGTGATTTCCAATGGCGGGCGGGTGATGAAGAACGTCACCGGCTACGATCTGGTGAAGCTGCTTGCAGGCTCATGGGGCACGCTCGGCGTGCTGAGCGAGGTCAGCCTAAAGGTTCTGCCGCGCCCCGAAACCTCCGCCACGCTCGTATTGCACGGGCTGGACGTGGACCGCGCGGTGGAGGCCCTGTCGGCAGGTCTGGGGTCCCCGTTCGAGGTCACGGGCGCGGCGCATTTGCCTGACACGGACGAAACGTTGCTCCGGATCGAAGGGCAGGCAAGCTCCGTCGCCTATCGCGCCGGGCGGCTGGCGGAGGCGCTCACCCCCTACGGCACGGCGGAGCAGCGCGAGGGGTTCGACTGGACACCGATCCGCGACGTGACAGGCTGGGCTCAGGGTAGACCGCGCGGGGCGGACGATGTTTGGCGCGTGTCGGTAAAACCCTCAGACGCGCCCGCGCTGGCCGCCCGTATGCCCGAACGCGCGGCGCTGCGGCTGGACTGGGGCGGCGGACTGATCTGGGTCGCGGTGCCGCCGGGCACCGACCTTCGTGCGCCTCTCGCCTCCTTTGCCGGGCATGCCACACGGGTGCGCGGTGATGCGGCGGATGGCATTTCCCGGCTGCACCCCGAACCCGCCGCCATCGCCGCGCTCTCGGCCGGGATCAAGGCCCGCTTCGATCCGCGCGGCCTGCTCAACCCCGGCGCCATGGGCCCGGCGCAAGGAACCCGCTGATGCAGACGCAATTCACCCCCGAACAGCTGGCCGATCCGGCCACCGCACGGTCGAACGAAATTCTGCGGGCATGTGTGCATTGCGGCTTCTGCACCGCAACCTGCCCAACCTATCAGGTGCTGGGCGATGAACTCGACAGTCCGCGCGGACGAATTTACCTGATCAAGGACATGCTGGAGAGCGGCCGTCCGGCAGACGAAAAAACCGTCAAACACGTGGACCGCTGCCTGTCCTGTCTGGCCTGCATGACCACCTGCCCTTCGGGCGTGCATTACATGCATCTGGTCGATCACGCCCGCGCGCATATCGAGGCCACCTATCGCCGCCCATGGCGCGACCGGGCCCTGCGCTGGATGCTGGCGCGGGTGCTGCCCTATCCGTCGCGCTTCCGGCTGGCGCTGCTGGGGGCGAAGATCGGGCGGCCCTTCAGGTTTCTGATGCCGGACGCCCGCCTGCGCGCCATGCTGGACATGGCCCCGCGCCAGATCCCACCTGTCAGCCGCAACGACGATCCACAGACGTTCACCGCGACCACGCCCCGGCGGATGCGCGTGGCACTGCTGACCGGCTGCGCGCAAAAGGCGCTCGACACCGATATCAACGACGCGACCATTCGCCTGTTGCGGCGGCTGGGCTGCGAAGTGGTGGTGGCGCAGGGCGCGGGCTGCTGCGGCGCGCTTACCCACCACATGGGGCGCGAGGCCGAGGCGCATGGCTCCGCCGCCGCCAATATCCGGGCATGGACCCGCGAGATCGACGGGGACGGATTGGACGCGATCGTCATCAACACGTCCGGCTGCGGCACCACGGTGAAGGATTACGGGCACATGTTCCGCAACGATCCCTTGGCGGGCGATGCCGCGCGGGTTGCGGCGCTGGCCGTGGATGTGACCGAACTGATCGCACGCATCGGCCTTCCGGAGATTGCCCCTGTCCCTACCTCTGCCTCTGACGCACCGCGCGGCCTACGCGTCACATATCATGCCGCCTGTTCGCTTCAGCACGGACAGCGGGTCACGGACGCGCCAAAGGCACTCTTGGCGCAGGCGGGCTTTGCCGTCGCGACGCCTGCGGACGGACATTTGTGCTGCGGCTCGGCAGGCACCTATAACCTGATGCAGCCGGAGCTGTCGCAGGCGCTAAAGGCGCGTAAGCTCGACACCCTGCGCGCCACGGCCCCGCAGGTGATCGCAGCCGGAAATATCGGTTGCATGATGCAACTGGCGGGCGGCGCGGGCGTGCCGGTGGTGCATACGGTCGAATTGTTGGACTGGGCGACGGGCGGGCCGAAACCGGCCAAGATCGCAGCGGCGGAGGCCACCTGATCCCGGCGCAGCGCCGCTGCCCAGAACCCAGACGGTTGCCGCCGCAATTCGGCCTCAAGCGGCGGTTAACCCTGTGGGCGACACGACCGGAGCCGCCCCCATGCCACTGCGCCTACCCTCTGCCCTGCGCCGCCTGTTCAGCCTGACCCTTGCGCTGTTGAGCCTTGCGGCACCGCTCAGCGCGGGGGACGACATTCAACGGCTCGACACCGGCGATGACGGGCGCGGCTGGGAAGCCGTGGGGCGGATCGACATGGCGGGCGCGGGGTTCTGTACCGGGGCACTTATCGCACCCGATCTGGTGCTGACCGCCGCGCATTGCCTGTTTGACGCGCAAGGCGACGCCCCAATTGACCCGGCGCGCATGACCTTCCGTGCAGGGTGGCGCAATGGCCGGGCCGAGGCCTATCGCGGGGTGCGGCGCGCTGTCGTGCATCCGGATTTCATCAACCTGCATGATGACCGGCTTGCACGCATCGCTCATGATTTGGCGCTGTTGCAACTGGATCAGCCGATCCGCTCCAATCGCATCGTGCCGTTTGACACAGCGACGGCCCTGACCACGGGCGCTGAGGTGGAACTTGTCTCCTACGCGCAGGGCCGGTCGGAGGCACCGTCCTTGCAAGACGTGTGCCATGTGCTAGAACAGCGCGACGGTGTCGCAATGATCGACTGCGCCGTGAATTTTGGGGCCTCCGGCGCCCCGGTTTTCGTAGCCGCCCGCGACGGGATGCAGATCGCATCTGTCGTCTCGGCCAAGGCCGCGATCGGGGGCATGCCCGTGGCGCTTGGCGTGGATCTGGCGCGGCCGCTTGCGGAACTACGCGCTGCATTCGACACGCCCCAAACCATCCGCAAGGCTGATATCGGGGCGAAATTTCTAAAGCCCTGACACGGGTTGCGCGGCTGTCACGAATGCGTGATCTCGCTTTACCATTCCTCTTGAAAGCCCTGCGCACGCTCCCCAACTATGCCTCATCGGACGCCAATGACGGGTCCGGTGAACACGGATTGGCGGCTGTCCTCATATGGAAGTCGCCCCCACTTGCATCGCTTTTCGGAGGATGAATATGCGTAGTTACGATCTTGCCCCGCTTTACCGTGCCACTGTCGGTTTCGACCGGGTGGCCGACCTGATGGATCGGGTTCTGGCCGCCGATGTGGCCCAGCCGACCTATCCCCCCTACAACATCGAAAAGACCGACGAGAACGCTTACCGGATTTCGGTAGCCGTCGCGGGCTTTGCTGAGGCTGACCTCAACGTCGAGGTGAAGGACAGCGCGCTTGTCGTGTCCGCCCGCAAGGCCGAGGCCGAAGAGCAGAAGACCTATCTGCATCGCGGCATCGCCACCCGCGCGTTCGAGCGTCGGTTCCATCTGGCCGATCATGTCCGCGTCACCGGCGCGACCCATGTCGACGGGATGCTGCATATCGAACTGGTGAAGGAAGTGCCCGAGGCACTGAAACCCCGCCGCATCGAGATTGCAAAAGGCAATTCCGAGGCCACGGCTCAGACGATTGACGCCTAAGCGGCATCTCGTTTCAGACCTGTATGACACCGAAGGCGCGCGGCCACCCGCGCGCCTTTTGCATGTGCCGCTGCACTGCGGCTTGCCCCCGGTGCGGCCCTGCCGTATCGCATCCCCATGACCAAGATACTCGCCTATACCGACGGAGCTTGCTCCGGCAATCCCGGCCCCGGCGGCTGGGGTGCGCTGCTGATCGCCA
The DNA here is from genome assembly GCF_002504165.1 of Pacificitalea manganoxidans. Classification (GTDB taxonomy): domain Bacteria; phylum Pseudomonadota; class Alphaproteobacteria; order Rhodobacterales; family Rhodobacteraceae; genus Pacificitalea; species Pacificitalea manganoxidans. The sequence continues at coordinate 3,205,208 of NZ_CP021404.1, forward strand.
AGGATGGGGAAACCATCCTCAAAGAGCGCGAATTGAAAGGTGGCGAGCCTGACACCACCAACAACCGGATGGAGTTGATGGCGGCGATTTCCGCGCTGGAAAGCCTGTCACGGGCGTCTGTCATCACGGTCGTCACGGACAGCGCCTACGTCAAGAACGGCGTCACCGGCTGGATTCACGGCTGGAAGCGCAACGGCTGGAAAACCTCGACCCGCAAGCCGGTGAAGAATGTCGATCTGTGGCAGCGGCTGGACGAAGCCCAGACACGTCATCAAGTCGAATGGCAGTGGATCAAGGGGCATGCGGGACATCCGGAAAACGAACGCGCCGATGAATTGGCCCGCGCCGGGATGAAACCTTTCAAGCGCTGAGCGCGGCGGTTCGCCGACCTCGGCGGTCAGCCGTTCTCGGTCAGCACATGCCCTGCCAGATACAGCGATCCGCAGATCAGCACGCGCGCATCGGGCTGCGCGGCGATGATACGCGCCAGCGCCTCGGCGACCGAGGGGGCGGTTTCGGCGGGAATGTCGTTCGCCTCCGCGGCGCAGACAATGTCCTCGGGTCGGGCGGCGTGGGCGGTGTCGGGAATACCGACGGCCTGCAACCCCCTCACCAGCGGCGCAAGCGCGGCGAGAAACCCGGCGCAGTCCTTGTTATCGAGCATACCGCAGATCAAATGCGTCGGGCGCGCGGGCATCGCGCGGAGCGTTTCCGCCAGAGCAGCGCCAGCAGCGATGTTGTGCCCCCCGTCCAGCCAGAGTTCCACACCCGGTGCGGCCGCGACCAGCGGGCCGGTCCGCAAACGCTGCATCCGCGCGGGCCATTCGGCGCGCGTAATGGCGGCTGCGCAAGCGGGTTCATCATGGCCCAGATGGCGCAGAGCCGCGAGAGCTGTGCCCGCGTTCATGATCTGATGCGGACCGCGCAGCACTGGCATCGGTAGATCCAGCAGACCGGTTTCATCCTGAAACACCAGCCGACCGCGTTCCTCCCAAACGTGCCAATGCTGCCCATGTGCCAGCAGCGGCACGCCCAGCCGGGCGGCGTGCTGTTCGATCACCTCCAGCGCCTCGTCTTCCTGCGGGCCCAGCACGCAGGGCACGCCGCGCTTGAGGATGCCTGCCTTTTCCGCCGCGATTTGCGCCAGCGTGTCGCCCAGAAAATCCTGATGATCGTAGGACACGGGCGTGATGACAGTCAGCTGCGGCGCCTCGATCACATTGGTAACGTCCAGCCGTCCGCCCAGCCCGACCTCCAGCAGCAGCGTATCCGCAGGGACGCGCGAGAACGCGAGGAACGCCGCAATGGTCGTGGCCTCGAAATAAGTGATTTCAGCCGCGCCATTGGCATTAAGCGTATCCGACAGGACATCGACAAGCGTCGGCTCGTCGATCTCCGCCCCGGCCAGCCGGATGCGTTCGTTAAACCGCACAAGATTGGGGGAGGTATAGGCATGCACCCGTTGGTCCGCCGCCTCCAGCCCCGCGCGCAGCATGGCGAGGGTCGAGCCCTTCCCGTTCGTGCCCGCGATATGGACGACCGGCGGCAGGTTGCGTTCAGGGTTGCCCAAGGTCGTCAGCAGCCGGTGCACCCGATCCAGCGAGAGATCCATCTCGGCCGGGTGCAGGGTCATCATCCGCGCACGCAGCGCAGCACTGTCGGGTCGGGTCATGGCCGCGTCACCATCCGTGTTGCGGGCCGTCGCAGCGCGGCGCCCCGATCAGGGCACCGCTGTCGGCTCAGGTCGATTTGGTCGGAGGGGTGGTTGCGGCAGCCTGTGCTTTGCCCGGCGCCTTCGCATCGGCGGGAGCGACGGTCGCGGCCCCCGGTGCGGGCTTCGCTTCGGGTGCGACCGTAGCTTTGCCACCATCCGCGGGGGCGGTGCTGTCCGCGGGCGGCAGCGCGGCGGCGTCTGCCTCATCCGGGGCTGGCAGATCACCGGCGACCGCAGGAGGCAGGCCCATCAGCATACGCACGATGCGGATCAGTTCGTCGCGCATCTGTTTGCGGTGAATAACCCGGTCCAGCATCCCGTGATCGAGCAGGTATTCCGCCCGCTGGAAGCCTTCGGGCAGCTTTTCACGGATGGTCTGTTCGATCACGCGCGGTCCGGCAAAGCAGATCAGCGTGTTGGGCTCCGCGATATGGACATCGCCCAGCATCGCGTAGGACGCGGTGACGCCGCCCGTGGTGGGATCGGTCAGCACCACGATGTAGGGCAGACCTTCTTCCTTCAGCATCTCGACCGCAACCGTGGTGCGCGGCATCTGCATCAGCGACAGGATCCCTTCCTGCATGCGCGCGCCACCGGCGGCGGAAAACAGGATCAGCGGGCGCTTCAGCTTCACCGCGCGTTCGGCGGCAGCGATGATGGCGTTGCCGACATAGGCCCCCATCGAGCCTGCCATGAACGAAAAATCCTGTGCCGCGGCGACAATCGGCGTGCGACCCATCTCGCCCTCGGCCACCAGCATGGCCTCAGGCTCGCCCGTGTTTTTCTGCGCGGCCTTAAGCCGATCCGGGTAGCGCTTCTGATCGCGGAAATGCAGCGGATCGGCCACCGGCGCGGGCACTTTCACCTCGGTGAACACGCCGCCATCGAACAGATCGGCAAACCGCGCGCGGGGCGTCAGCACCATGTGGTGATCGCAGTTGGAACAGACATTTAGATTGTCCGTCAATTCTCGGTGAAACAGCATCGTGCCGCATTCGGGACACTTGCGCCACAGGTTCTCGGGCACCTCACGGCGCGAGAAAAGCGAGTTAATCTTGGGCCGGACGAAATTGGAAATCCAGTTCATGACGCTGCCTTGCTGCCGCGGAGTTGCGGCCCGAGATAAGGCCGGGCCGGACGAATTGCAATCGCCCGGCCCGGAATATGGATCATGGACCGCCTCGGCGGTCGGGCCTGTGCCGAAGGCTCAGCCTTTCTTCAGAATGCGTTTGCCCAAAAGCTCGGCGATCTGAACAGCGTTCAACGCCGCGCCTTTGCGCAGGTTGTCGCTGACGCACCACAGGTTCAGACCGTTCTCGATGGTGCTGTCCTGCCGGATGCGGCTGATATAGGTCGCAAAGTCTCCGACGGCTTCGATAGGGGTGATGTAGCCGCCATCTTCGCGTTTATCGACGACCATGATGCCCGGAGCCTCGCGCAGGATGTCGCGGGCTTCGTCCTCGTCGAGGAACTCTTCGAACTCGATATTGATCGATTCCGAGTGGCTGACGAACACCGGCACGCGGACACAGGTCGCGGTGACCTTGATCGAGGTATCGACGATCTTCTTGGTCTCGGCGACCATCTTCCACTCTTCCTTGGTGGAGCCGTCATCGAGGAAGACATCGATATGCGGGATCACGTTGAACGCGATCTGCTTGGGGTAGACGCTCGGCGCGACTTCCTGACCGGGGACATACATGCCCTTGGTCTGGTTCCACAGCTCATCAATCGCGGCTTTCCCGGACCCGGACACCGACTGATAGGTGGACACGACGACGCGCTTGATCCGGGCGCGGTCATGCAGCGGCTTCAGCGCGACGACCATCTGCGCGGTGGAGCAGTTGGGGTTGGCGATGATCATTTTCTCGCGATAGCCCTCGATCGCGTCCGGGTTCACTTCCGGCACGATCAGCGGCACCTGCGGATCATAGCGATAGAGCGACGAGTTATCGATCACGACGCAGCCAGCGGCAGCAGCCTTCGGCGCGTAGACTTTCGTGGCGTCGGAGCCGATGGCGAACAGCGCCATGTCCCAGCCTTCGAAGTCGAACGTGTCGAGATCCTTCGTCTTGAGGGTCTTGTCGCCAAAGCTCACCTCTGTTCCCAGCGACTTGCGGCTCGCCAGAGCGACGATCTCATCTACCGGAAACTGGCGCTCGGCCAGGATGTTGAGCATTTCGCGGCCCACATTACCCGTGGCACCCGCGACAACGACCTTATAGCCCATAGGGGCCTCCTTTCGCGTTACGAACCCGCGCCGTCTATCGCATGGGACCGTGAAACAAAAGGGGTATGCGCGCCCAGACCCCCTGCCCCCGCGCGGTTGTGACCGGCCCTCGCGCCGCATCCGCCCCGCATCCGCCGCCTAGACCGGAGCAGTGCCGCTTTGCGCCATGCGCGCATGCAGGGCGTCGATTTCCGCATCCGTCAGGCGCAGGCCCAGTTTGGAACGACGCCACAGCACGTCATCGGCGGTGCGCGCCCATTCCCGCCGGATAAGCCATGACAGTTCCGCCTCCGTCAGCGTGCCCCCGTAATGCTCCCCCAGATCCTCGGCCACGCGCGCCTTGCCAAGGATTTCGCGCGCCTCCAGCCCGTAGGCGCGCATCATCCGCCGCGCCCAAGCGGGGGTCAGGAATGGATAATCGGCCTGCAAGGCCCGGGTCAGCGGGGCCACCGCATCGACCGGGAAATTACCACCGGGCAACGGCGCGCCCGCGGTCCAGGGTGAGCCGACCTGCGGCAGATGCGGCGCAAGTTTGCGCAGCGCGGCCTCCGCCAGCCGCCGATAAGTGGTGATTTTGCCGCCGAACACATTCAGCAGCGCCGCACCATCGCCAGCATCAAGCGACAGCACATATTCGCGGGTCGCGGCGGTCGCGGATTTGGCCCCGTCATCATAAAGCGGCCGCACGCCGGAATAGGTCCAGACCACATCGTCGGGCGTCACGGGCGTTCTGAAATACTCGGACGCGAACCGACACAGGTAATCGCGCTCTTCCGGGGTGCATTCCGCCTGAGCCGGATCCCCGTCGTGATCCGAATCGGTGGTGCCGATCAGCGTGAAATCTTCCTCGTAAGGGATGGCAAAGATGATCCGCCCGTCCGTGCCTTGGAAGAAATACGCCTTGTCATGCTCAAAAAGCCTGCGGGTCACGATATGGCTCCCACGCACCAGCCGCACGCCTTCGGAACTGTTCAGCCCGATCGTGCCGTGAATAATGTCGCCCACCCATGGCCCGCCCGCATTGACGAGCGCACGCGCGGTGACCTGTTCGGGCCCGTCGGCCGTGTCGATGTCGATGACCCACACCCCGCCCTCGCGCCGGGCGGATTGAACCTTGGCCCGGGTCATGATGCGTGCGCCCCGCGCGGCGGCATCCCGCGCATTGAGCACGACCAGCCGGGAATCCTGCACCCAGCAGTCGGAATATTCGTAGGCCTTCGCAAAACGATCTTCGAGCACCGCGCCCTCCGGCGCCCGCGTCAGATCCAGCGTGCGCGTGCCCGGCAGGATCTTTCGCCCGCCAAGCGTATCATAGAGAAAGAGCCCGAACCGGATCATCCATGCCGGACGTCGGCCTTCCCTCCACGGCATGACCCGGCGCAGCAATCGGGACGCCGGGTTTTCCCCCTCGAACCGCATATCGGGATGATAGGGCAGCACGAATCGCATGGGCCAGCTGATATGCGGCATGGCCCGCAGCAGCGTCTCCCGCTCGATCAGTGCCTCTCGCACCAGTCGGAACTCGAAAAACTCTAGGTAGCGCAGCCCGCCGTGAAACAGCTTGGTCGAGGCCGACGATGTCGCCTGCGCCAGATCCCCCATCTCTGCCAGCCCGACGCGCAAGCCGCGCCCTGCCGCGTCCCGCGCAATCCCGCACCCGTTGATGCCACCCCCGATAATGAACAGATCATAAGGGGCACCGGCCTTGGCGGGCACGGCAGGCTCAGTGGCGGGATCAGCGGGCATATTGTCTCCAAACGGTGAGGGCGCGTCAGGAGGGAGGGTAGTCGTCCCGCGGCGCTCTGCAATCGGGAACGGCGGATTGTGCTGGATCGACAAGGATGTTGGAACCAACTGCCCGGAAATGGAGCCATCGCCCGCGCGGGCTCCCCCCCGCCCCGCGCCGCGCGCGACGCACAGTTTTCGTGGGGTTTGGGGCGGCCGATCTAATCACTGACAGGCGCTCGGCGACGCTGGTCCGTTCTGCTCACAGACCCCCGAAAACAAGAAAGCCCCCGGAACCATATTGCTATGATTGCCGGGGGCTTTCTATGGTGCCCAGGAGAGGACTCGAACCTCCACGTCCATACAGACACTAGCACCTGAAGCTAGCGCGTCTACCAATTCCGCCACCTGGGCAGGTGTCGTGGAGGCGGGATTTAACGGTGGTGCCGGGGGCTGTCAACAAGGTTCTCGCAAGAATATCGCGCTTCCGCCACGGCACGGCACAGCGCCCCTGAACCGGGCTGGCAGATGACCGAAATTCGGGGTGCGGTAAGCCGCGCACGCGCGTTCCCGCCCCTTGCGGACCATGTGTCACAGCCGCGCGGGCGGACTGCCCAAGGGCTGAAAGCGCCTTGTTCCCCCCGCGCCCTGCCGCTATCAGGAGGCAAGTCACGCTCAGGAGGCCCGACCATGTCCAAGCTCGTCACCATCTACGGCGGTTCCGGGTTCGTCGGCCGCTATATCGCACGCCGCATGGCCAAGAACGGCTGGCGCGTCCGCGTGGCCTGCCGCCGCCCGAACCACGCAGGCTTTGTGCGCACCTACGGCACCGTCGGTCAGGTGGAACCCATCCTGTGCAACATTCGCGATGAGGCCTCCGTGCGTCAGGCGCTGGTCGGCGCGGACGCTGTGATCAATTGCGTGGGTATTCTGACCGAAAACGGCAAGAACAAATTTGCCGCCGTGCAGGCCGAAGGCGCAGGCCGCGTGGCACAGCTGGCCGCGGCAGAAGGTGTCGAAACGTTTGTTCAGATCTCCGCCATCGGCGCCGATGCCGACAGCGACAGCGCCTATGCCCGGACCAAGGCGCAGGGCGAGGCCGCTGTGCTGGACGCGTTCCCGAATGCCGTGATCCTGCGGCCGTCCATCGTGTTCGGCCCGGAAGACGAATTCTTTAACCGGTTTGCGTCCATGTCCCGACTGGGACCGATCCTGCCGGTCGTCGGGGCAGATACGAAATTCCAGCCGGTTCATGTGGACGATGTCGCGCGTGCCGCGGAAATGGCCGCTCTGGGCCAAGCCGCGCCGGGCATCTACGAACTGGGCGGGCCGGATGTCGACACGTTCCGCGAACTGATGGAAAACATGCTGGGCGAAATTCGTCGTCGTCGTCTGATCGTCAATCAGCCGTTTTGGCTGGCACGGCTGATCGCAGGCGGCTTCGACCTGCTGGAAACGCTGACGCTGGGCCTGTTCCACAACAGCGTGCTGACCCGCGATCAGGTGCGCAATCTAAGCCGCGACAACGTTGTGAGCGAGGGCGCGCGCGGCTTTGCCGATCTGGGGATCACGCCGATCTCGATGGAAGCGGTGTTGCCGGATTACCTGTGGCGCTACCGTCCTTCGGGGCAGTATGCGGCGGTCAAGGAATCGGCGCAGAACCTGCGTAGCTGACATTGCCCGTGGGGGCTGCCCGCTCCCTTCACCCTAGTCCCGATCAGTCGGGCGCGAGCATATAGCCCGCGCCCCGCACCGTTTGCAGGTAGCGCGGCTGCTTGGGGTCGGTTTCGATCTTGCGGCGTAGGCGCGTGATCTGCACATCCACCGCCCGCTCCTGCGCCTGTCCGTCATCGCGGCCCAGTTCCTCGACCAGATGCTGGCGGCTCAAGGGCGCGGCGGGGCTGGCGGCAAAGATGCGCATCAGCGCGCTTTCGGTCGCGGTCAGGCGGATCTGGTCCTGCCCATGCCATAATTCCCCCCGCTCCACATCATAGCGCACCTGCCCCAGATGCAGCACCTTTGGCGCGCCGTCGGGACGGACCGCTACGGGCACACGGCGCAGAATGGCATTGATCCGCAGCAGCAGTTCCTTTGGCTCGAACGGTTTGGCCAGATAGTCATCGGCCCCGGCCTCCAGACCGGCGATACGGTCGTCGGTATCGCCCCGCGCGGTCAGCAGCAGGATCGGGGTGGCGATCCGGCGGCGCAGATCCGTGGTCAGGCTCAGCCCATCCTCCCCCGGCATCATGACGTCCAGCACCAGCAGGTCGAACTCCAGCCCTTGCATCAGGCGCCGTGCATGGGCGGCATCCCGAGCTGTCGTGACGATAAAGCCATGTCGGACAAGGAATTTTTGCAGCAATGCCCGGATGCGCTCATCATCATCGACGATCAGCAGATGCGCCTCGACCTGGTCGGGTGTCGCAAGCGGGCTGCGCTCAGCCGTGGTCAGGGTCTCGGTCACACTCATTCCTCCGTCACGGGGCAGACGGGCTTCCCCGCCTGCGGCCCGCCTATTGTCCGCCGTCACGCAGTGCCATGTATCGGCGACGGGGCTCAGGGTCCATCATCGCCTCCAGCACCTGACGGAATCCCACCACCGCGTCCGGACCTGCCTTGCGATAGGCGTCGCGCATGCGGGCGCGCTGCGCATCGCTTAACTGCTGTTCCAGTGCCAGCCCGCTTTCGGTCAGGGTCAGGTGGCGTTCACGTTTATCGCGGATGCCCACCTTACTTTCGACCAGACCGTCTTCGATCAGGGTGCGCAGGACGCGGTTCAGCGACTGCTTGGTCACGCCAAGGATCGACAGCAGATTGTTCACGGTGGTGCCGGGCGAGCGATGAATGAAGTGCACGGCGCGATGATGCGCGCGGCCATAGCCCTTGGCCTCCAGAATGCGGTCTGGATCAGCGGTAAAGCCCCGATAGGCGAAAAACATCGCCTCGATCCCCTTACGGAGCTGCTCATCTGTCAGGAACAGGAGGTTCTCACCCCCGGCGGGACCATCTGCCGGCATTGTCCAAACCCTCTGGCGCGTGTTCGGGACAGCATATGTCAGCAATGCTGACAATCCAAGATGGCGCGTGGTTCCAATAGGTTCCGGACGCCATGCCCGCCAAACAGGCTGAATGTGAAGAACTACGTCAGCTTTGTTGACTTTCTCCGAATCGATTGATACCGATCCTCATCAAGGTTGCGAATTTTGTTCCGCATTCACGAACCAACGCGCAACTTTCGCAAAAATTCGTGAGGAGTTGAGACATGGCTGGTGCCTATGACGACCGCGACGGTCGTATCTGGATGGATGGCAAATTGATCGAATGGCGGGATGCACAGGTGCATGTCCTGACCCACGCGCTGCATTACGCCTCCTCCGTTTTCGAAGGCGAGCGCGCCTATAACGGTAAGATCTTCAAATCCGTTGCCCATTCCGAGCGCCTGCGCCGGTCCGCCGAACTGATCGATTTCGAAGTGCCCTATTCGGTGCAGGAAATCGAAGATGCCAAAACCGCAGTGTTGGAAGCCAACGGCCTGACCGACGCCTATGTCCGCGTGCTTGCATGGCGTGGTTCGGGCGAAGATATGGGTGTCGCGTCCGCGCGCAACCCGGTCCGCATGGCCGTGGCCGCATGGGAATGGGGCGCCTATTACGGCGACGCCAAGATGAACGGGGCGAAGCTGGCGATTTCCAAGTGGAAGCGCCCCTCTCCCGAAACCATCCCTTCGGCGGCCAAGGCGGCAGGTCTTTACATGATCTGCACCATGTCCAAGCACGACGCCGAAGCCAAAGGCTGCTCCGACGCGATGATGCTGGATTATCGCGGCTATGTGGCAGAAGCGACCGGCGCGAACATCTTCTTCGTGAAGGATGGCGAGGTGCACACGCCCAAGGCCGATTGTTTCCTCAACGGCCTGACCCGTCAGACCGTGATCGCGATGCTGAAAGAAAAAGGCATCACCGTGCATGAGCGCCATATCGAGCCCGCCGAACTGGAAGGCTTCGAACAGTGCTGGCTGACCGGTACCGCAGCCGAAGTCACGCCGGTGGGGCAGATCGGCGATTACCAGTTCGAGGTCGGCGCGCTGACCCGCGATGTCGCAACCTCCTACGAGGCGCTGGTCCGGGCCTGACCCCGCAAATCACGACCTGCAAGACTGAAAAGGGCCACCCCGCGGGGTGGCCCTCTCCGTTTCCCGCAGGGATCTCAGGCGCTAAGCCCGCGATCGATCTGCAGGAAAGCCCGCGTCCGCGAAACACCGCGCTTGGGTTTACGCTTCTGGAGGTCCAGCGTCCCGCGGTGGGGCAACTCTGTTTTCAGGATCGTCGCAATGCGCGCCATGCGTGGTCCGGCTGCGCGACTGCGCGGGGCGGTAAAGAGTGTTTGTCGCATCTTCTTCTCCTCCGTCTGACGAGTCACTTACACTCTAACATATGGGGGCGCCCCAATGCGAAGACTACCCGCTGGGCGACATCGCCTTGCGCTGTTTTTCGCGCTCCAGCCCCAAGCGATGCTCCCGCCAGATGATCAGCGCACCGGCCGAAATGACAATCCCCGCGCCGATCAATGTTTGCAGGGTCGGAACCTCGCTAAACACCACATATCCCAGCACGACGGCCAACAGCATGGAGGCATAATCGAACGGCGCGATCACCGATGCATCGGCATGGCGATAGGCGGTCGTCAGCAAAATTTGGCCGATGCCGCCACAGATGCCGGAGCCGATCAACATCGCCGCAGTGCCCGGCGACGGGATCACCCAGCCGAACGGCAGGGTCGTCAGCGACAGGATGCTGGCCGTGACCGAAAACCAGAACACGATCGAAGCCGTGCGCTCTGTCCGCGTCAGCTTCCGGATGAAAACCTGCGCCAATGCCGCCATGACCGCCGCCCCCAGCGCAATGACCGCGCCCAGCGTTTCGCTTGCGCCCAGCCCGCCGGCCTGCAACCCGCCAGCGCTCAGGCTCGACAGGCGCGGCGACAGCACGACCAGCACGCCCACAAGCCCGATCACCACCGCAGACAGTCGGAACAAGCGCACGGTTTCGCCCAGAAACATCGCGGCGAAGATGACAACGACGATGGGCGTCGCATAGCTGATCGCCGTCACTTCGGGCAGAGGCAGCAGACCCAGCGCCATGAAATTCAGCGCCATCGCCGCACTGCCAACCAGCCCCCGCCACAGATGACCCCAAGGATCAACGGTTTTGAGGCCGGTGCTCAACTCCTTGCGCGAGATGAGCCAGACGATGATGACCGGCATCGCAAAGAACGAGCGGAAGAACACGATTTCGCCGGTCGGCACCTCGCCCGCCGATGCTTTGATCAAGGCCAGCATCCCCACCAACAGGGTGACGGACGAAAGTTTGAACAGGATCGCGGTGGCAGGTGTCATGGGATGGGGCACTTTCTCGGGAAGATGCCCCTGTCCCTACGCCCCGCGACGCCGGTTGAAAAGATCCGCGCTCAGCGCAACACGGAGCCTGCGGCGTCTGACAGCATGCGCACTACGGTTTCCTCGTTCATATACCCCGTCACCTGAATTTCCCGCGCGGATTGGAAACGGCGAATTGCCCGGCGTGTCTCCTCCGAGAAATTGCCATCCGCATTGCCGGGCTCAAGCCCCAGCTGGCCTAGCCGCCGCTCGATCAGGGTGCGGGTGATGCGATTGAGGTTCAGCGCCTCCTCCTCGGCCTGCGCCACGCGGGTTTCGTCGCTGTCGGCGGCTTCCAGATCGTTGATGCGCTGCTCGGCGGCCTCGGCAAACGCCCCTTCGGGGAAGGCGGTCAGATAGTTGCGATAGGCGCGGATGTTGTCGCCTTCCTCGGCCTGATCCCAAGCGGAGCGATCCTGCGCCCGCGCTTCCTGTCGCTTCTCCTCCTCGATGATGTCGAGTTGCTTCTTGGCGACCGAGGCATAAAGCCCGTCGGGGTATTTCTTTACATAAGTGCGCAGCCCGGCCTCGTCGCCGACCGATCCCGTGGCTTCCCAATAGGCGCGGTCCTGGCGTTCCTGAGCCAAGCGACGCCGCTCGGCTTCCGCTTCCAACTCGGCGGACCGGCGCTCCGCTTGAAGCGCAAGCCGCGCAATCTGCGTGCCGCTCAGGTAGCCGCTCTGCGGGAAGCCATTGCGGGTCTGAAAACGGGTGATCGCGCCACGGGTGCCGGGGCCAAAGATACCGTCGATCCCGCGCGGCTCATATTGCAGGATCGTCAGTTGCCGCTGGATCTGGCGCCGCTGGTCGCGGGTGAGTTTCAGATCCTCCTCCGTCAATCGGGCCTGCCGGTTCGGCTCCGCCTCGATTTCACCCACCCGGCGGCGAGCCTCCACGGCAAATGCGCCTTGCGGGTAGCGCGACAGATAGCTGCGATAGGCGTCAGCCGTGTCTTGCGAGCGGCTCGCCTCCCATACCGCACGTTCCACCTGTGCGGCGGCACCCGGATCGGGGCGAGTTTGCGTGGGCGTCGTCTGGCTCACGACAGGCGCAGGCAAGAATGCCATTTTCTGCGGCAGAAAACCTTCGGCGCGGATGGCCTCGTCAGCATTGACCGAGGCCTGAAGCGCCTGCCCGCGCTTCAACAGGTCCCCGATGGTGAAATTGGCCGCCGCCAGAGATGCGCCGCGCAGCACCGTGACACCTTGGGGGATCTCAAACGTGCCGATCCCCGCCTCCAGTCCCAGACCCGGATCTTCGCGCGCGGTCTTGGCCCCCAGCACCAGCACCGCCGCCCCCGGACGGGTGGCCATGATTTCGGTAATGACATCCAGCGCGACAGCCTCGCCCCCCACTTGGGCCAGATCATCCCCACCAGACGCATCGGACAACAGCCACGATCCGCCGCCTTCGGAATGCGCGAAACTGCCGGTTAGGAACACAAGCACCCGATCATGATCGGGCAGTTCCTCCAGCAGTGCGGACAAACCCGCGCGGATGTCGGCGCCGTCTTCGGTATCCGTGGAAATCACCTCGAACCCGGCGCGGTTGAGTTCACGTGAAACGTCGGGCCGATCATCGCCCCCGAACAGCCCCCGCCGGTCCGTGCCGGCCTGCCCGACGACAAGCGCCACATCCGCCGCAGCGGCGACAGGCCCGAAAGCCAGAAAGATAATTGTGGCAAGGGTGAAAAATCGGTGGGTCATCTGCGCCTCCTAGCAGGATCTTCGGGTCGTGCGCCGGTCAGCCGATGTTCCACGCGACATTCAAAAGACCGGAGGTTGGCTCCCCCGTGCCTCGCCGCGACCTGCGTCAAAGATAATCCTAGCAGAGAGAACGCGCAGCGCGAAACGGTGCTGTTTGGCGTCTCACGAAAGCGTCAAACTCGCGCAGGCTCGCAATCGCGTTGCTGTCAGCTGACCTGCTCCGACCCTTTATCGCGCGGCGTAGAAGGGGGCGCTTCGCTCTTCACGGCAGCCGGTGCGACCGGGATCGGGCGCGGGGCCGGGGTGCTGCCGGGCACGGTGTGAAGCGCGGCATACATCGCGCGGGCCAGATCCACGGGTTCGCAGGGCTTTACCAGAACCGCACCAGCGGCGCGGTCCGGGGCGGGCTCGGAGTATCCTGCAAAACCGGTCATGTAGATCGCTGGCATATCCAGTCCGCGCTGGCGGAGATCCCGCACCAGATCGATGCCGTTCATACCGCCCGGCATAACGATGTCGGTCAGCACCAGATCGATAAAGCTGCCCTTCTCCACCTCGCGCTGCGCCTCCTCCGCAGAGGCGACCGGAATCGGTTTATAGCCCATCGTGGTCAGCAAGGTCGCCATCACGTCGCGCAACTCCGCATCATCATCGACCAGCAGGACAACCTCCCCCCGACCAGAGCGCAATAGTGCGGTTTCGACATTGCCGCCCGCCTGCGCCCGCTCCGCCGACTGCGCGCCCAGCGGCAGGTTCAGGCGGATCGTCGTGCCCTGCTGCGGTTCGGAATAGATACGCAGCGTGCCGCCGAACTGCTCGACAAAGCCGAACACGATGGACAGGCCCAGCCCGCTGCCAGCGCCAGCCTCCTTGGTGGTGAAGAACGGATCGACCGCGCGGCGACGCACTTCGGCATCCATGCCCGGTCCGTTATCGGTCACCGTGATTTCGACCGAACGGGGCCGCCCATCCGGGTTCGCCACCAGCCCGGTATCCGGCGCCGCCGAAAATGCGCGGGCGCGGATCGTGATACGGTCGCCGTGATTGGCGGCCAGTATCGCATCGCGGCTGTTGATGACGAGGTTCAGCAGTGCGTTGTCCAACTGCCCCCGGTCGCATTGGGCCCAAAGATCGTCATCCTCCAGCAAGATCTGAAGCTCGATCCGGTCGCCCAAGGTGGACCGCGTCATTTCCTGCAAATCGTCAAGCACCACGCGCAATTCGACAGGCTCCGGCTCCCCCGGTCCACGCTGGGCGAAGCTGAGCAAACGTTGGGTTAGCTCCGAGCCGCGCTCCGCTGCGCGTCCGGCTTGCTTCAATACGCTCTGGATGCGGTCCGGTTCAGTGGTGTTGCGGGCGATCTGAACGGCATAGGTGACCGTCGCCAGCACGTTGTTGAAGTCATGTGCGATTCCGCCGGTGAATTGGCCCAAGGCTTCCAACCGCCCGGTGCGTTCCACGATCTGACGGTTGCGTTCGGCCTTGGTGTCATCCTCCATCACCAGCGCGGTGACGATGCCCAGTGGATTCGGGCTGGCCGGGGCGCAGCTATAGCGGATGTAGCGCACCGGATGGGCGGCATCGGTATGCGCGACGCACACCACCGCCCCGGTGACCATCGCCCCCGCCTGTGCCTGCGCCAGCGGGTTGTTGGCCCCCTCCAGCACACGCTGCCCGTCGGGCGAGGTGAAGGCGACCGGCATCCGATGCCCGATCCAAGCATCCGGGCCGCGGACCGGGTCCGCGAGGCTGTCGCCGGGCGCGTCCGGTCGCTCCGGCAGGTTCAGCAAATCAATCGCAGTGTCATTTATGATCTGCACGGTGCCATCGGCCCCCAAGCCGACAAACCCCCGGTTGGAATGGGACATCAGCTCGAACAGGGTTCCCTGCACCTCGGCGATGTGGCGCAGCCGTTTGGCCCGTTGGCGCAGATAAAGATACGTCAGCCCCGAAAAGCCCAGAAGCGCCAGCAGACCCAGAACGATACGTCGGCGGACGATTTCGTCGTGCCGGGCATTGAGCGTCGCAATCACCTGTTCCTTCAGGGCTTCGACCTCGGACACGGCCGACGTGTCGTTGATGCGCACGGCGGCGTCGATTTCGCGGGCCGTGGCGCCTGCCTCAGTCATAGCGCGAATCACGCTAATCATCTCGCGATAGGCCCGCAGGGTCTGCCGGGTGGACCCCAATGCATCGCCCCCGCCAGCCCCCGCGCGAAGCCGGTCAATCCGGGCCAAGGCGGCGGTTGCGGTTTCATAGGCGGTAATGGCCTGCTCGCGATAGATCCCCTCATCGGGGCGAAGCAGGTAGTTCTTGAAATGATGGATCAATCCGCCATAGCCGATGGCGTTTTGCAATTCCTGCGCGCTGACGTTCAGTTCGGTGATCGCGGCGTCGATCTGACGCTGACGGTTATAGTCATTCACGCCCACGACAAGCGTCGCCGCCATTATGAGGGCGAGCGTCACAGTCGACCAGAGCCGAACCTGGCTGCGCCGTCTTGCGTTCATGCAAATCTCCTTTGCGTCAACTCATACACGCATAAGGAGTGGTTTTACACCGTAAATCTCACGTCGACGTGAGCTCTTGCACAGCCGTCAGCAATTCCCCAACGTCAATCGGCTTGGGTAAACATAGGTCCGCGCCGACCTGCTTGGCCAACTGCAGCGGTGAGAAGCCACCCGGAATGGCGCCACCGCCGCTGATCGCGATGATGGGCAAGCGGGGGTTCAGGCGCTGCCCCATCCACGACACGCCCCGGCGCACACGGCTGATCAGCAAGACACCGCCATCGCGCTGCACGGAGCCATCACGCATCACATACAGATCCGTCACCAGCAGATCCGGTCCGTCGGAGGCCAGCGCGTGCAGGGCTTCCTCCCCGTTGAGACACAACGAGACCCGGTGGCCTGCGGCCTCGATCATTGTTTGAAGAAGCTGTCCCTGCTCAGGCTCGTCTTCCATCAACACGATATGCACCAAATCAACTCTCCCGATGCGACAAGCGTGTGAATGTGGATAGATAACCCTCAACCACCCCAGATTGAAAGCCTTCTCACGGCGACGGGCGCGGGACCGCAGTGGTTCCGTCCCCTTGGCCACGGCACCCAGCGCTCCTAAATCAGGGCTATGCCCGCCAAATCGCACCTTCCTGACACCTCCTCGCGGATCGACCTTTCCGATGCGCAGGACGTGCCGATGACGACGCCTGAAGATCCGCCGCTGGCACGCGAAATCCGTCACTGCACACTCTGCGCCCCGCGGTTCGCCGCCACCGCGACCCGGCATCCGCCTCGGCCCATCGCGTGGTTCCGTCCCGGCGCGCGCGTGATGATCGTCAGTCAGGCTCCGGGGAATAAGGTGCAACAGGCCGGTCGGCCGTTTTGGGATGCATCGGGCAACCGGCTGCGCGACTGGCTGGGGCTGGACCGGCGCGCGTTCTATGATCGGGACCGCGTGGCGATCGTCCCGATGGCCTTCTGCTTTCCGGGCTATGATGCCAAAGGCTCCGACCTGCCGCCGCCCGCGATCTGCGCGGCGACATGGCGGGACCGCGTGATGGAGGTGCTGGGCGAGGTGCCGCTGACCCTCGTGATCGGCGGCTATGCGCAAAAATGGCATATGGGGCCCCCTGCCCGCGCGGGTGTGACGGCCACGGTGACGGCATGGCGCGACCATGCGCCGGGGCTCTTTCCCTTGCCCCACCCGTCTTGGCGCAATACGGCATGGCTGAAACGAAACCCGTGGTTCACGGCCGAGCTTCTGCCGGCCTTGCGCGCCCGGGTGCAGGAGGTGATGGAGCCATGACGCAGGAAACCCGCACGCCGCTTGACGATGCCCATGCCGCGATGGAGGCCGCGCCCGACAGCGAAACCGCGCGCCTGCGCTTCTACGAGCGGCTGGCGGATGGCGAGCTTTATATGTTGCTGGATGCCGAGCCTGAGGGCCGCAACATCACGCCGCGTGTTTTTCCGCTCGAAGACGGGCCGGTCGTGCTGCTGTTTGATCTGGAGGATCGCCTGTCGGACTTTGCCGCAGGCGCCGTGCCCTATGCGGCGCTGTCGGGGCGCGCCGTGGCGGAGTTGCTTGCCGGGCAACAGATTGGGCTCGGCGTCAATCTGGGCCACCCTTCCGCGATCATCCTGCCTTACCAGTCCGTCGATTGGCTGGCCGAAACGCTGGGCCATCGTCCCTCCGAAACCCAAGACCACCCCGAACAGCTTTCCGCGCCGCGCGGCCTACCGGAATCTCTGCTCACGGGGCTTGATGCGAAACTGGCGCGCACTGCGGGGTTGGCGCGGTTCGCCTATCTTGTCGCTGTGACCTATCGCGGCGGGCGTAAAGGCCACCTTCTGGCCTTTGTCGACAGCGTGCCGGGGGCCGAGGATGCATTGGCGCAGGCGGCGGGCGAGGCGCTGACATTTTCGGGGATCGAGGCAGGCGAGATGGATGTGGCTTTTTTCCGCGCCTCGGACCCGGTCGCCGCGCGGCTGGCACAGGCCGGGTTGCGCTTTGACCTGCCGGAGCCGGAACAGATCGAACCGCGCCAGCAGACCGCTCCCGGCAGCGATCCGTCGCGTCCCCCCATCCTGCGCTGAAATCAAGCAGGCCCGGTCACAATCGCGTCAGACCGCGCGTCCTGCCGCAGCAGATGGATGACGCAACGGCAATCGCCCGGCACACTCAAGGCATCTTCGCCAGACCGAGGACGCCACGATGCCGCGCCGTTTCAATCTCCTGCAAATGCTTATACCCCGACTGCGTCGCGCGGGGCTGACACTTGCCCTGCTCGCCCCCCTTACCGCACAGGCGCAGTCCACCGCCGAGCGGATCCCCTCCCATTGTCTGTCGCTGGCCCGCGCCGCGCCGCAGGAGGCCCGGATCATCCCCGCTGCGTGGACCGATCCCGTGCGCGCCGAGGCTGTGCGAATTTCCTATGTCGATCACTCGATGTTCCTGCTGCAAACGCCGGGCGGGCTGAACATGATGACCGATTACAACGGGTTTCACGGCAATTCCGGGCTGATCCCCGATGTGGTGACCATGAACCACGCCCATTCCAGCCATTGGGCCCCCGCGCCGGACCCGGCCATTCCGCATGTGCTTCAAGGGTGGGCCGATGCGCAGGGTCCGGCGCAACATGCGCTCGATCTGGGGGAAGTGCTGGTGCGCAACGTGCCCACCGACATTCGCGGGCGGCTCGGCACCGCCCCTGTTGAGGAAGACGGTAATTCGATTTTCATCTTCGAGATGGCGGGCCTGTGCATCGGCCATTTGGGGCATCTGCACCACATTCCGGACGCGGAACAACTGGCGGCGATCGGGCGGCTAGATGTCGTGATGGCGCCCGTGGATGGCGGAATGACACTGGACCTGCCTTCGATGATCGAGACGTTGCAGCGGTTTCGCGCATCGGTCGTGATCCCGATGCACTGGTTTTCCGAGGCCTCGTTGCAGCGCTTCACCAGCGGAATGGAGGATCAGTTCGACATCGTGCGCGCGGGCATGTCGGATCTGACCCTCACGCGCCACAGTCTGCCGGGCCGTCCGACAGTGATGGTGCTGGAGCCCGCGTGGCTGACCGGCCCCGCCCCATCACCCGGCGATTAAAGCATCGCCATCAAGCAGTAGGTCACCTGCGCGGTGGTGAATTCCGACACGCGGCTGCCCGGCTCGGGCGCAAGTTCCACGACATCGAGCCCGACCAGCCGCCGCCCCTTCAGCGCGTGCGCGACAAGGTTCAGCGCCTGATAATAGCCCAAGCCCCCCGGCACCGGCGTGCCGGTCGCGGGCAAGATCGCCGGGTCCAGCCCGTCGACATCGAAGCTGACATAGACGTCTTCGGGGAAGTCGTCGGGCAGATCGACGGCGTTCAATCCGCGCGTCACCAGTTCCTCGGCATCGACGGCAAAGACATGCGCGCTTTCGCGGCGGGCGACTTCCTCGGCGGACATGGCGCGCACGCCGAATTGGGCAATGCGCAGACCGTCTTCTTCGGCGAGAAGCTGCATGACCGAAGCGTGGGAATGACGTTCGTCCTGATAGGCCTTGCGCAGGTCGGCATGGGCGTCGATCTGCACGATACCGACAGGACGGCCCAGCCCGGCCACCACGCCACGCACCGCGCCGTAGCTGAGCGCATGTTCGCCGCCCAGGGTCACCGGCACTGCACCGGCCTCCACCGCCGCGCAGGTGCGGGCGGCGATACGCTCCATCACTTCCGGCAGCGGGCCCTCGCAGGCCACGGGCGGCTCGGTTGCGATGCCGGCGGTGCAGGGCTCCGTCCAGACACCTGCGCGCAGCACCTGCCGTTCCAATTCGACGCTGGCTTCCAAAATTGCGTCAGGCCCGCCTGCCGTGCCCGCACCATAGCTCACGGTCCGTTCCAGCGGCACGGGGATGATGCGGTAACGCGCGGTGGCAGGGTCGCGCTCGGCCTCGGTCAATTCGCCTTCGAGGAAGTAGGTCATGCGGGCTCCGAACAATCGGTCAGGTGTGGGAGATCAGAAGGAAGGACGCGGCAGGCTCACGACAGCCGCGTCAGGAAATCGTCATAGCCGAACTCGCGCAGCACGCGCAGATCGTCTGTCTCCGAATTCCACAGCGCAAGCGCGGGCAGAGGCACACCGTTGAAGGTGTTCGTCTTCACCATCGAATAATGCGCCTGATCGAGAAAGGCGAAGCGGTCCCCGATGCGGAAGGGTTCGGCGGGGATGTAATCGCCCACGACATCACCCGCCAAACAGCTTGGCCCGCCGATGCGGTAGGCCTGCCCCTCGTCCCGCTCGCCCAACAGATCCGGACGATAGGGCGCCTCAATCACGTCGGGCATGTGGCAGGTGGCGGAGATGTCGGAGATTGCCAGCCGCATGCCGTTTTCCGGCAGGTCGAGCACCTCGCCAATCAGCACACCCGCCTGGAGGGCACAGGCTTCGCCCGGCTCCAGATAGACCTGCACACCGTGGCGCGCCGACAGGGTGGACACGAAATCGACCAGACCATCGCGGTCGTAATCGGGCCGGGTGATGTGGTGACCGCCGCCGAGGTTCATCCACTTCATGTTCGCCAGCCACGGGGCAAGCCGGTCCTCGACCGCCTCCCATGTGCGTTTCAGCGGGGCGAAATCCTGCTCGCACAGAGTATGCATATGCAGGCCGTCGATGCCGTCCATATCGGCATCGGTCAGCTGCGAAATCGGCGTGCCCAGCCGGGAACACGCCGCGGCGGGGTCGTATTTTGCATTCCAGCCTTCTGAATGTTCGGGGTTGATCCGCAGACCGACCTCGATCTGGCGACCCTCCGCACGGGCGGCGTCGACCAGCGGGCGGAAACGACGATGCTGCGCGGGGGTGTTGAAGATCACATGATCCGACAACAGCAGGATTTCCCGCAGGTCGTCTTCCTTGTAGCCCGCGCAGAACGTCGCGACCTCCCCCTCGAAATGCTCCGCACCGAGCCGAGCCTCGTGGATACCCGACGCACAGACCCCGTGCAGATACCGCCCGATCAGCGGCGCCAGCGCAAACATGGAAAACGCCTTTAGCGCCAGAAACACATGCGCGCCGGAACAGTCGGCCACGTCGCGCAGGATCTTCATGTTGCGCTCTATCGCCACTTCGTCGACGACGAAGCAGGGCGAGGGCACGCGGGTCAGGTCAAGCCGCGCGAAGGCCGCGCGGCTTTCCTTGATGATGTCGGGCGTGTCGCTCATGCCGGGCTCAGAAATCCACCGGACCGTCAAGCTCGACGATCTTCCACGGCAGCCCTTGGGTGTTGAGCATCTCCATATAGGGATCGGGATCAAGCTGTTCGGTGTTCCACACGCCCGGCTCATTCCAGTGACCCTGCAACATCATCGCGGCACCGATCATCGCGGGCACGCCTGTGGTGTAGGCCACGGCCTGACTGCCGACCTCGCGGTAGCATTCCTCGTGATCGCAGATGTTGTAGATGTAGTAGGTCTTCTCCACGCCATCCTTCGGCCCGGTGATGATGTCACCGATGCAGGTTTTGCCCTTGGTCAACTCGCCCAGCTCACCCGGATCGGGCAGCACGGTTTTCAGGAATTGCAGCGGGATGATCTCTTTGCCGTCATGCATGACCGGCTCGATCGAAGTCATGCCGACATTCTGCAGCACCGTGACGTGGTTGATGTAGGCATCGCCAAAGGTCATCCAGAAGCGGGCACGCTCGATTTCGGGGAAATGGGTCGACAGGCTTTCCAGTTCCTCATGATACATCAGATACATGTTCTTCTCGCCCACACCGGGGAAGTCGAACGGCACCTTGGTGCTCATCGCGGGGCTTTCGACCCATTTGCCATCCTCCCAGTGACGCGCGGGGGCGGTCACTTCGCGGATGTTGATCTCAGGGTTGAAGTTGGTCGCAAATGCCTTGCCGTTATCGCCACCGTTGCAATCGAGAACGTCGATTTGGCGGATGCCGTCCAGCTTATGCTTGCGGATATAGGTCGCCATGACCGAGGTCACGCCGGGATCGAAGCCGGAGCCCAGCACCGCCGCCAGCCCTGCTTCGCGGAACTTGTCCTGATAGGCCCACTGGTGGGAATATTCGAACTTCGCCTCTTCGGGCGGCTCGTAGTTGGCGGTGTCCAGATAGGGCACACCGGCCTCCAGACAGGCATCCATCAGCACCAGATCCTGATAGGGCAGCGCGAGGTTCACCAGCAATTCCGCGCCGGTCTGCTTTAGCAGCGCCACGGTCGCGGACACGTCCATCGCATCCAGCGCATAGGTCGCAACATCGACCCCGGTGCGGGATTTCACCGACGCGGCGATGTCGTCGCATTTGGATTTGGTGCGGCTGGCCAGCGAAATCTCGGTAAAGATATCGGGGTTCATCGCCATCTTGTGCACGGCGACCGAGCCGACGCCACCCGCGCCTACCACCAGAACCTTGCCCATTTGTAGCTCCTTGATTGATCGTGTTGTCAGGATCTCTTGTCCGGCCCGTGCGCGGCCCGGGAGATCATTCGAAATAGGTGTAGCCTGCAAGGCTGTCTTTATAGGCGTCCATCAGGATCCGGCGCTGCGCGGCGTTGACCTGCCCCGCTTTCACCGCCCGCTCCACTGTCCGCCGGAACGCGACCAGACAATCCTGCGGGTCGTATTCGACATAGGACAGAACCTGCGCGATGGTATCGCCTTCGGTCTCGTGTTCGATCTCGAAGCCGCCGTTGCGGTTCAGACTGATGGTCACGACATTGGCGTCGCCGAACAGATTGTGCAGGTCGCCCAGTGTTTCCTGATAGGCCCCGACAAAAAAGACGCCGATATAGTATTCGTCCTCTTCGGTCAGGTCATGCACGGGCAGCGAATTGGCAATGCCGTCGCGCAGCACGAAATGACTGATCTTGCCGTCGCTGTCGCAGGTGATGTCGGTGAAGACGACGCGCCGGTTGGGCACTTCGTTCAGCCGCTGAAGCGGAATGACCGGGTGCACCTGATCGATGGCCCAGACATCGGGCAGCGATTGAAACAGCGAGAAGTTGCCGTGGTAGTAGTCCACCACGCCTTCCAGCGCCTCGTCGACTTCGTCCGAATGGTCGCCGGTGCGGGCCTGCGTGTTGATGAGCGACCGGATATAGAGAAAGCCCTGCTCCGCCCGTGCCATCTGCCGGATGTCGACCTGCCCACGGCGGAACAGCGCGCGCATCTCATCGCGGTAATAAAGCGCGTCATTGAGGCTTTCTTGCAGGCGCGCGGGGCCGACATACCCTTCGACCGCCAGCAGATCCTTGACGAAATGATGATCGCCCGCGACCGTTTCGGGCCGCACGGGCGTGTCGTAAAGCGTGGCGTCCAGCACGTTGAAAATCAGCATCGACGACAGCGCGACCACGAAACGACCGCTTTCGGTTACCAGCGTCGGATGTTCCAACCCGGCCTCGTCCATCGCGTAACGGACGGATTCGAGGATGTTGGTGCAATATTCCTCGACCGTGTAATTCATCGAATTATCGGTGGAGCGTTTCTCGCCGGTGTAATCCACGCCCAGACCGCCGCCGAGGTCGAGATATTTCAACGGCACGCCCAGCGCCTTCAACTCGGTGTAGAACCGGGCGCTTTCCGCGACGGTGCGGCGGATGTCGATGATGTTGGGCACTTGGCTGCCCAGATGGCTGTGCTGAAGAACCAGACAGTCGAGAAAGCCGGTTTCCTCCAGCCGATCGACCAGCCGCACCACCTGCTCCGTGCCCAGCCCAAAGGTCGAGCGGTCGCCGGAGGACGCTTCCCATTTGCCGGTGACTGTCTGGGTCAGCTTGATCCGCACACCCAATAGCGGGCGCGCATCAAGCTCCCGCGCGACACGGTGCACGATCTCGAATTCCTTAAGGCTTTCCAGAACGATGACCGTGTTGAAGCCCAGCTTGCGCGACAGGATCGCAAGCCGGATGAATTCGTCATCCTTCACGCCGTTGCAGATGATCAGGCTTTCCTTCGCCATCTCCTGCGCCAACGCCACGATCAATTCGGGTTTCGAGCCAGCCTCCAGCCCGTAGTGATAGGGGCGGCCCACTTCGACTAGACGGCTGACCACTTCGGCCTGCTGGTTCACCTTGATCGGGAACACGCCGCGGTAAACGCCCTGATAGCCGGTCTCGCGGATCGCGTCCGCAAATGCCTTGTTGAGCCGGTGAATGCCCATATCGAGGAAGCTTTGCACCCGCAGCTGGATCGGCGACGTGATGCCGCGTTCGTTCAGATCCTTGATGATCGCAGGCAGCGACACCGGCGGAATCGACGGGTCCAGCGGATCGCGCAGGGCAACGTCGCCAGTATCGGTCACGGTGACCAGGTCATGTCCCCAAGCCTCGATCCCATACAGATCGGAAGGCTTCTCGGGTTGCTGCTGTGCGTCCATTTCAGTGTCCACGTCTGCGTCGATCCCTGTCGGTTCCAATCGCGACCGGCATGGCCGCGTTCGTGTCTGGATGTAGGATAATCCAGAAAGATGACAGGAAAAAATGCGCCCCCTTTTCCCTGTCCGGCATGGAGCCGCCGCCCTGCCCCGCCCGCGCAGCCGCCTTTATTCCGCCCGGCCTTTCGGCTAGATCCGCCGGAACGACGCGCCGCCCGCGCGCTGCACTGTGAAAGGAGCCGGATCATGGCCGTGCATCTCTATCAAGGCGATCTTCCCGACGGGCTGACGCTTGGCCCGGTGGTGGCGATCGATTGCGAAACGATGGGCCTACAGCCGCATCGCGACCGGCTGTGTCTGGTCCAGATGTCGGCGGGCGATGGCGATGCGCATCTGGTGCAGATCGCCAAAGGACAGACGGAGGCGCCGAATCTCTGCGCCATGCTGACGGACCCGCAGGTGTTGAAGCTGTTTCACTTCGGGCGGTTCGACATTGCGGTGATGCTGCACACCTTCGGCGCGCGGGCCGCACCCGTCTATTGCACCAAGATCGCTTCGAAAATGGTGCGCACCTATACCGACCGTCATGGGCTAAAGAACCTGACGCAGGAACTGATCGGCGTCGATATTTCCAAACAGCAACAGTCCAGCGACTGGGGCGCGGAGACGCTGACCCGCGCGCAGATGGATTACGCGGCCTCGGACGTGCTCTACCTGCACCGTCTGCGCGAGGCGCTTGACGCCCGGCTTGCGCGGGAGGGGCGCACCGAACTGGCGCAGGCCTGCTTTGATTTCTTGCCGACGCGCGCGCAGCTTGACCTCGAAGGCTGGCCTGACTCTGACATTTTCGCCCATAGCTGAGGCCACCATGACCGACAGTTCCCTGCCTCGCCCCGATCCTGCACGCCTGCTGGATACCGCCCGCCGGGTTATCACCGATGAGGCCGCCGCGCTGTCCACTCTGGCTGAAACGCTCGGCCCCGGATTCGTGGATGCGGTGGGGCTGATCCTCGACGCGCCGGGGCGGATTATCGTGTCTGGTATGGGAAAATCGGGGCATATCGCGCGCAAACTGGCCGCGACGCTCGCGTCTACCGGCACGCCTGCCCATTTCGTCCACCCCGCCGAGGCAAGCCACGGCGATCTTGGCATGATCTCGGCGGGGGATGTGGCTTTGCTGTTGTCCAATTCTGGCGAGACCCCGGAACTGGCTGATATGATCACCTATACCCGGCGGTTTGGCATCCCGCTGATCGCAGTCGCCAGCCGCGAGGGCAGCACCCTGATGCAGCAGGCCGATGTGCGCCTGTTGCTGCCCAGCCTGCCGGAGGCCTGCACCACCGGAAAAGTGCCCACCACTTCCACCACCATGACGCTTGCCTTGGGGGATGCGCTGGCCGTGGCGCTGATGGAACATCGCAGTTTCACCCCGGAGCGGTTTCGCGAATTCCACCCCGGTGGCAAGCTGGGCGCGCAGCTGGCACGGGTCCGCGACCTGATGCACGGCGCCGACCGTCTGCCACTGGTCGCGCCGGGCACGCCGATGGGCGAGGCGCTGATCACGATGTCGCAAAAATCCTTTGGTGTGCTTGGGGTGGCGGGACCGGACGCTATCTTACAGGGTGTCATCACCGATGGCGATTTGCGCCGGCATATGGCGGGGCTTCTGGATTTGACGGTGGAGGAGGTCATGACCCACGCGCCCAAAACGATCGCGCCCGATGCGCTGGCCGCCACCGCGCTGGCCCGCATGAACGCCGCGCAGATCACCACGCTGTTCGTCACCGCACCGGCTGCGGACGGGCCCGGCCCGGCTGTGGGTATCCTGCACATTCACGACTGCCTTCGGGCCGGGGTGGTCTAGCGCATGCGTCGGCGCGACAATCCATATTCGCGCTTTGTCGCCTGGGCCAAGATCGTGCTCCCCCTGGCGGCGCTGGCATTGTTGTCGACCGTGTTTCTGCTTGCCCGGAATATAGACCCCACACAGGCCATTCCCTTTGCCGAGATCGACGTGGAGGAGCTGGCCCGCGAACAGCGCATCAGCGCGCCTAACTACGCCGGTGTCACCGAGGATGGCGCGGCCATCAGCGTCACCGCCAGCACCGCGCGCCCCGATCCCGACAGCCCCGAACGGGTCGATGCAACGGATCTTGAGGCCGAACTCATCACCGCCACCGGAGCGCGCTACCAACTGTCCTCGCAACGAGGTGAAATCGACAGCGGTGCCGACATGGCCTACCTTCAGGGCGGGGTCGTGGTGACCACCTCCTCTGGCTACCGCATCACGTCCGATGCCATGTCCACGTCTCTCAGCCGAACGCTGCTGGAAAGCGAAGGTCCGGTGCAGGCCGATGGTCCGGCAGGGCGGCTTGATGCCGGGTCGATGTCGCTCGCCCCCCTGCCCGATGCCGAAGGCGACGACAGCGCCAACCACCTGCTTGTTTTCAACAAGGGCGTGAAACTGGTATACACGCCGTCAGATTGAGGAATTTGTCCGATGAGTTTCAGACCCGCCCTGCTTGCCATCACGCTCGCGGCCTTGGCCGTGCCGCTTTTGCCCTCCGCTGCCGCATATGCGCAGGGACAGGTGGAATTCGGCGGGATGGAGCATGACACCTCCGACCCGGTCGAGGTCGTTTCCGACACCCTCGAAGTCAACGAAGAGGCCGGCACCGCCGTGTTTTCCGGTGACGTTCTGGTGGTTCAGGGCGAGATGCGCCTCTCCGCCGCGACGGTCCGCGTCGAATACACCCAGCAGCCCGACGCCGCCGAAGGCGAAGAACAGGAAGGCAATGAGATCGAGCGCCTTCACGCCTCGGGCGGGGTTGTGCTGACCTCTGGCGAAGACAGCGCCGAAGCGCAGGAGGCCGTCTACACACTGGCCACCGGCGAAGTCGTTATGACCGGCGATGTGCTGATGACCCAAGGGGGCAATCTGCTTTCGGGTCAGACGCTGCGGCTCAACATGGAAACCGGCAACGGCATCATGGAAGGCCGGGTGCGCACGACGTTCAGTCCGGGGAACGGCAATTGAGCCAGGCCGCCGATCCAGACGCCCGCACGCCCGCTACACCCGGCATGTCCGAGGCCACCCCCCGGCCCAGCCTTGTCCCTGACAGTGCGGCACCGCTGACCGACGACGACGCCGGCCTGCGGATTTCGCAGCTGCGCAAAAGCTACAAGAAACGGCTGGTGATCCGGGACGTATCGATGGATCTTGGCCGGGGCGAGGTCGTCGCGCTGCTAGGGCCCAACGGCTCCGGCAAGACCACATGTTTCTACGCCATCGCCGGGCTGGTCACCCCTGATAGCGGCCGCGTGGCCATCGACGGGCGCGAGGTGACGACACTGCCGATGTATCGCCGCGCCAAGCTTGGCATCGGCTACCTCCCGCAGGAGGTGTCGATCTTCCGCGGGCTTTCGGTCGAAGACAATATCCTCGCGATTCTGGAGATCAGCGAATCCGACCGCCTGCGCCGCCGCGAGCGTCTGGAAGAGTTGCTATCGGAATTCGCCATCGAACATCTGCGGCGCGCGCAGGCGTTGTCCCTTTCGGGGGGCGAACGCCGCCGGGTGGAGATCGCGCGCTGCCTTGCCGCCGATCCGAAATACCTGCTGCTGGACGAACCCTTTGCCGGGGTCGATCCGATTTCTGTCGGGGATATCCGCGCGCTGGTCGCGGATCTGAAGCGGCGCGGGATCGGTGTGCTGATTACCGATCACAATGTGCGCGAAACACTGGAAATCGTGGACCGGGCCTACATCCTTCATGATGGGAAGGTGCTGATGAGCGGCACCGCCGAGGAGGTCGTTCAGGATGAGAATGTGCGCCGCGTCTACCTTGGTCAGAGCTTCCGGATCGGTTGAGCGGAACGCCGCGCCACGTCACACGTTGAGGATGCAGGTTGTCGCCGCCGACGCGCGCCGCGCCCTGATGATGCCGCGCCGCGGCGTGACCGGCCATTGACAGACCCACCTCCGGAGGCGCCAAATGAACCCGATGCATGACCGTGACGCTCCCCCGGCCCCGCGCTTTGCGCTGTCCGGCCCCGTTCGCCGGGACAGCCGGATGACCGGCCCCGCGGCCCGCCGCACTTTTGGGCAGGGGCCCGTGTCCACGCCCGCCTCGGCATCCAGCCTCGCCCACCGCCGCACACCCGCGCCGTGGCCCGCAGGTGCCGCGATCCGCCTTTCACAAAGTTCCCCCCTGACCGGCCTCCCCCCGCGTCGTCTTTGACGACACGCGGGCCCGGTCTCCCGATAACCCAAGGAGGTGCTATGCGTTACCAAATCAGCGGTCGACAGATCGACATCGGAGACGCGCTTCAGACGCATGTGAAGGATTGTCTTGGTGTGGCGGTCGACAAATATGCCGAACGCCCCACCGACGCGACGGTGATCTTTTCCAAGATCGCGCATGAATTTTCCTGCGAAGCGACCGTGCACCTGTCCACCGGCCTCACTGCGCAGGCCAGCGCCCGCGCGACCGAAATCTACGCCGCCTTCGACCAATGCTGCGAAAAAATGGAGAAGCAGCTGCGCCGCTACAAGCGCCGCCTGAAAGACCATCACAAGGAGCGTTCGCAGCCGGTTGAACTTTTCGGGGCGTCCTCGTATATCCTCGCCGCTCACGATCAGGGCGACGAAACCGAGCCGGACAGCCTCCAGCCGATCATCGTCGCCGAGATGGAGACGCGTATTCCGGCCCTGTCGGTCGGCGAAGCGGTTATGCAGATGGAACTGGCCGGCGCGCCGGTTCTGGTGTTCCGCAAGGAAGGGCAGAACGGGGTCAATGTCGTATACCGTCGCGAAGACGGCAATATCGGCTGGATCGATCCCGCGAACGAAGCTTGATAGCGCCGTCCGAGCGGGCGGGAGGGACTGACAGACGCCATGGACCTTTCGACGATTCTCAAACCTGAAGCGGTCAAGGTTGTCAGCACCGCCAGCAGCAAGAAGCGCCTCTTCCAGCAATTGGGAGAGGCCGCCGAATCCTGCTACGGGCTGAAATGCACCCATGCCATCGAAGCGCTTCAGGAGCGCGAAACACTGGGCCCGACCGGTGTCGGCCACGGCATCGCCCTGCCCCATGCCCGCATTGACGGGCTGGACAAGGTGGTGGGCGTGTTCTTCCGGTTGGAACAATCGCTCGACTTCGACAGCGTCGATCGCCAGCCCGTCGATCTGGTCTTCAGTCTGTTTGCGCCCAGCGACAGCGGCGTTGAACATCTGAAGGCGCTAGCACTGGTGTCCCGCACCATGCGCGACAGTGCCATCTGCTCCAAGCTGCGCGCCAACCACGCGCCGCAGACGCTTTACGCGATCCTCACAGCCGGTGGCGCTAGTCAGGCGGCCTGAGCAAAGCCTGACCGCGCGGCCCGCCTTGCGGTCAGGAATCTTCGGCACGCGTGTTCGTCGCGCAGACCCAGCAACCTTTCGTTAACCTTCATCAACCATGCTGGTTTTGCGGCATCGGCTAAAAGCCAAATGGCCGCATAAATCAAAGCCCTGCTCCGGTCGCGCCGCGCGGCCGGGGCAGGCATCGTTCTTGGCTTCGGAATGTTCTGACCGTTTACAGGCCCGCTGCGCCGGACCTGCGACCGGACACATTATTTGTCGCGACGCGCCCAGACCCTGAACCCGAATTGCATGTAGTCGCGGGCGTAGACCTCGCGGCAGAGCTTCTCGAGCTCACCGTCATAGATGGCATCCAGCGCAATCGGCCCGGTCTCGAACGGCTCTGGCGCGGGCGGCATGGTTGTTCCGCCAACCTGCTGCACCAATTGTGCCAAGCCGGTCTGAAGCGTGTCTTCGCGCAGCAGCATGTCGGGTTGGGCAAAGGTGCTCATACCCTCCAGCACCGCCGCCTGTGTCGCCCAAGCAGGATCGATTCGGACGGCGGTCTGGCCCGCAAGATTTGCCTTCAGAAACCCGAGAAACCCCTCGAACGCCGCACGATGGCGGGCGGCAGTCCAGTCATCGCCCGGCGCACCGTCCGGCAACGGCAGATCATGCACCCGCCGCAGGGTTTCGCGGATCTCCAGATAGGCGCCGGGCCCGGTGGTCAGGACGTGGCGGCAAAACACCTCATGGGCGCGCGCCATCGGATGGCGCAGCACGGCGAAACTGCGATGCCCCTTGTTCTGCCGCTTCCACTGACGCAGGGATTTCTGGGTGAAGTCGCGCAGCACGTCGTCGGGCGTGGCGTCATCATAGGCGGCAAGCCAGTCGCTGATCGGCGCCACCGGCCCGCCCTTGATCGGCAAAAACAGCAGCGGCGCACGGGGTGCGGCGACGTAGCTCGGCACCACAGGCCCGCGCCGAGGCTCGGCATTGGGCGTGCGAAACAGGCCAAAGCCGTCCATTTCCGCCAATGCGGCGATCATCTCTTCGTAATTCTCAACCTTGTCTTCCAGCGGTGCCGGGTTCTGTCGCTTCAGCCGGTTGGACGCCCGTTCCAGCGGCGCCACATCGGCCCCGAGGAATTGCCCCAGCCCGTTCAGCACCTCGACATCGTTGATGTCGTCGTAATGAATATGAAAGGCGGTCTGCCCCGTGATTTGCAACCCGCGCTGAAGCCGCAACTGAAACGCTTGAATGCGCGCAAGGAAGCGCTCGAACTCGGCCGGATCGAACCTGATCCGCGCCTCCTTACGGTGGGTGACATTTGTTAGACGCCATTGGTTCGTCTCCCGCGCGATCCGCAGTGAGACATAGCTGTCGACGGGGTTACGCGTCAGCACCACCTTGGCGCAGCGCGGATCAGGCACGCAGCGGTCGAACACCCGCGCATCGTGATCGTGGAAGTAGCGAAACCCCGGCACTCCTGTCGTCTCGGCC
Organism: Pacificitalea manganoxidans; assembly: GCF_002504165.1. Classification (GTDB taxonomy): domain Bacteria; phylum Pseudomonadota; class Alphaproteobacteria; order Rhodobacterales; family Rhodobacteraceae; genus Pacificitalea; species Pacificitalea manganoxidans. Next base: position 3,235,741 of record NZ_CP021404.1, read on the forward strand.
CGCATCGCGGTGAGCAGCGCATCGGGATTGGCGTCACGGTCGCGCAGACTGACGCCGAATTTTTCATCACGGTTATGCTGACCCACGAAATGCGGGTTGAACAGTTCCCCATGACAGGCGAGTCCCGGCATCTGGTTGAGGTTGTCCTCAAGATAATTCGAGCCGGTGCGCATTTCTGCGAACAGAACGAACATATCGAAACGGGCGCGGGCAGCATCAGCCATGGGTCATTTCACCAGATAAGGGCGCGCGGTGCCCGAAGGCTGCGGCGCAGGGTCTAGCCCGACGGTAAAGTCGCCGGCAAGGTGGAGGTTCATGCCCTGATTCTTGAGCATCTGCACAAACCGGCCAAAATCACGCAGGTCGGCCATGCGCGGCGCTTCGGTCAGCCGCCGCCGGGTGCCGGGGCTGATCTCTTCGGTGATGGCCTGTAGATGATCCATCGGGTTTTCGATGAAATCGGCCAGCGTCCAGACGCGCAGCCGGGCGTTGGTGTATTGCGACCGCAGAATGGCGATGTGCTCCAGCTCGATCGCCTGTAGCCGCGCGGCCTCTTTGCGGATCACGGGGGTGTTCAGCCCCAACTGAAACAGCCGGATGGCCCACGCACCGGTGATGACCGAAATCTGGGCGTTCTGATCCGTCGCCATGAACCAGCTGATCTGCTGATCGTCGGCGGGACCGAACTGAAAGCACTGCCGCTCGCCACGCGCATTCCAGATGAGCGAGGTCAGGAACCGCTGTGGATTGTAGTCGCGCAGCGCCGCGCTATCGCTAAGCGCGCCGTTATAGACGGCCTCCCCCCCGGCGAATTCCACCCGTTCCTGACTGAACAGATGGCCATGCACGCGCCCGCCCACGGTCTTGGCCAGCCAGCCGTCGAAATCGACGAACAGGTCGGAAAAACCCTCGAACACTGAATAGGGCTCGCAGGTCTTGCCGTTCTCCCAGCCCTCGCGGGGATTGCGGCTTTGCATATATAGCCCCGAACGCCCGCGCACCCGGCGTTCCGTCGCCCGAGAAAACAGGCGGTCGATCTTGCCCGGGTTCGGCTCCGCGTTTTTGGTGATGCGGGGATCGTTGGACAGAAAACTGGCGTAAAGCTTGTTGGCATGGGGCCACGCCTTGCGCGCGACAAAGCAATCGGACCGGCGCAGCAATTGCAGGTGATCGTCGTAGAAGATGTGCGGTTTGCCCTGATAGTCGAATTTCGACAGGGTCAGCGCGCGGCTTTCCACCTCGGCCGAATGCAGCCGCACTAACGTCTGGAAATAACTTTCATCAGGGATCCAGACCCGCCTGAAATAGCGGTCATAAACGGCGCGGTCCGGGTCATCGACAATGCGCGACAGGGTGCCCCGACTAAGGCACCACCATTGCGAGCCCAGATGCGGCTCTAGCCCGGCGGGAATGGTGCGCTGCCTCTTCAGCCGTCGCTGCAGATCGACATAGCGGTCGAACAGGCGGCGGTTCTTCTTCCATGAAAACGGAAACCGCAGGGTGAAGCGTTCGCGATCAAACCCGCCCTTGGTCCAGACGACATCCTCGATCGTGACGGATTCGATGAAGTCGGTGCGCGGACGCGCGGCAAGATAGGCGTTGAGATCCTGCACCGGGCGCAGCGGCAGGCAGGAGCCTGAGGCAAGATAGACATGCCCGACCTGCGGGTGATCGCGCAGCATGATCTCGGATGCGGCCAGCGTCGCCGCGACAATCCCCCATGTCCCCCACTCGCAGCGATAACGCGGGGAGAAGCTGACATTATCGAGATCGGCCAGCATGGCGCGAAATTCGTCAAAAGCGGTGTCGTCGACCTTACGATCCGTATGGATCACCACCGGACAGCCCGAACTGGCCCAATGCCGCGCGGTCTGCGCGGCCCGCGCCAGCGCGGTATGCACCAGCATGACAAACCCGACCGTCATGCCCAGTTTCCCTTGGACATGAGGCCGATGATTTCCAGTTGCCGCCAGTTGATGTATCGCTCGGACCACTTGGTCCAAAAGTCAGGATCCTGTTGCAGCCCACCGGCATAGGCCTTGTATTCCGCGCTATCAGCGTAGTGCTGGCCGCGGGTCAATTCCTCGGACGATTTATGGCTGAACGTGTCGAGGAATTTCGCGTGCAACAGCACGCCCGAGGGCTTCTCGCCGCCCCATTCGTCATAGGTCAGGTTCAGCCCGCGCGGCAGCAGCATATGGGTGGACGAGACATAGGCATAGCCGCGATCCCATTTCACCAAAGGGATCTTGTTCAGGGCCGGGGCGCGTTCGGGCGTGTCGGCAAAGAACATCCGCGCCCGTGGCCCGCCCTGAATCCACAGGTTCAGCATCTCGGGGTTGCGCTTGATCGAATAGTTGCCGCTGTCGAACCAGCTGGCGATCTCGAACGGGTCTTGCCCCTCGCGGTAGGGCTGCGCGGACAGCGACCCCTTGGGATACATGTCGAGCAACATCGCCCCGAAACTGCGCACCCCGCTGGCATCCAGCCAATCGGTCAGCGCCCGGATCGGGCGGGTGTCGCAGAACGGATAGACAAAAAATTCGTCCACATCGACGACGAGCGTCCAGTGCCCGTGGCCATAGCGCCATTGCAGCCAGTTCAGCCAATCGACCCCGAAATGCGCGGCCTTGTAGCTGGCGGGTGTGGTCCAGAGCGATACGTCAGGCTGATCGCGTAGCCACGCGGCGGAGCCATCGTCGCTGTCATTATCGACCATCAGGAAATGATTGACGCCCTGCTTGCGATAGTAGTCGAAGAAATAGGGCAGTCGCACTCGTTCGTTGCGCAGAGTGGTAAACACCAACGTATCGCCCGGACGCAGGCCACGGGTGCGATTGACCACGCTGCGCAGTTCGCGCCTTTTCCGAAAAGCGCGGAGCTTCCACGCCCTGCGGCGCAGCCTGAGCCGATATGAATGTAGGGCGCTCACCCCGTCGCATGCTCCCGACCGCGGCCGATAGCTCGGCAGGCGGCTTACCAATCAATGCCTTGCGGCCAAGTATAGGCAGAGTGCCGCTGAACATGAAACACCGGCGCGAAAAGGCTTTGCGCGCTGTGGATGCCCTGCATCAAGCGCCGTCCCAGCCGCCCCGCGACATCAGTCCAAGCGTTTCCAGCTGCTGCCAGCCGGTGAACCGCACGGAGCCGTCATGAGCCAGCACCGGCGCCTCCGCCACCGCGTCGTAGTAGTCATCGAATACGGCGGGATCATGAAAATGCTGCGCCCGAACCTGCTCGCTGCGAGCACGGTCGGTGATGTCAGGCAGGAACTTCGTATGCAGCAGCACCCCCGACAACGCAGCAGCCCCCGGCCCGTCATAGGCCGCGTTCAGATGCGGCGGCAGCAGCGAATGGGTCGAATTCTGCCAGACGTTCCGCCATGACCATTTGACCAGCGGCAGCTTGTTCAATGTCGGGGCCCGCCCCGGATCATCGGCAAAGAATGCCCGTGCCCGCGCACCGCCCTGCACCCACAGATTGCCGTTTCGCGGTTGCCACTGCGCCCGATACGGCCCGGCATCGAAAAGCGGCAGCACAGCGGTCGGATCGCCGCCCTCATAGCCTTGCGCGCCCAGTGGCCCGTCGGGGTAGAGGTCCAGCATCAACGCCCCCAGCGCTGGCTGCGCCCGCGCCTCTAGTGCGGCGGTCAGCGCTGGCAGTGGCCGGGTCTCGTAATGCGGATAGATCAACAACTCATCCGCATCCACATGCAGGCACCAGTGCCCGTGCCCATAGCGGGCCATCAGCCATGTGATCCAGTCCACGCCGAAGCGGGACGCCTTATAGCTGGCCTGCGTGGTCCACAGCGAGACATCCGGTTGCGCGGCCAGCCATGCGGCGCTGCCGTCGTCGCTGCCATTATCCACGACAATGAAATGCGCGACACCCAAAGCGCGGTAGTGTCGGAAGAACCACGGCAGACGCAGCGCCTCGTTGCGCAGGGTGGTGAAGGCAAGGATGCCGCCGGGCGGGATTGCCGCCGTCCGGTCCTGCACGGACTGCAGTTCGCCCCGCTTGCGCCACGCGCGATAAATCAGCCGCCGCCGCTTTGCCCGCAGGCGCGCGGCATTCCAGAGGGTCTGTCGCGGCGCCATGCCGGGCTAGGCCCCGCCCGGCCCGGTCATGCGCCGTATCCGCCATCCTGATGCCAGCGCCACGCGTCGCCGATCATGTCGGCCATCGTGGAGCGCACAGGGCGCCAGCCCAGTTCGGCAACCGCTCGGCTGGAGCCGGAGACAAGCGCCACCGCATCGCCCGGACGGCGGGCGCCCTCCTCCATCGGGACCGGACGATTGGTGACAGAGCGGCTGGCCTCCACCACCTCCCGCACCGAAAAGCCGGTGCCGGTGCCGAGGTTGAACACCCGGCTTCCCTTGCCCTGCCGCAGCCAATCGACCCCCAGAACATGGGCGTCGACCAGATCCATGACGTGGACATAATCGCGAATGCAGGTGCCGTCGGGGGTGGGGTAATCGGTGCCGTAAATCGTCAATGCCGGACGCTTACCGTCAATCGCATCGAGCATCAGCGGGATCAGGTGCGTCTCTGGCTGGTGATACTCGCCCACCTCGCCATCGGGATCTGCACCGGCCACGTTGAAATACCGGAAAATGACATGTCGAAGCCCGTGGCTGACGCCAAAGTTGCGCAGCATGTCTTCGATCGCATGCTTGCTGGCCGCATAGGCGTTCAACGGCATCTGGGCGCTATCTTCGTCCAGCACCACGCCATCTTGGTCGCCATAGACCGCGCAGGTGGAGGAAAACACGAAATCAAGGCACCCGGCCGCAACGGCCGCCTCGATCAAGGTCAGCGAGCCCAGCACGTTGTTGCGCCAATACAGGCCGGGATCCTGCATCGATTCGCCAACCTGACTGAACGCTGCGAAATGCATGACCGCATCGGGGCGGTGGCGGGCGAAAATGGCGTCCAGCGCGGCGCGGTCAGACAGATCGGCCTGCTCAAAGGGGCCAAATTTCACCGCCTCGCGCCAGCCCGTCGACAGATTATCGACGGTGACGGGGACATGCCCTGCCGCTGCCAATGCCTTGCAGGCGTGCGAGCCGATGTAGCCCGCACCGCCGGTGACCAAAATCGTGGCCATATGGGGAAAACTCCCGGTTACCCGAACACAAACCGCAGGTTACTGGGCCGCGGCGTCGAGTGAAACCATCTCCCGCAGGTATTCCGAGAATTCGTCGCGCAGATCATCGCGGCTGAGCCCGAATGCGACGGTCGCTTGCAGGAACCCTGCCTTGGAGCCGCAATCGAACCGCTGACCGCGAAAGCGATAGCCATAAACATCGCGGCCCGACCGGATTTCATTAGCAATTGCATCGGTCAACTGGATTTCACCGCCCGCGCCGGTTTCCTGTTTATCGAGGGTTTGCAGCACTTTCGGCGTCAGGATGTAGCGCCCGATCACGGCCAAGTTCGAGGGCGCGTCTTCGGGCTTGGGTTTCTCGACCATGCCTTTGACCGACACCATCTGTCCCATGTCTTCTTTCACGTCGAGCAGACCATAGGCCGAGGCTTTCTCGGGCGGGACTTCCATCGCGGCGACCATGCAGCCGCCGGTTTCCTCGTGTTGCTCTACCATCTGCTGGAGGCAGGATTTCTCGCCCTGAATGACATCATCGGGGAGAATCACCGCAAAACTTTCGTCTTCGTTAATCAGCCGTCGGGCGCACCAGACGGCATGACCCAGACCCAGCGCTTTATGCTGGCGGATATAGGCAATCTGGCCCGACCCCATATTGGTCATTTCAAGCGTTTCAAGCGAATCCGTTTTATTCTTCGCTTTCAGCGACATTTCCAATTCAGGCGCCGCGTCGAAATAATCCTCAAGCGCGGATTTCCCGCGCGACGTGACAAAGATGAATTCCGTAATGCCGGCAGCGCGGGCTTCGTCGATGGCGTATTGGATCAGCGGGCGGTCGACCAGCGTCAGCACTTCCTTGGGGATCGCCTTGGTTGCGGGCAGGAAACGGGTGCCCAGACCAGCCACAGGGAAAATCGCTTTGGTTACGCGTCGTGCCATATCTTCTCGGACCTCGAATAATCTTTGGGAGGGTGTCTAACGGAGCCAAACGCCACTCGCCTGAACAGGGTTCCCATCATGCTACGCCCCTTTGCGGGGGACCTGAACACGATTCCCGAACTTTTGCCGGGAGTTTAAGCGCCAACGCCTAAAAGCGCGGCACTCCGCCGACGCCACATTGACGATCAGGCGATGTTCATCCGCGCCATCATATTTTGCAAACGCGGAATGTCTTCGGGGTTGTTCAGCTCCCAGAATTCCCGACCACGGGCCTCGACCTCGACGCACAAAACCGGACGTCCGCGCTCAAGGAACCGCAACTGTTCCAGTGCCTCCAGCCGCTCCAGCGGGCCCATGTCCCAGCCCGGATAGGCCGCCAGCGCATCGGGGCGGTAGGCATAGACACCGACATGATGGAACACGGGCGTCGGCTCATGCGCGTCATAGGTGTTTGTGGTGAAGGGGATCACCTCCTTCGAGAAGTAGAGCCCATGACCATTCGCCGCGAACACGACGGTCGTCGCGCCCACGCGGCCTGCACGGCGGTCGGCCCACAGATCATTGAGCATCGCGCCGGTCGACCGCAGCACCGGGGTCGCGATTTCCGCGCTGGGATCGGCGCGCAGTCCGGCCACCAGATCCTCGATGAACCATGCGGGCGTCAGCGGTGCGTCCCCTTGCAGGTTGACCACGATTTCATAGCCGCCGCCCAGCGCGGCATGCGCCTCGGCGCAGCGCTCGGTGCCGTTGACGCACTCGGACGAGGTCATCACCACCTCGGCGCCGAATCCTTCGGCCGCGGTGCGAATACGGTCATCGTCCGTCGCGACCACCACGCGGTCGACACCCGAAACCGCCATCGCGGCGTCCCAGCTGCGATGGATCAGCGACTTCTCCGAGCCATCAGCCCCGCGCAGGGTCGCCAGCGGCTTCCCCGGATAGCGGGTAGAAGCATAGCGGGCGGGAATGACGATCAGCACGGACATCTCAGGCTCCTTTCAGATCAACGCCCGGCGCATGGGCGATGAAGAACGGATTGGCATAGCCTTCCTTGCCGTAGGTGAAAGGCGCGTGATCCTCGAACCGAACCATCCGCCCGCCAGCACCGCGCAAAACCGCGTCGCCTGCAGCAGTGTCCCATTCCATCGTCCGGCCCAGCCGGGGGTAAAGATCGGCCTCCCCCGTCGCGACGAGGCAGAACTTCAACGAAGACCCTGCCGATTTCATGTCCTTTACGGTGTATTGGCCGATATAGGCATCGGTCGCCGCATCGCGATGGGATTTGGACGCCACGACCATCAGGCCGGACGCGCCCGGCTCAGCCACGCGGATCTGCACGGTGGAGCCTGCGGCCTGGGCATCGAAGGGACCGGTTTCTTCGACCGCCGTGCCATCGGCCAGTGTGTAGAACAGCCGTTCCTTGGCCGGGGCATAGACGACGCCACGGGTCGGCACACCGTTTTCGACATAGGCGATGTTGACGGTGAAATCCCCGCGCCGCTGCACGAATTCCTTGGTCCCGTCTAGCGGGTCGACGATCAGGAAACTGTCGGCACGGGCGCTATGGGTCGCGGCCTGCTCTTCGGTCACGATCAACACTTCGGGAAAGGCCTCTGCCAACCCCGCTGAAATAAGCGCGTCCGCGGCCTCGTCAGCAGCGGTGACGGGGCTGTCGTCGGATTTAGACCGGACCTCGAAATCAGGGGAATCGTAGATTTCCATGATCTTTTCACCGGCTTCGATGGCAAGGCGGCGGATGATCGGGATCAGTCGCTGATACTCCACGGGCGGGTCTCCTGAGCAGGGATGCGCGGGGCTGATTTCATTGAAAAGCCCTGTTTTGACCCTTATGCTGGCACGAAGGGAGAACAGCAAGGTCAAGCTGTGCCCCGTCGCGGCGCCCTTCGGCTGCGCCGCACGTCCGCACCAGCCTGACACCAGCGTTCAACCAGCGAGGCCCGGCATGTTCCAGACCCCAACCCCGCGAACCGGCATGGGCTCCGGCATCCGGCTGGCGACGCTGATCTACCATTCCACCGTGCGCCAGATCCGCAAAAGCCACGGCAACGCCGTGATCGGCCTGCTGCTCAACATGATGCAGACGATCATTCTGGTGATCGCGTTCTACTTCATGTTTGCGGTGCTCGGCCTGCGCAGCAATGCGATCCGGGGGGACTTCCTGCTTTATATCATGACGGGGATTTTCCTGTTCATGACCCATACCAAAACAATGGGCGCGGTCGTCGGCTCCGAGGGGCCAGCCTCCGCGATGATGAAGCATGCGCCGATGAACACCATCATCTCGATCAGCGCAGCGGCACTTGGGGCGCTTTATATTCAGGTGCTGTCGATGGTCGTGGTGCTGTTCATCTATCATGTCGCGTGGGAACCCATCAGCATCTATGATCCGATCGGGTGCCTTGCGATGGTGCTGCTCAGTTGGTTTTCCGGGCTGGCGGTCGGCATGGTGTTTCTGGCCATCAAGCCGTGGGCGCCGGGCTTCACCGCCATTGCCAGCTCCATCTACAGCCGCGCCAACATGATCGCGTCGGGCAAGATGTTCGTGGCCAATACAATGCCGGGCTACATCCTTGCCTTCTTCACTTGGAACCCGCTGTTTCACACCATCGATCAAAGCCGCGGCTTCGCTTTCATCAATTATAATCCGCATTTCTCCAGCCCGTGGTATCCGCTTTACCTGTCGATCGGGTTAATGATGATCGGGTTAATGGGGGAATTCTTTACCCGCAAACGCGCCTCGATCAGTTGGGAGGCCAAGCGATGACATCCCCCTCCGCGCTGCTGATGATTGTGGCGCTGCTCTGGGCCGGGCCTGTCGTGGCGCAGGACGCCGCCCGCTATCCGGGCCTGCATGCGGTGACGGGCGTCGCGGCGAACGATATCCTGAACATCCGCAACGCGCCCAATGCCCGCGCGGACATCATCGGCTGGTTTCCCCCCGACGATACCGGGGTGGAAGTGATCGCACTGTCGGCCAACGGGCGCTGGGGCAAGGTCAGTCGCGGCCCCCGGCCCGGCTGGGCATCGATGGCATATCTAACCCCCGTGCCGGGCGGGCAGGACCCGCGCCGTTGGCCGGTCTTTTGCACTGGGACCGAACCGTTCTGGTCGCTGCATTTCGATGCCACCGCAGGCACCGCCCGTTGGTCGGCACCGGACGAGAGCAGCCTCACCTACGCGATGAGGCTCGCCGCGCCGCAGGGATTCGATGATCCGCCGCGCATGGCCGCCACCCTTCGCACGGAGGGGGACGCAATCACGCTGATGACCCGCGCCGAACAGTGCAGCGACGGCATGTCCGATCGCGGTTTTGGCCTGTCGGTTGATCTGCTGCGCAACGGCACAGGTGGCACGCGCCATCTGCGCGGCTGTTGCAGCATGGACCAAGGTGACAACTAAGGCACGTCAGGGATCGACGACCCGCAGGGTCAGGTTGATGCGCCCGCCTTTTGGCATCAGCGAGGACGAGCCAAACCGGATGCGATCCACCCCGTGATAGGTCAGCCGCGCGGCACCGCCCATCACGACCACGTCGCCCGACTTCAACCACAGCGATTCCGTCCGCCCGCCCCGCGTCGGATTGCCCATGCGAAACAGCCCTTCGTCGCCCAAGGACACCGACACGACCGGATAGCCGAAATCGGCCTCGTCCTTATCCTGATGCAGACCCATGCGCGCGCCCTCGCCATACCAGTTCACCAGACAACAATCCGGCAGACGGGCCAGCCCGGTGCAATCGCGCCAGATCTTGAGCACCCGGTCGGGAATGGGCGGCCATGCCATGCCCTCGGGATGGCGCGGCTCATAGCGATAGCCCCGCCGGTCCGTCACCCAACCATAGCGCCCCGCCGATGTCATGCGCACCGACATCGGCTGCCCGCGCGGCGTGACCGGCCGCACCAGCGGCGCAGCGGCGATCACACCGCGCAGATCGTCCAACAGGCTTTCCTGCGCCGGGCGGTCCAGCCAGCCCTGCCGGATCTCGAAATCCCGAATGGTCAGAATGTTTCCGTCGCCCGGGTTGCTGCTCGCTGCTGCGTCACGTTCATTTTCCGTCATTTTCCCGCCAATTTCCGCCGTTGCGTCCGCTTGCAGGCACAGGGTGCCCTCCTTATATACGCTCCGACGCCGGAAAGGGGGCCATGTTCCCGAACCGGCACGACATGGGATCGGGGGACAGGGGCCTCATGGGGCCTGACCCTCAAAACATCGCCGAAGAAAGAGGTAGAGTAATATGGCCAAAGTCATCGGGATCGACCTCGGGACCACCAACAGCTGCGTCGCCATCATGGATGGTAGCCAGCCGCGGGTCATCGAGAACTCCGAAGGGGCGCGCACGACGCCGTCCATCGTCGCATTCACCGACAGCGAACGCCTTGTGGGCCAGCCCGCCAAGCGGCAGGCCGTGACCAACCCCGACAACACGATCTTTGCCGTGAAGCGGCTGATCGGGCGCCGGTTTGACGACAGCGACATCGCCAAGGACAAAAAGAACCTGCCCTTCGCGGTTGTCGATGGCGGCAACGGCGACGCGTGGGTCGAAGCCAAGGGCGAAAAATACAGCCCCTCGCAAATTTCCGCCTTCATCCTGCAAAAGATGAAGGAAACCGCCGAATCCTATCTGGGCGAAGAAGTCACGCAGGCGGTCATCACCGTTCCGGCCTACTTCAACGACGCCCAGCGTCAGGCCACGAAAGACGCCGGCAAGATCGCCGGGCTTGAGGTGCTGCGCATCATCAACGAGCCGACCGCGGCCGCGCTGGCCTATGGCCTCGACAAGAAAGAAACCCGCACCATCGCCGTTTACGACCTCGGCGGCGGCACCTTTGACGTGACCATCCTCGAAATTGACGATGGCCTGTTCGAAGTGAAATCCACCAACGGGGACACGTTCCTTGGCGGTGAAGATTTCGACATGCGGATCGTCAACTATCTGGCCGACGAATTCAAAAAAGAGAACGGCGTCGACCTGACCAAGGACAAGATGGCCCTTCAGCGTCTGAAGGAAGCCGCCGAGAAGGCCAAGATCGAGCTGTCCTCCAGCCAGCAGACCGAGATCAACCAGCCGTTCATCTCGATGGACCCGAATGGCGGTCAGCCGCTGCACATGGTGATGAAGCTGACCCGCTCCAAACTGGAACAGCTGGTGGGCGACCTCATCAAAGCCTCGATGAAGCCGTGCCAGGCCGCGCTGAAAGACGCAGGTCTGACCACGTCCGATATCGACGAGGTGGTTCTGGTCGGCGGTATGACCCGTATGCCGAAGGTCACCGAAGAAGTGACGAAATTCTTCGGCAAAGAGCCGCATAAGGGTGTGAACCCTGATGAAGTCGTGGCCATGGGTGCCGCCATTCAGGCCGGCGTGCTGCAGGGCGACGTGAAAGACGTGGTGCTGCTTGACGTGACGCCGCTGAGCCTTGGCATCGAAACGCTGGGCGGCGTGTTCACCCGTCTGATCGACCGCAACACGACGATCCCGACCAAGAAAAGCCAGGTCTTCTCGACCGCCGAGGACAACCAGAATGCGGTGACCATCCGCGTGTTCCAAGGCGAGCGCGAAATGGCTGCGGACAACAAGATGCTCGGCCAGTTCAATCTGGAAGACATCCCCCCCGCGCCGCGCGGCCTGCCGCAGATCGAAGTGACCTTCGACATCGACGCCAACGGCATCGTGTCGGTGTCCGCCAAGGACAAAGGCACCGGTCGCGAGCAGAACATCACGATCCAGGCGTCGGGCGGTCTGTCCGACGAGGAGATCAACAACATGGTCAAGGAAGCCGAGGCAAACGCCGAGGCCGACAAGGATCGCCGCGAACTGGTTGAGGCCAAGAACCAAGGCGAAAGCCTTGTCCATTCGACCCGCAAGTCGCTCGACGAGCATTCCGACAAGGTGGACCCGTCGACTGTCGAAGCGATCGAACTGGCGATGAAACCGCTGGAAGAAGCGCTGCAGGGCGATGATCTGGGCAAAATCCGCTCGGGCATCCAGAACCTGACCGAAGCCGCCATGAAACTCGGTGAGGCCATCTACAAGGCTGAGCAGGAGAAGCCGGGCGGTGAGGATGCGTCGGACGACGAGGACGGCCCGCGCGATGTCGATGACGACATCGTGGATGCCGATTTCGAAGACCTCGGCGACGACAAGCGCGCCTCTTGAGGCACCACGGCAACGACTGCTGCGGCCGGTCCGGGAAACCGGGCCGGTCCGCGCGTTTCGGGCATAAGGACTCCTGATGGCAAAACGTGATTTCTACGAGGTGCTCGGGGTCGCGCGCGGCGCGGATGCGGACGAACTCAAGAAGGCCTATCGCAAGAAGGCCAAGGAACTTCACCCCGACCGCAACGCCGACAACCCCAACGCCGAGGCTCAGTTCAAAGAAGTGAACGAGGCCTATGACGCATTGAAAGACCCCGAACGCAAAGCGGCCTATGACCGCTTTGGGCATGCGGCCTTCGAAGGCGGCATGGGGGGAGGCGGCCGGCCCGGTGGCGGTGGCGGCTTCAACCAGCAGGGCGATTTTGCATCGGCCTTTTCGGACGTGTTCGACGATCTGTTCGGCGATTTCATGGGCGGCCAGCGTGGCGGCGGCGGGAGGCCTCGTGCGGCTCGCGGCTCGGATCTGCGCTACAACCTGCGGATTTCGCTGGAAGACGCCTATAACGGCCTGCAAAAAACGATCAATGTGCCGACCTCGGTCGGCTGTGACGAATGTTCTGGCACGGGCGCCGAAGGCGGTGCCGAGCCCACCACCTGTCCGACCTGTTCGGGCATGGGTAAGGTGCGCGCGCAGCAAGGCTTCTTCACGGTCGAACGGACCTGCCCCACCTGTGGCGGGCTTGGCCAGATCATCAAAAACCCCTGCCGTAAATGCGGCGGTGCGGGCCGTGTGGAGAAAGAGCGCGCTTTGTCGGTCAACATCCCCGCAGGGGTTGAGACAGGCACGCGGATCCGGCTGGCTGGCGAAGGCGAAGCAGGCCTGCGCGGCGGTCCTTCGGGGGATCTCTACATCTTCCTTGAGGTGGCCGATCACAAGCTGTTCCAGCGCGATGGCATGAACCTCTATTGCCGTGTGCCAGTTTCGATGGCTGCAGCGGCGTTGGGTGGCGACATCGAAGTGCCCAGCATCGACGGGGGCCGTGCCCGTGTGAAAGTGCCCGCGGGCTCGCAATCCGGTCGTCAGATGCGTCTGCGCGGCAAGGGCATGCCGGCCCTGCGCGGCGGACAGCATGGCGATATGATGATCGAACTTGCGGTCGAGACCCCGGTCAATCTGACAGGTCGTCAGAAAGACCTGCTGCGGGAGTTCGAAAAGCTGGGCGAGGATAACAACCCGCAAAGCTCGTCGTTCTTCTCCAGCGTCAAAAGCTTCTGGGACGGGATGAAGGGCTGACACCGCCCCCGCCGTCCCGGAACCATCCGGCATGAATCTAGTTGATCCCCGAGACACGTCTCGGGGATTTTCTTTATGTTCGACTGGATTACCGGCGCAATTGACAGCATGGGCCTGTTCGGCGTTGCGCTCTTCATGTTTCTTGAAAACGTGTTCCCGCCGATCCCTTCGGAACTGATCATGCCGCTTGCTGGCTTCAACGCTGCGCGGGGGGACATGAACCTCATCACCGTCATCATCGCAGGCTCCATTGGGTCGCTCGCGGGGGCGCAGCTTTGGTATGAGATCGGTCGCCGGATCGGGCGCCAGCGCATTCGCGCGCTTGCGGACCGGCACGGGCGCTGGCTGACCGTCAGCCCGGACGAATTCGATCAGGCTGACCATTGGTTCGAACGGCATGGCGGCATGGCTGTGCTGATCGGGCGTCTGATCCCAACGGTGCGCACATTTATCTCCGTCCCTGCCGGCATCGCCCGCATGGGCCGGGTGCATTTCCTGCTGCTGTCGGGCATCGGCACCGTCGCGTGGACCAGCCTGCTGGCCGTGCTGGGCTATGTGCTCGAAGGCGGCTATGACGCGGTGTCCGCTTGGCTGGACCCGGTTTCGACCGCTGTGGTTGTCGCGCTGATTGGGGCCTATCTCTACCGCGTGGCCACCTATGGCCGCCGCCAGCGCCGTAAACACCCCTTGGACGCCTGAGCTATTTACCGGATATTTACCAATCCTGCGCGATGGTGAGGCTATGCCTCCGCCCCGCCATTTCTCCGAAGGGCCCCTGCCCCTGTTCGCAAGGCCTTCGCCGGTGGAGCCGGTGGACATGCCCGCGACGGATTCGGGCGCACGCGTCATCCCCAAACGCCCTGCGCCGCCACCGCCAAACTATATCCGCGGGCATCGTCAACGGCTGCGCGAGCGGTTCGATCAGGGCGGCGCACGCGCCATGCCCGATTACGAATTGCTGGAGCTGATCTTGTTCCGCGCCCTGCCCCGGCGCGATGTGAAGCCGCTCGCGCGGAAGCTTCTCGACACGTTTGGGGATTTCAACCGCGTGCTGTCGGCCTCTGCCTCCCGGCTGCAGCAGGTGCCGGGACTGGGCGCGGCAACCGTGACCGACCTAAAGCTGGTAGAAGCCGCCGCGCATCGCATGGCCCGGTCCCGTGTCATTGACCGACCTGTCATGTCGGGCTGGACTGCGCTGCTGGATTACTGCCACACCACAATGGCCCATCGCGAAACCGAACAGTTTCGCGTGCTCTATCTGGATCGCAAGAACGTGCTGATCGCGGATGAGGCGCAGGCTGAGGGCACCGTCGACCACGTGCCCGTCTACCCGCGCGAAGTGGTCAAGCGGGCGCTGGAACTGAATGCCAGCGCGCTGATCCTTGTGCACAATCATCCCTCGGGCGATCCGACCCCGTCAGAGGCCGACATTACCATGACCCGCCGCATCTCGGAGGCCGCAGTGGCGCTTGGCCTGACGCTGCATGATCATCTCATTGTCGGTAAGGAGAGGGAACTTAGCTTCCGTGCGCACGGCCTCCTCTGACAGAGGCGGCGGGCTGGCGGTCAGGCGGTCAAGGCATCCGTCGGCTTCAAGATACCGGTATCCATCCCGCGCCGGTTCAGTTGTGGCACGTTCATCCGGCGCAGCGTGGCAGGATGCGCCGGATCAAGAACCCCCAACCGCACGAGGATCGCAGCAATCGCGCATTCCGATGCGCGGGTGCTGCCGTCTTCGATCTTTAGCGCGATGCCCAGTTTCTGTTCCGGCAGGATCGCGACGAACACCGCCTCGGCGCCGGTCTTGATTGCCACGGTGCCGCCCATGGCGCGCATCAGTTCGGTGCAGGCCCGACCTTCGCCCGCGACCAGTTCGGGATGCTGCATCATGGCGCTGCGCAGCGCGATCTGTGCGTCGCCCCGCGCGCTGCCCTCCTGCGCCCCAGCAAAGCCCGCCATCGCCCGCGCAAGCCCTGCAACGGTGCAGGCAAAGTTCGGCGCCGAACAGCCATCAATGCCATAGCCCGGACTGGTCTCGCCCGTGACCTCCTCAAACGCTGCGCGCACAGCTTTCTGCACCGGATGGGCGGGTTCGATATATTCGCTGCCTGCCCCCAGATGCCGGGTCAGCGTCAGAAAGCCCGCATGTTTGCCAGAGCAGTTGTTATGCATCTGCCCGGCATGGCCATGGGCACAGGTGATCTGATCGCGGGCGGCGGGATCACGCGGCATCTGCGGACCGCAGCGCAGCGCGTGTTCGTCAAGATCGAGCACATTGAGCCAGCGCCGCACCCGGTCGGTATGGATCGCCGCGCCTTGGTGGGAGGCACAGGCCAGCGCAAGCTGCTCGGCCCCCAGCCCCGCGCCGCGCGCCGCCCCGCTTTCCAGCAGCGGCAGCGCTTGGATCATCTTGACGGAGGAGCGCGGGAAGATCAGTTGCTGCGGATCGCCCCAGCTTTCAACGATTTCACCATCGGGACGGCAGATCACCGCATGGCCGCGATGGACACTTTCCAGAAACGGCCCGCGCCACAATTCAACAAGATCCACCGCGCTCATGCCCGCTTCTCCCAGCAGAATTCCGCCAACGGGGCTTTCGGCGCGCCCCACTTTTGCGTTATTCTCGGCTTAGCGAGTTGAAATTCGATCCGCCACCCGAAAAGGTCGGGCAGCGACCTCCATGGCGGAGAACGAGGCAGAGACAGCTGGAGGCTGTAGAATTATGACTACCCGGATCAAGACCGGACTGATCGCCGGTGCCGTCGCCCTTATGGCGGCGCTGCCGCTTGTGGCGCAAGAATCGACCAACCGTGTCGCGGCCAAAACCGATTGGAGCGTTTTCATCGAAAGCGACCCGACCGAATGCTGGAGCGTGTCAGCCCCGAAGGAAACCGTAAACACCCGTGACGGCCGTGTCGTTGCGGTGCGGCGCGGTGACATCCTTCTGTTCGTGGCCTACCGGCCCGGCTCGGATGTGGAAGGGGAGCTGTCCTTTACCGGCGGCTATCCGTTCGCGCCCGGCTCGACCGTGACGATGCAGATCGGCGGCAACAGCTATGAGCTGTTCACCGAAGGCGAATGGGCTTGGCCTGCATCCGCGTCGGACGATGCCAAGATCATCACCGAGATGAAGCGCGGTGCAGAAGCCACGCTGAGCGCCCGCTCCGAGCGGGGCACCAACACCAAGGACTCGTTCTCCCTGCTCGGCTTCACCGCCGCGCTGGAGGAGGCCGAAAGCCGCTGCACGGGCTAATACCCCCTGACGGCGAGAGACCAAGAAGCGGGCCAATGGCCCGCTTTTTTGTTCGCAAATGACTGAGTGGCGGATCGTTCTCAGCCCGCAGTGTCGCGTGCGCCAAAGATAGCGGAGCCTACGCGGACATGGGTGGCCCCCTGCCCGATGGCCGTCTCGAAATCCCCGCTCATGCCCATCGACAAACCGTCCAAGCCATTGCGCTCGGCTATTTTGCGCAGCAAGGCGAAATGCAGGCTCGGTTCCTCATCCACAGGGGGGATGCACATCAGGCCCTTTACCGGCAGATCGAGCGCGCGCGCCTCCGCCACGAAGTCATCCGCATCGGCGGGCAGCACGCCTGCTTTCTGCGGTTCCTCGCCGGTATTGACCTGCAAGAAAAGGTCCGGACATTGGCCCAGTTCCTGCGCCAGTCGGGCGATGGCACGCGCCAGTTTCGGACGGTCGACGGAATGGATCGCATCGAACAACTCCATTGCCTGCCGGGCCTTGTTGCTTTGCAGCGGTCCTAGAAGATGCACGGAAACCCCGTCGAAGTCCGCGCGAAACTCCGGCCATTTTCCGGCGGCCTCCTGCACCCGGTTTTCACCGAACAGACGGTGGCCTTGGGTCAGCACATCGCGAACGCGGGCGTCAGGCTGGACCTTGGACACCGCGACCAGTTGCACCGACCCCGGCGCACGTCCTGCGGCGGCTTCGGCTTTCTCGATGCGCTGCTTGATCTCGGACAGGCTCATGACAAACGGTCTCCCATAGCGGTGATGAAGGGCGCCATTTCCTCGGCGTGGCGCTCCCAGGCGCGGCGAGAGGAGGCATAGATCGGCTGACGCACCTGATAGATGCTGAGCGTCCGCACCCGGCCCGATGTCGTGCCGGTTTCCAGGCACGCATCTTCCCAGTCCAGTCCAGCCGCACTGACCAATGCGCGGATCTGCGGCTCCGGGTCGGCGACGAGATCCTCATACCGGATCTCCTCAAAGCCGCCGGGCAGGCGATCGCGCCAGTAATCCAGCACCCGCAGAAATACACTGCAATAATGCGCCAGGTCCTCAAGGTCGTAGGCGTAGCGGTGGGTGCCCTCTGCAAACACGTTCTTATAGATCGACAGCGCCACGTCGCGGGGATCACGCCGCACCACGATGATCCGCGCGCCCGGTATCGCCTGCCGGATCAGGCCGGTCATCAGGTAGGACTGGATGGATTTGTCCGTGAACCGTGCCTGCGTGCCGAGCCGCTTCTGGGCGGCCGCGACATACGTCTCGCCAAGGCTACGAACATCGGCGCGGGGCAGATCCACCAGCGCGCGTGGCTCCGCACCGGGATAGTTAAGCCGGGAATAGGCCATACGCCGCAGCAGGTTCATTTCCTCGCCCGCCGTTACCGCGCTGTGCCGGGCAAGGATCTGTTCCACCAGTGTGGTGCCACTGCGGGGCAGGCCGGTGACGAAGATCGGGCTATCCGCCGCAGGCGCCGTCGGCGCGTCGAATTCCATCCCGTCGAACAGGCGCAGCCAGCCATCCACCTCGGCTTCCCACGCTTTCGGATCGTAGGGATGAGCCGCGCGGGTGTCGGCGTTGGCTGGACGCAGATAAGTAAAGACGCGCTCATGGCGGCCCGCATCGTCCATCGCCTTGGCCAGCGCGAAATTCATGTGGATGCGCGCGCGCCCGGTGCAGCGAGGATGGCGCAGCGCCTTTTGCATCTCCGCGATGACCGGCGCATTGGGGGCAATTTTCTCCCCTCCGACCATCAGCCGGTAAAGCTCGCCATCCCAAGGTGCCCGCTTCAACGCCCGGCGAAACTCCGCGCGGGCCGCGTCAAAGCGCCCGATCTGCTGGAGATAAAGCGCCTTATCCGCGCGCGGCTTTACCTGCTCGGGCGCCAGCGCGATGAGACGGTCATGCGCGGCAAGCGCGGCGTCCTCGTTCCCGGCAGCGCTGTGCAGCAGCACCTCGGCGCGCGGAATGGCAGGCTCCGCAGGGGCGAGCGCGGCGGCATTCTGATAATGGGTGGCGGCCTGATCCGTCTGTTGTTCAGCAGCCGCGATCTGTCCTAACTGGAAATGAATTTGCGCCACTTTCGGCGCGCGCAGCAGCAAGGCCTGCAAAATCGCGCGCGCTTCAGCAAGGCGGCCTCGCGATTGCAACGCTTGCGCGACATCGAAACGGCCCTGCACGGAATTGGGATCAGCCTTAGCCATTTGCGCCCTGCCCTGTGGTGTATCAGGCTTTCTGACTAATCCTCTGCGCCGAAAAAGAAAACCGGCGCATAAGAAAACCGGCGCCAATTGGCACCGGCCCAAAAGAAAAGAGCGGGCCCGAAGACCCGCTCTCTCTTATCCAAAGATCCGGTAGGATCAGAAGGACATGGACAGGCCGAGGGAGAACGTATCGTAGTCGTCCTCGTCGTCCAGGTAGTTGGAGTTGTTGTAGCCGGCCAGCACGGAAGCGCCGCCGCCCAGGTCGTAACCAACTGCAACACCGATGCCGTCGAAGTCAGCGATATCGTCGCCTTCGAACAGACCGTAGTTGATGTGCATTGCCAGCGGGCCGGTTTCGTAGCCGAAGCCCAGGCCGTAGTGCATGATGTCTGCGTCGTCACCATCGAAGGGGCCGCCGTCGACTTCAACGGAGATCTGAGTGATCTCGATGCCGCCGGTGAAGCCGGAAGCCAGGGTCGCAACAGCCGAAACGCCAACTGCGTCAACGTCGACGTCGAAGCCGGTGCCGAAGAAATCGTCATCGCCAGCGTCAACAGTCTGGTAGCCGAAGCCGAAGGCCATATCGACACCGGAAACCATGGTGGCGTATTTCAGGCCGAGGGCGTAGCCGGCATCGCGGTCGCCGGAGTCGTCCATTTCGGTCGAGATCGCGAAGCCGAAGTCGCCAACAGCGTAGTCGTAACGAACGATCTGGCCGTCATAGGCGCCGTCGAGATACGCGCCGAGGTAACCGGCGTGCGAGGTCTCGTCGTCAGCGATGGAACCGGGGTTACCCATGTTGCCAGCTTCGGTCAGGGCCCAGTCCATGGCGCCGTCGGTGTCGCCCATGGTCACGGTGCCGAAACCGCCGGAGACGAAGATGGTCGCGCCGCCGTCGTCATAGGGCTCGAACGCGGTCGAGAACACGTTGGTGCCGGAGCCATCGGACTCGTCCAGATCGACGGACGCGCCGAACGACAGGCCGCCGTCGGTTTCGCCGGACATGGAGAACGTGACGTCCAGGTCCTGGAAGAACTGCGTTTCGATTTCGGAACCACCGTAGATGCCCATTTCGGCAGAACCAGTGATGGTAACCTCAGCAGCCGCGGCGCCAGCAAAGCCGACCAGTGCGGTGGAGGCGAGAAGAACCTTTTTCATCGTTTTCCCTCGTGTCTAAAAGGTGCACCGCAACCCGGCTTTCCGAATTGGGCATGACCTTCTTTCGCGCCAAACCCCCATTCAATGCAAGCTAGGCGAGACCGCCCCCTCAACAGGCCGAATGAATTGGTGCAGCTTTGCCACAGTGGCGAGCCGCGCCCGGCTTTGTTAAGCCTTGTCCGGCCATAAACGCTCGGCTAGACAGAGCAAAACACCGGAGGGGCAGAGATCATGACCGTCAGAACCGCCGCCCGCCTGACCCTGGGCGCGTCCCTGATCGCCACGCTGGCAGCCTGTGGTGGAATCGGCAGCGGCGACAGCGGCCTGTTCGGACGGGGCGGCAACAGCGCCGCGCTCGACCCGGCCAATGTCCAATCCCGCGAGCGGGCCGAACAGCAGCGCGCCGCGCGCGATGCCCTCACCCGCGAGGACCGTTCGAACCGCTCGTCCTTCTTCGACCTGTTCGAGAACCGCGACGATCCCAACACCACTGTCAGCGTTAACCGCTATATCTGGAATGCCTCGCTCGACGTGCTGAATTTCATGCCCGTCCAGCAGGTCGATCCGTTTTCGGGTGTGATCGTCATGGGCTACGGCACTCCGCCGGGTGGCGGCACCGCCTATCGCGCGACCGTCTATGTTCAGGATCCGGCACTTGATGCGCGGTCGCTGCGGGTGGCGCTTGCGTCTCGCTCCGGCCCGGTCAGCGCCGATGTGCAGCGCGCGATCGAGGATGCGATTCTCACCCGCGCGCGTCAGCTGCGCCTGCGCGACGCCGACCTCTGACCCGGCCTGTTCGCCCGCGCCCGCCGGGAGGTGTGGACGCGCGCGGCAACCCCCATTAGACAGCACGCCGGGCCCCTGTGCCCGGCGTTTTCCGTGGTGCCACCGCGCATCATCCCCGATTCTATCCGCTCCCGAGCCCGCTTTTCAGAAGGATGTGCCCGATGTCCCGCCTTTCTCCCGCCGAGATCGAACCCAAATGGCAGGCCGCGTGGGATGACGCCGGCGTCTTTACCGCGACCCGCGACCCTGCGCGCGAGAAGTATTACGTCCTAGAGATGTTCCCCTACCCGTCGGGCCGCATCCATATGGGCCATGTGCGCAATTACACGATGGGCGACGTGGTTGCGCGCTATAAGAGCTCCTGCGGCTTCAGCGTATTGCACCCAATGGGGTGGGATGCGTTCGGGATGCCTGCGGAAAACGCGGCGATGGCCTCGGGCGGGCACCCGAAGGACTGGACCTACGCGAATATCGCCACCATGCGCGATCAGATGAAGCCGCTGGGCCTGTCGATCGACTGGAGCCGCGAATTCGCCACCTGCGATCCGGAATATTACGGCCAGCAGCAGGCGCTGTTTCTCGACATGCTCGATGCCGGGCTGATCTACCGAAAGAACGCAGTGGTGAACTGGGATCCCGTCGATATGACCGTGCTTGCCAATGAGCAGGTGATCGATGGCAAAGGCTGGCGTTCCGATGCGCCGGTGGAACGCCGCGAACTGACGCAATGGTTCTTTAAGATTTCTGACATGGCGGGCGATCTGCTCGATGGGCTCGACACGCTCGAAGACTGGCCCGAGAAAGTCCGCCTGATGCAGGCCAACTGGATCGGCCAGTCGCGCGGTCTGCAATTCGCCTTTTCGCTCACTGCCGAATCTGTGGGCCATGACCGGATCGAAGTCTACACCACCCGCCCTGACACGCTGATGGGCGCAAGCTTCGTTGGGATTTCCCCCGACCATCCGCTGGCCCGCGCGCTGGAGGAGAGCAACCCCGAGCTTGCGGCCTTCTGCGCGGAGTGCCGACGCATCGGCACGTCCGAGGAAGCGCTGGAAAAGGCCGAGAAGCGTGGCTTTGACACCGGGCTGACCGTGCGCCATCCGTTCGACACGGCATGGGAGCTTCCGGTTTATATCGCCAATTTCATCCTGATGGATTACGGCACCGGGGCGATCTTTGGCTGCCCGGCGCATGACCAGCGCGATTTCGACTTTGCCACCAAATACGATCTGCCGATCCCGCCGGTTTTCGTTGAGAAGGACGCCGAGGACGCGCAGCTGACCGAGGCCTTTGTGCCGCCAAAGACCGAGCCCGTGCATTATGTTCGTGGGTTCGCAGGCGCGCCGGTGCAAACCGGGGCCGAAGGTGTCGATGCCGCAATTGCCTTCTGCGAGGAAAACGGCGTGGGCCACGGCGTGACCAAGTATCGCCTGCGCGACTGGGGCCTGAGCCGCCAGCGCTATTGGGGCTGCCCGATCCCGGTGGTGCATTGCGAGGCCTGCGGCGTGGTGCCGGAGAAGAAGGAAAACCTGCCGGTTCGCCTGCCCGATGACGTGTCATTCGACCAGCCGGGCAACCCGCTCGACCGGCATCCGACATGGCGCGATGTGGCCTGCCCCGCCTGCGGCCAGCCCGCGCGGCGCGAAACCGATACGATGGACACGTTCGTCGACAGCTCGTGGTATTACGCGCGCTTCACCTCGCCGCGCGCCGAGACCCCGACCGATGCAGAGGATGCCGCGTATTGGATGAATGTCGATCAGTATATCGGCGGCATCGAGCATGCGATTCTGCATCTGCTGTATTCGCGATTCTTCGCCCGCGCGATGCAGATCACCGGCCACCTGCCCGAAACCGCGCGGGAGCCGTTCAACGCCCTGTTCACCCAAGGCATGGTTACCCATGAAATCTACCTGACCCGCGACGAAAAAGGCCGCGCGGTCTATCACCTGCCCGAAGATGTCACCGACGGACGGCTGGCCGACGGCACCGAGGTGGAGGTCATTCCCTCGGCCAAGATGTCGAAATCCAAGAAGAACGTCGTCGACCCGGTGTCAATCGTCGAGGCCTATGGTGCGGACACCGCGCGTTGGTTCGTCATGTCCGACAGCCCGCCGGAACGCGATGTGGAATGGACGGCATCGGGGGCCGAGGCCTCCTACAAGCATCTACAGCGGGTCTGGCGGCTGGCCAGCACCATCGATGCCGACATGCGCGCCGCTGCGCCCGAGGATCTGACCCCGGCGCCCGCGCGGGACATGCCACTGCTGCGCACCATCCACCGCGCGATTGCCGAGGTGACCGAGGGGATCGAGGGCTTTGCCTTCAACAGCTCCATCGCGCGGCTCTATGCATTTGCCAATGCCATCGCGAAATCCGACGCCACCCTACCGATCCGCGCGCAGGCCATGCGGGTTCTGGCGCAGCTGATGTCGCCGATGACCCCGCATCTGTCGGAAGAGATCTGGCATCTGCTGACAGGGGGCACCGAAGGTCTGGTGGCACAGGCCGCGTGGCCCGTGGCAGATCCCGCCATGCTGGTCGAAGATAGCGTCACCCTGCCGATCCAGATCAACGGCAAGAAACGGGGCGAAATCACCGTGCCCGCAGACGCCTCGCGCGAAGCGGTTGAAAAACTGGTGCTGGACACCGATGCTGTGCGCAAGGCACTGCCCGAGGGCGGCGCGCCGAAGAAGCTCATCGTGGTGCCGGGACGGATCGTCAATGTCGTTGTCTGATAACGCAAAACCGGGTCGTCGCGCTGTCCTTGCCGGGATGGGCGCGGCGGCGTCGACCGCAGTTCTGGCCGCTTGCGGCTTTAGCCCCGCCTATGGGCCGAACGGTATCGGCACCCGGTTGCGGAACCAGATCGTCGCGGATGCGCCCGACAGCCGGACGGAATATGCCTTTGTCGCGCAGCTGGAGGATCGGCTGGGCCGCAACCTGTCTGCGCCTTATGCATTGCGCTACGCGCTCACCACCTCGGAGGATGGCGTGGCCATCACAGCCGATCAGGTGACCCAGCGCTACCATATCGCGAGGCAACTGACCTATTCTGTCGTCGAACAATCAAGCCAGACCGTGCTGACCCGTGGCACGCTGTCGAACTTCACCTCCTATTCGACCACCGGCAGCACCGTCTCCACCCGCGCGGCGGAGATCGACGCCGAGGAGCGGCTGGCGCGCGCGCTGGCCGATGAGATGGTCACCCGCCTGCTGGGCACCGCGGATCGCTGGCTGCCGTGAAGCTGTCGACCCGCGAGCTTGGCGGTTTCATCGCGCGCCCGGACCCGAACCGGGCTGCGGTGCTGCTATACGGTCAAGACGCGATGCGGGTTGCGCTGAAACGTCAGGACTTGCTCGCCAATCTTCTGGGCCCAAAGGCCGAAGAGGATATGCGCCTCGCCCGGATGACTGGCGCGGAGCTGCGCAAAGATCCCGCCGCGCTGTTAGATGCGGTGAAGGCCGTGGGTTTTTTTCCCGGTCAACGCGGTGTGTTCATTGAAGAGGCAACCGACGCCACGACCGGCGCATTGGAAACCGCGCTTGCCGAATGGAAGCCGGGCGATGCGGTGATGGTCCTGAGCGCAGGCGCGCTAAAGGCCACGTCGAAGCTGCGCAAGCTGATCGAAAAGCACCCCAACGCGCTGGCCGCTGCGATCTATGACGATCCTCCGGGCCGCGCGGAAATCGAGGCGGAACTGCGCCGTGCTGGGGTGGGTGAGGTCGACCGCGCTGCGATGGATGATCTGACCGCACTGGCACGCGCGCTCGATCCCGGTGATTTCCGCCAGACGGTCGAGAAGCTCGGCCTCTATAAGATCAACGATACCAGCCCGCTGACCAGTGCCGAGGTCGCCGCGATGGCCCCCGCTACGGTGGAGGCTGAACTTGACGACATGCTGCACGCGGTCGCCGAAGCACATGCCGGAGAAATCGGTGCGCTGATGACCCGGCTTGGCGGACAGGGCGTGAACCCCGTCAGCATCTGCATCACTGCGACCCGGCATTTTCGCGCGCTGCATGCGGCCGCGTCGCATCCCGGCGGACCGGCTGCGGGCATCGCCACGGCGCGACCGCCCATCTGGGGGCCGCGCCGCGACCGGATGATCCGGCAAGCGCAGAACTGGGGTGCGCGGCGGCTGGAGGATGCGCTGGCCCTGCTCACGGATACCGATCTGTCGCTGCGCTCCGCAGGACAGACCGCCCCGCAGATGGCAGTGGTGGAACGCGCGCTCATCCGCCTGTCGATGATGAGCCGCTAGCCGCGCCCCTGCGCCTAAAGCCGGTTCAGCAAGGCGGGCGTCGGCCACGCATCGGCGGGCAGGCCCAGCCGGATTTGTTCGCGCTGCACGGCCTCGCGGGTTTTTTCCCCCAGAATACCGTCGACACCGCCCACGTCATGCCCGCGTGCCACCAGTTTGCGCTGCAACTGCTCCATCTCGGCCGCGCTGAGCCCCGGTTCGGGATTGCCCGCCGCATAGACCGGCGCGCCGCTGAGCCGGGTCGCAAAATAGGCGGCGGACGTCACATAGACGAAGCTCTGATTCCACTCGAACAACACGCTGAAGTTCGGATAGGCAAGGAAGGCCGGCCCGTTGCGCCCCTGCGGCAGCAACAGCGAGGCCTGTAATCCATTCCCCAGCGCGCCATTGCGGCCCTGCACACCCAGCCGCTGCCAGTCCGATACCGACCGCCGCTGGTCGAGCCCGCTAAGCGACCAGTCCAGCCCGGCAGGCAGCGTCACTTCCTGCAACCAAGGCTCCCCCGCGCGCCAGCCCAGATCCTGCAACATTCGCGCACCCGACATCAGTGCATCGGGGGGCGAGCCTTTCAGATCGACATGGCCATCCCCGTCGCCGTCGACACCGTTGCGCAGAATGTCCTCGGGCAGCATCTGCACCATGCCGACCTCCCCTGCCCAAGCGCCCTTGGTGCGGGCCGGGTCGAAATCGCCATGCTCGAACAGTTCCAGCGCCGCGATCACCTGGGGCTGGAACAGCCCCGGACGGCGGCAATCATGGCTCAGCGTCATCAGCGCATTGAGCGTGTTAAAATCGCCCTGCACCGCGCCGTAATCCGTTTCCAGCGCCCAGAACGCCAACAATATGCCTGCGGGCACGCCATATTGCTGCTCCGCCCGCTGAAAGACTGCGGCGTATCGGTCGCGATTGCGCGCGCCGTTTGTCATTCGGTTGTCTGAAATCACCCTGCGGGAGAAGTCGAGGAATTCCATCCTGAACACTCCCTGCGAGCGGTCCGCCTTTAATACCGCCGGGTCTTGCCGCACATTGGCAAAGAAGCGGTCAGCGGCCTGTGCCGACCGGCCCCGCGCCACAACGGCCTGTTTCATCCGGGCGATGAAGCTGCCGAAATCGCCACCGCAGGCCACCAATGGTTGCGGCACGCCACTGGATTGGGCGGAGCCCGCCGTGGGCAGGGACAGCGCAAGCGCCATAAGCATCGCGATGGCGGGGAAACGGGTCGGCATGTCGGTCTCCGGTCCTGAAAAGGGTGGCGCACGCCGGGCCTGGCGCGCCGCGCAGCCGGACCCTAGCAGCCCCCCGCGCCCCGGCAAGCCACGCGCGACAAAGACGATATTTCCGGCGGCAGTCTGCCCGCTGTGACGCAAGGCTTGCATCACGAAGCCGACATGCATCAAAATCAATTGTTAATGTTAACACCAAATTAACGATTTGGGCGCAGACAAACGATCAGACCGCCCGAGCCGGACGGCCCACGCCATGAAAGTTCACATTTGATGAAAGTTCTCATCGTCGAAAGCGAAGGCGACCTAGGCCGAACCTGGCAAGCACACCTGGAAAAACAGGGGGCCGAGGTGTTTCTCGCCATGTCAGAAGACCGCGCGGTCATGCATCTGGAACAGCACGACTTTAACGCCGTTGTGCTGGATCTGCTGCTGGAACAGGGCAACGCCCTCGCACTCGCGGATTTCATCGCCTATCGCCAGCCCAAGGCGCAGGTGATGTTCGTGACGAATTCCACCTATTTCGCGGATGGCTCGATTTTCCAGCACGCCTCGAACGCCCGCGGGTTTCTTAGCTCCGGCAGCCGTCCCGAAGATATCGCCGCGATGGTCGTCCACTATGCGGGCGGCTCCGAGCGCGGAAATGGCCGCGGCGGCTCGGGCGGCGACGGTCCAGCACACTGAGCCTGCGCACCCGCACCGCCTTATCGCGTCAGATCACCCGCGCCCATGCGGCGCAGTCCAATCCAGCTCCGGGTTAATCGGAATGATCCGGTTCGGATTGATGGTGTCGTGACTGTAGTGGTAGTGGCGCACGAAATGGCCGAACTGCACCGTCTCGGCCACGCCGGGCCACTGATACAGCTCCCGCGCGTAGGGCCACAGGTTCGGGTAGTCGACCAGCCGCCGTTTGTTGCACTTGAAATGCAGGTGATAGACCGGGTCGAACCTGAATAGCGTCGTCGCCAGCCGCCAGTCGGCCTCGGTCACGCGCTCCCCCATCAGATACCGTTTCTCGCCCAACCGCGCATCCAGCCAGTCCAGCGCTTCGAACAGGGTGGTCACGGCGGCGTCATACGGCTCCTGCGAGGTGGCGAATCCCGCTTTATAAACGCCATTGTTGACCTCGTGATAAACCCGCTCGTTCACGGGCGCGATCGCCTCACGCAGATCTTCCGGCCAGTAGTCGTCGTCGTTGCCGGTCAATTCATCGAAGGCAGAGTTGAACATGCGAATGATCTCGGAACTTTCGTTCGATACGATCTTCCCGGTTTTCTTGTCCCACAACACCGGCACCGTCACCCGCCCGGACATAGTCGGGTCCGCTTTCAGATAGACGTCGCGCAGGTAAGGCAGGCCAAACAGCCGGTCGCCGGTGGTGCCCGGCCAATCGGTGCGAAACTCCCAGCCTTCCGACAGCATATCGGGATGGACGACCGAAACCGGAATGATGTCCTCCAGCCCCTTCAACGCGCGGAAGATCAATGTGCGGTGCGCCCAAGGGCAGGCATAGGATACATAGAGGTGATAGCGGTCCCGCTCCGCCGCGAACCCGCTCTCCCCGTCCGGGCCAGCCGCGCCATCCGGTGTCACCCAGTTGCGAAACTTGGCGGTGGAGCGCACGAATTTGCCGCCATGTGCGGCGGTGTCGTACCATTCATCCTTCCAGATGCCTTCGACCAACTGACCCATCGGATATCCTTCCTCTGCCATAACAAGCGGGTTTTATCCTACTTAGGGCGTTAAAACTGCCTGTGTAATGCGCAAAGCCCCTGCGCAAACGCACAGCCAGACCCTGTGTTATTGCATGACAAGGGGCGTTGCCTATAGTCGGGTCGCGTGCCGCCCCGCCGCTTGAGGGCTGCCGAAATCAGGAGATCCCCCATGCGAATTCGCGCCTTGTCCGTGCAAACCGGTCTGTCCCTCGTCGCCATTCTTTCCACCAGCGGCGCAGCCTTGGCGCATCCCGGTCACCTGACGGAACGGCTCGAACATGATCACTTCATCGCGGCGACCGCGCTCATTCTCGCCGGCGGGATCAGCGCATGGGAAATGTGGAAGCATCACCGCCGCAGCAAGGGCAAGCCGGTGCTGTTTTGGCGCCGCACGGAGTCCGACGACAAACGCGGCTAGGCGCGAATCGCCCGCGCCGCATCCGCCGTGGGCCTTTCTGCCTCGGACTGTGCCCCCCGCGCACCCTATCGCACGGCGCCTTGGAAAATAAGGCTCTGCCGCTACGCCATATCCCTGTCATGAAACGGTTTCTTGACGGATGAGGTGTTAAGCGTGAGCCTGTAGCCAAGTGCGGAGGACACAATGAACGATCATCTCCCCGAAGCCGTCAGGCGCGGACTTGAAGAAGCGCATAAACTCGCGCGGCGCAAAGCGTCGCGG
The DNA here is from genome assembly GCF_002504165.1 of Pacificitalea manganoxidans. Lineage (GTDB taxonomy): Bacteria > Pseudomonadota > Alphaproteobacteria > Rhodobacterales > Rhodobacteraceae > Pacificitalea > Pacificitalea manganoxidans. Next base: position 3,264,475 of record NZ_CP021404.1, read on the forward strand.
CTCAGTCTTCATATAGGCGATGACCGTATTCCCGTCCTGCGCCACTGGGACACCGGCTTTGCCGTCGACGCGGAGCGCGCGCCTGTCCTGCGCGGCGGGATCGTGGATCTCTATGACGGGAAAGAACATCTGGTGCGCTGCCTCGTCGTCACCTCGCGCGAGGAAGCTGGCGAACGGGTATTCGAATACAAACTCGCCACGCCGCCCATGTCGCACCCGCCCGCCGATTTCGTGCGCGCGCGCCCTGAACCCGACGGGCTGATCGAAAAACTTAGCTAAGCGCTGCGCTCGCTGTCGCGGGCGGCCTCCCTGATGCAGCCCTGTGGGGGCCCGTCCGCCCCCTGACTAGCCTGCCGGCCCCAACAACGCACCTAGCACGGGCCTAGCATGGGCCGCCCCCTGCGGGACGGCCCCAATCCATCAACGTCCGAAGATATCGTTCAGCACACCGCGCAGGATGCGTTCCACCGGATCGGCCTGACGCTGCGGTTGCCGCTGTTGCTGCTGGCGTTGCTGCTGCTGTTCGGCCTGACGCTGCAATTCCTGCTCCAGCTGACGCTGAGCTTCGGTCATCTGCTGAGGGTCCGGCTCCTGCACCGGTTGCTGCTGCACCGGCTCGGGGACGATCATCGGCAGTTCCTTGGGCTCGATACCTTGGTGGACACGCAGCATCGTTTCGCGCCAGATCTCGGCAGGCAGACCACCCCCGGTGACCCCCGTCAGCGGCGTGTTGTCGTCATAGCCCATCCAGACCCCGGCGACGTAATCGGCGGTGAAGCCCACGAACCACGCATCCCGCGCGGCGGACGTGGTGCCGGTTTTGCCAGCCGCGGGGCGGTCGATCTTGGCCCGCGTGCCGGTGCCGTCCTGAATGACCCGCGACATCATGTAGACCAACTGCTTGGCGGCGGTTTCGGAAATCACCCGCTCGCCATAGCCGTTTTCCTGATTCATCAGGGTTTCGCCTTCGCCCTGAATACGCAGTTCGGTCAATCCGTAAGGCGCCACCGCGCGGCCCCCGTTCAGGATGCCCGCATACGCGCCGGTCATGTCGACCAAGGTCGATTCGGACGCCCCGAGCGCCAGTGCAGGCCCGGCAGCCAGATCGCTGTCCAAGCCGAAATCAGCCGCAATGCGACGCACCGACTCGCGCCCGGCCTCTTCCGAGACCTTCACCGCGGGGATGTTAAGACTGTCCTTCAGCGCCTCGGTCAGGGTCACACGACCATGATAGCGCCGGTCGTAGTTCTCTGGCGAATACGGACCGGACCCGGGAACATTGATCGTGTAGGGCTCGTCCATCACCGTCGCATTGGGCGAAAACCCCAGATCGAGCGCGGCGGCATACACGAACGGCTTGAACGCGGAGCCTGTTTGACGCTTGGCCATCGCGGCACGGTTGAACGCGCCGGACACCTTGGTTTCGCGCCCGCCAACCATCGCACGCACGGCACCATCCGCCGACATCACCACGATCGCGGCCTGCGCGGCGGAGCCATCGCGCACCTTCTCGGAGAAGATCTGCTCCATCGCGCCCTCTGCGGCCCGTTGCAGCCGCTGATCCAAGGTGGTGCGCAGCACGACATCTTCGGTAGTGTTGGTGGTCAGGAAGTCCGGCCCCACATCCATCACCCAGTCGGCGAAATACCCCCCGGCCTGTGCGGCGGCGGCCTCGGACAGCGTCGCGGGACGCTCCAGCGCCGCTTGCCGCTGATCGGGGGTGATGAAATCCTGATCGTCCATCAGTTTCAGCACCGTCGCGGCCCGCGCCTGCGACCGGGCAAGGTTATTGGTCGGCGCATAGGTCGTCGGCGCGACCAGCAGACCCGCCAGCATCGCCGATTGAGCGACATTCAGATCGGCAGCGGAGACACCGAAATAGCGCTGCGCCGCAGCCTCGGCCCCACGGGCGGAGCCGCCCATATAGGCACGGTTGAGGTAGATCGTCAGGATTTCTTGCTTGGAGAATTTCGCCTCCAGCGCCATCGCGTAGATCGCTTCCTTCACCTTCCGCCAGATGGTGGTGCGGCGGCAATCGGCCTCATACTGCGCCTCCGTCATGCCCGCGCCGCGCTCGAACGGCACGCCCAGACACAGCAGCTTCGCGGTCTGTTGGGTGATGGTGGAGCCGCCATGCCCCTCGAACGGACCCCGCCCTTCGCGCATGTTGATGCGAATCGCCGAGGCGACACCGCGCGGGCTGACGCCGAAATGCTGGTAGAAGCGCCGGTCCTCGGTCGCGACGACCGCATTGCGCAGATTGCTCGACAGGTTATCCGCGTCGACGATGCCGCCGAATTGCTGACCGCGCCACGCAAACACATCGCCATTGCGATCCAGAAGCGTCACCGACCCTTTGGTGCGCCCATCGATCAATTCCGCCATGTCGGGAATCTGGGTGTAGAAATAGAACACCGCGCCCGCGATCAGCAGCGCGACGACCGCCGCCGAACGCCAAATCACGCTCATCACCAAGCCGATGAGGAACCGCGTCAACGCCGCGATCCAGCCCAGAGGCCCGCGCCGACGTGCGGGGGCCCTGCGCCGGGGCCGCTTGCCCCCGCCGGAACCCGAGCCGCTTCCGCCTTTGCGCCGGGTCTTGGACCGAGCGGCCTGCGCGAAGCTGCGCTTTTCGGCGACGAGAGATTTTTTTCTGCCTGACGTGCTCATTAATTCGCAACCTGCCGGTTATTCTGCCTGACCTGCTTCGGGCCGGACATTAACGGCTCCGACCGGGAATGTGGATAGCACGTCCGCGTCACCCGAGGAGTTTTCACAGCGCCCAATTGCGCGGCGATTCGATTAAATTGTGTAATTTTTGGGCAGTAATGCAGTCCAACTGCCCCGTCATTGGGCCACGATTCCTTGAAGGGCAAATGCCTAATAAGGTGTCACTTCCAGCGTGAACCCGCCGGGAGCCCCCCGGCACAGTGGAAGGGAGCTCAAGTGAAACTCATCATTGCAGCAATCAAGCCGTTCAAGCTGGAGGAGGTGCGCGAGGCGCTCACCGCCATCGGCGTGCGCGGGATGATGGTGACCGAGATCAAGGGCTTCGGCTCCCAGTCCGGGCACACCGAAATCTATCGTGGCGCCGAATACGCCGTGAACTTCGTCCCCAAGGTCAAGCTGGAGATCGTCGTCTCCGCCGCGATGGCCGATCAGGTGGTCGAAACCATCCAGACCACCGCCAAAACCGACAAGATCGGCGACGGCAAGATCTTCGTGCTCGACGTGAACCAAGCGGTGCGCGTGCGGACGGGCGAAACCAACGACGACGCGCTTTAAGCGACGGATTTAAGGGGAAAACGAACAGATGAATTTTCGCAAACTCATTCCGGCCAGCGCGGCCCTGACGGCGGCGATCCTGCTGCCCGCACTGGGCTACGCGCAGGAGGCCGCCGAGGCCGCTGCCGAAGCCGTGCCCGCGGGCGGGCCCGACGAGCAGACCGCCTTTATCCTGACCTCCGTCCTGTTTCTCGTCGGTGGCTTTCTGGTGTTCTGGATGGCTGCAGGCTTTGCCATGCTGGAAGCCGGCCTTGTCCGCTCCAAAAACGTGGCGATGCAGCTGACCAAGAACATCGCGCTGTTTTCGCTGGCCTCCATCTTTTACTACCTCGTCGGCTACAACCTGATGTATCCGCTGGGTGACTGGGCGATCGAGGGCTACTTCTCCGCGCTGTTCCCGGCTGTCGCCGTGCTCGAAGGCGTTGGCATCGATGCGGCAGGTGCCGACGATATCGCCTATGCCTCGACCGCGTCGGACTACTTCTTCCAGCTGATGTTCTGCGCCACCACCGCGTCGATCGTCTCCGGCACGCTGGCCGAGCGGATCAAGCTGTGGCCCTTCCTGATCTTCACGATCATCCTGACCGCGTTCATCTACCCGCTGCAGGCTTCGTGGAAATGGGGCGGTGGCTTCCTTGACGCGATGGGCTTCCTCGACTTCGCCGGTTCGACCGTCGTGCACTCCGTGGGTGGCTGGGCCGCTCTGGTCGGCGCGCTGTTCCTCGGGCCGCGTCTGGGCAAATACAAGGACGGCCGCGTCATCCCGATGCCGGGCTCCAACCTTGCCCTTGCCACGCTGGGCACGTTCATCCTGTGGCTCGGCTGGTTCGGCTTCAACGGTGGCTCGCAGCTGGCGATGGGCACCATCGGTGACGTGACCGATGTCAGCCGTATCTTCGCCAACACCAACGCTGCCGCAGCAGGTGGCGGTCTGACCGCGCTGATCCTGACCCAGCTTCTTTACAAGAAGCCGGACCTCACCATGGTGCTGAACGGCTGTCTGGCCGGTCTGGTGTCGATCACCGCAGAACCGCTGACCCCGACCCTTGGCTGGGCGACCATCATCGGCATGATCGGCGGCGTGATCGTGGTGTTCGGCGTGCCGTTCCTCGACAAGCTGAAGATCGACGACGCCGTGGGTGCCATCCCGGTTCACCTGATGGCTGGTATCTGGGGCACCTTCATCGTGCCGCTGACCAACCCTGATGGCTCCTACGTCACGCAGATCATCTCGATCCTGATCGTCGCAGCCTTCGTGATCGTCGTGTCCGCAATCGTCTGGTTCATCCTGAAGCTGGTCATGGGCCTGCGTGTGGATGCCGAGACCGAAATCGCCGGCCTCGACATGGCGGAACTGGGCATGGAAGCCTACCCCGAGTTCTCCAAAGGCTGATCCCTTCCGATCACCCTTAGAAATTGGAAAGGCCCCGGATGGCAACATCCGGGGCCTTTTCGTGCCGATGGGATGAATGCGGCGGGCCGTAGGGCGGCGTTGCCTCGCGCAGGCGTCGCAGCCTAGCGCAGATGCCGGGCGATGATCCGGGCGGCGCGGGGGATGGTCTCGGGCGTGAGTCCCGCCAGATTGATGCGCCCGTCTCCGATCATATACAGCGCGTCCTCATCCCGCATCGCAGCCACCTGCGCAGGGTCCGCGCCGATCAGCGAAAACATTCCGCGCTGTCCGGCGATGAAGCCAAACCGGTCCGAGCCGCTTTCCGCCTGCAATGCCTGCGCCAGCGCCCGGCGATTGCCGTTCATCAACTCCCGCATGGCGGACAGTTCCGTCGTCCAGCTCGTGCGCAGATCGGGATCGGTCAGAATGTCTGTGACCAGCCGCGCCCCGTGATCGGGCGGAAAGGCATAGGCCTGCCGGTTCAGCCACGCCAGCAACGCCTGTGCGCGGGTGGCCTCTGCCGGGGTCGCACAAACCGCCAGAGCCATGCCGACCCGTTCGCGATACAATCCGAAATTCTTCGATCCGCTCACCGCCAACAGCATTTCGGGCAGGGTTTCGGCCAGCAATCGCGGCCCGGCGGCATCTGCCTCCAACCCATCGCCAAAGCCCTGATAGGCCATATCGACCATCGGCACCGCGCCCGTCTGGCCAAGCACCATCGCGATCTCGGCCCAGTCGGCGGGCTGGGGATCGGCACCGGTGGGGTTGTGGCAACAGCCATGCAACAGCACCAGATCCCCCACCCCGGTCCGTGCCAGATCTTCCAGCATCCCGGCCCGATCCAGCCCCCCGGTCGCGGCGTCGTAGTAGCGGTAACTGGCCCACGCGATCCCCATCGTGTCGAGGATCGAGGCATGGTTCGGCCAGCTTGGCTCGGGAAGCAGCACCCGCACATCAGGATTGGCTAGCCGCGCGGCTTCGAAACATTGGCGCACCGCGCCCGTGCCGCCCGGCGTGGCCAGCGCAGCGACCCGGTCGGCCGCGACCGCAGCGCCCAGCACCAGCCCACGCATGGCGGCGTGAAATTCAGGATCACCGGCCAGCGCGATATAGCCCTTCGTCTGCTGACGTTCCAACAGCCGTGCCTCGGCTGTCTTTACCACCGCCATGACAGGGGTCCGGCCTGCTGCGTCGCGGAACACGCCGACGCCGAGGTCGATCTTGCCGGGGCGCGTATCCTCGGCGAAAAGCCGCATGATATTCAGGATCTTGTCGGGCGCCCTCTCCGGCAACTGGCCCAGCATCAGGCGTCGCCGGTCGCGACCTTCAGGTCGCCGAACATGCCCCATTCCGCCCACGATCCATCGTATAGCGCGTGGCGGGGATTGCCGATCCGCTCAAGAGCCAACGACAGGATCGCCGCCGTCACGCCGGAGCCGCAGCTGGTAATCACCGGCGCCATCGGATCGACGCCCGCAGCCTCGAAAATCCGGCGCAGCGCATCGGGGGCCTTCATGGTGCCGTCATCGTTGAGCAAGCTGGCATAATGCACATTGCGTGATCCGGGGATGTGGCCTGCGCGTAGGCCGGGGCGCGGCTCGGGCAATTCGCCCCGAAACCGCGCGGGGGAGCGCGCATCGACCACCTGCCATTCGCCCAGCTTCAGCCCGGCGGCGACCTGCGTCACGTCTTTGACCCGGTCGGCCTGCCGCTGCACCGTCATGTGCCGGTCGCGGATCACCGGCGGCATGTCCTCGATCTCCCGGCCCTCGGCCTTCCATTTCGGCAAGCCGCCATCGAGCACCGCGACATCGGTCTTGCCCATCAGGCGAAACAGCCACCACACCCGCGCGGCGGAAAACAGACCGGCGCCATCGTAGATCACCACCTGATGCCCGTCGCCCACGCCCATCGCGCGCAGGCGCGAGATGAACTTCTCCGGCGGCGGCGCCATATGCGGCAACTCAGAACGCTGGTCGGAAATCTCATCGATATCGAAGAACCGCGCGCCGGGGATATGTCCCGCCGCATATTCGGCCTTCGCATCGCGCCCCGCGTCCGGCAAATACCATGACGCGTCGATCACGCGCAGATCGGGGGTTTTCAGATGGTCGGCCAGCCACTGGGTCGAAACCAGGGTCCGGGGGTCGCTATGCGGCATCAGGGCACTCCGAGGCTGTGACGGTGCTGTCGGCGGATCACGTCGGGATTAGACCCCAAACGCCAATGTGACAAGCCCGCGCACCCCGCACCACCTGCGCAAGCGCCGTGCCGCTGCAAGGCGCGGTTCAGCGTGCGTCGCGCAGCAGGCGGGCTTTCTGACGCTGCCAATCGCGCTTGGCCTCGGTCGCGCGTTTGTCGGCGACCTTTTTACCCTTGGCGATGCCGATCTTCAGCTTGGCCATGCCGCGATGGTTGAAATACAGCACCAGCGGCACCAGCGTCATGCCTTTGCGCTGGGTGTCGGACCACAGCCGCGCCAGTTCCTTGCGCGACACCAACAGCTTGCGCCGACGTTTCTCATCGTGGCCAAACATCGCCCGGTCATAGGGGGCGATGTAGGAATTCACCAACCACAGTTCGCCGTCATGCACCTCGGCGTAGCTTTCAGCCACGTTGGCGGAATGCTCGCGCAGGGACTTCACCTCCGAGCCGGTCAGGATGATCCCGCATTCGAGGTCATCCTCAATCGCATAGTCATACCGCGCCCGCCGGTTCTCGGCGATCACCTTGTAATTGGGATTTGATTTCTCTTTGGCCATGACGGGGTCATATATGTCATCGGCTGCGGTTCTCCAAGGGCGCGCGCACGGGCCGATGGCGGTTTCGTGGGACAGGGCGCGCCGCCTAGCCTGCCGCCGGTGCCATCACCCAGACCGCAAGCGCGATTGCCGCGAACAACGCCACGCTCACCGCCAGAAAGCCCCGACGCGCCCGACGATCGGCAGGGTCGCGCAGCCACCCGTTCCACACCGCCAGTTGCGTCGATGGCCCCGGCACACCGTCTGATGCCTCCCGTGCCCGGGCCGCCAGCCGCAGCAGGATACGAAACGCCAACATGCCCCATGCCGCGAACAGCACGCCCAGAAGCGCCAGAACGAGCCCTTGCGCAAACCCCATGCTCAGCCCTCCGCCAGCACATCCAGAAAGGCGGGACCAAACCGTTCGGCCCGCGCCGCACCCAGCATACGCTCCATCTCGGCCAGTGTGGCCGGACGCCGTTCGGCCACTTGCCGCAGGGTGGTGGCGTTTAGTGACATCGGCTTATCGGTGCCATCGGGGCCACGCACCAGATCGCGCCCGGCAGCCTGCAACCGGTCATAAAGCGCCCCGGCGTCCCGCCCCGCCAGCGCCCGCCGCGCCGGATGAACCCGTTCGTCCGCAGCCGCCTCGCCCGCGATAATGGCCAGAAACTCCGCGCCGTAGCGTTCCAGCTTCTTGGCCCCGACACCGCCGATCCGCGCCATGTCATCCAGCGTGGCGGGCCGGGTTTCGGCCATCTCGATCAGCGTGCGATCGGTGAAGACCATATAAGCCGGGACTGATCCCGCCTCCGCCAGCGCGCGGCGTTTGGCCTTCAGCGCCGACATCAGCGGCGCGTCCTCCTCCGACACCAGCGCCTTGACCGCAGGTCGCCGGTCCCGCGAGCGGGTCAGCGTATCACGGCGCAGGGTCACCTTTTCCTCATCGCGCAGCACGGGACGCGCAGAGTCGGTCATCCGCAGCGCGCCGTGCCGCTCCCGGTCCGGCCGCACCAGATCCAGACCCATCATCTGCCGGAAGATCGCCTGCCACTGCCGCCGGTCCCACTCCTGCCCGACACCAAAGGTCGGCAAGGCTTCATGCCCCCGCGCGCGCACCTTGTCGGTCTCGGTGCCCAGTAGAATGTCGATCAGGTGACCGGAGCCGAAATATTCGCCCGTCCGCAGGATCGCCGACAGCGCCATGCGCACCGCCTGCGTGCCGTCGAATGTCTCCGGTGGGCGGTCGCAATGGTCGCAATAGCCGCAGGGCGTGCTGTCCTCGCCGAAATAACCGAGCAGCTTCTGCCGCCGACAGCCCAGCGCCTCCGCCAGCCCCAGCAATGCATTGAGCCGCCCGTGATCGGCCATCCGCCGCTCCGGCGGGGCGAGGCTTTCGTCGATCTGGGACCGGCGCAGGCGAATGTCGTCCGGCCCGTATAGCGTCAGCGTCTCCGCCGGCGCGCCATCACGGCCCGCGCGGCCGATCTCCTGATAATAGGCTTCGATGGATTTGGGCAGATCGGCATGGGCGACCCAGCGGATGTCAGGCTTGTCGACCCCCATGCCGAAGGCAACGGTGGCGACGACGATCAAGCCATCCTCGGACTGAAACCGCGCCTCCACCATGCGGCGCTGATCGGGCTCCATGCCGCCGTGATAGGCCGCCGCACTGTGCCCGGCCTCCTCCAGCGCACGGGCCAGACCCTCGGTCTTGGCGCGGGTGCCGCAATAGACGATGCCTGACCGGCCCTTGCGCGCAGCGGCAAAGTCGAGGATCTGCCGCCGTGGCTGATCCTTGGCGGTAAACGCCAGATGGATATTGGGCCGGTCAAAGCCACGCAGAAACGATTGCGGCTGCTCCCCGTCAAACAGCCGGGTGACGATCTCGGCGCGGGTTTCCTCATCCGCCGTGGCGGTGAAGGCCGCGAGCGGCACGTTCAGATCCCGGCGCAATTCGCCGATACGCAGGTAATCGGGGCGGAAGTCATGGCCCCATTGGCTGACGCAATGCGCCTCGTCCACGGCGATCAGCGACACCCCGATACGGCGCAGCATATTCACCGCCCCCGCCGCGGCCAGCCGCTCCGGCGCCATATACAGCAACTTCAGCGCGCCCGCGTCGAGCGCGGCAAAGACCTCTGCCGTTTCCTCGTCGGTATTGCCAGAGGTCAGCGCCCCTGCTGCCACGCCCGCCTCGCGCAGGCCCCGCACCTGATCGCGCATCAGGGCGATCAAGGGCGAAATCACGACAGTCACGCCCTCGCGGCACAGGGCGGGCAGCTGGAAGCACAGGGATTTGCCGCCGCCCGTGGGCATGATGGCCAGCGTATTGCGGCCTGCGGTCACCGCTTCGACGATCTCTTCCTGACCGGGGCGGAACCCGTCAAAGCCAAAGATCTGGCGCAACAGCCGGGACGGGTCCGTCTCGGTTCCGGGGGCCGGGGATGCCGTGGCCTGCTGCGTCATGGTTGGGGTGCCTCGGTTGCGAAATCAGGCTGCAATCTCCCACAGCCCCTGCCGGGGAACAACCGCTCCCCCGGGCCGGAGCCGCCGCGGCACTTACACGCGGTGCTTAACGAAAGAAGATGCCGGGCAGGATGATGTCGCGCAGCGCGATCACGATCAAAAACGCGATCAGCGGCGCCAGATCCAGCGGTCCGGTGTCGGGCAGGATGCGGCGGATCGGGCGATAGACCGGCTCCAGCAGCTTATTCAGCCCGTCCCAGATCGACATCACGACTGACTGACGATAATTCAGCACGTTGAAATTGAGCAACCAGCTCATGATCACATGCGCCAGCATGATGAAGAACGCCACGTTGAGCAGCAGCATCAGCAGTTGGTAGATCATGATCATCGAACGGGTCTCGTCTTTCGCTAGGTCGGGTCCGCACGACAGGTAAGCGCTCGGTCCTTCGGGCGCAACTGTCGCCACAGCGCGAGTGCCCTGTCGCGGAGGGCCGCTGCGGAGGGCCGCGCCGCTCTGCCGCAGCGTCCGGGGTTGCGGCAGGGCCGCGAACCTGCGGAACTGCGGCGCAAAAGGACCATGCCGATGTATCCCCTGATCCGCCTTGCGTGGCACAGCCTGCGCGCCCGCCAAATGCCCACGCTGCCGCTAGGCGGCACCCATGTGTCGCATCACTACTGCATGCCATGGGATCTGGACCCGTGGTGGGAGTTGAACAACGGACGCACGCTGACGCTTTACGATCTGGGCCGCATCCCGCTGGCGACCCGGACCGGACTTGTCGGTATGCTGCGGCGCCATCGCTGGGGTCTGACCGTGGCAGGTGTGTCGATGCGGTATCGCAAGCGGATCACGATGTTCATGCGCTTTGAAATGCGCTCTCGCCTGATCGGGATGGACGACCGGTTCATCTATCTCGACCAATCGATGTGGAAGGACGGCACCTGTCTGGGCCAAGGGCTTTACCGGGGCGCGGTGATCCGAAAAGGCGGCATGGTTCCCACCGCCGAATTGCGCGCCGCGATGCTAGACGAACTGGGCGAAGACACGGCCATCCCGACCCTGCCCGACTGGGTTCGCGCATGGATCGCCGCCGAAGCGGAACGCCCTTGGCCGCCAGAAAGCACGCTCGGCGCGGGCTCCTGACGCCCGCCGCACTTGATTTGGGCCGGGCAGAGACGCAGATTGTCAGGAATGAACCTGCAACCGCCCTCTCCCTTCCCCAATCAGCGCCCCCCGGAACAGGTGGCGTTCCATCGCACTGAACTGGGCCTGATCCTCGGACTATACGGGCGCATGGTGGCGGCGGGCGAATGGCGCGATTACGGCATTTCGAACCTGCGCGACGTCGCGGTGTTCTCCATCTTCCGCCGCACCGCCGAACAGCCGCTCTACCGGATCGAGAAACGCCCCCGGCTTCGGCTGAAGCAGGGGATGTATGCGGTGATCGGCATGGATGGCCAAATCCTCAAACGCGGCCATGACCTGAAAGCCGTGCTGCGGGTGCTGGAGCGTAAGCTGATCCGCGTCGTCGAATAGGATCGCCCACCCCGGCGGCCCCTTTTCCTTACGCCCCCGGCATACACCACGACGCAAATGCAAACGCGGCGGTCAGAGCCGCCGACGCGCGGTCACCGGGCCGTCGCCCGCCGCCGCGATCCGTTCCACTGCTTCAGCGACCGGCTCATAGGCCACGCCCATATGATGCGCATTGGCGTGGATCAGGATCTCGCCATCCACCGCCATTGCCACATGGCCTTTCCAGAACAGCAAATCGCCCCGACGCAGCGGCGCGTCCTCCGCCAGCAATGCCCCCAGCGTGGCCGCCTGCTGATCGCTGTCGCCCGGACAGTCCAGCCCCGCCGCCAACAGCGCCGCCTGCACCAACCCCGAACAATCGATACCGGCGGTCGAATTGCCGCCCCACAGATAGGGCACGCCAAAATGCAGTTGCGCTACCGTGACCGGATCGCGGAACGGGCGGTTGATCGGACGCAGATGCGGACGCGGCACGAAACTGCCATCGTCCAGTTCGTAGAAATCGCCCGAGGCCGACACCACCCGCAACTGACTGCCAAAGGACAGCCATGCCAGTTCGCGGCGCTTCATGTCGGGGGCAGGGTAGAGATGCGTCGCAGGGGTCGCGACCCGGTGTGTGGGCGGCTCGCCCGTGCCCAGCGCGTCCTGCGACACATAGCCGACATAGCCATCACATGCCCGCTGCACGAAACACCAGCCTTCGCGCGTTTCATACACCGTTACCGCCTCGCCCCGCAGCATCTGACGCGCGCGCGCGTCCTCCGGCGCTGCACAGAGGTCTAGCACAGGCCGGGCCACGCGCGCGGGCGTGCCTTCGACAAACCTGTCGGAGGTGACATGCCCATCAAGCCATGTCGCCGCAACGCGACCATTGGCAGGCAGCAGGCGACGATCGGTGGGGATAGCGGGCGCACTCACAGCGACAACACCTGCGGCAGCGCCTCCAACAGCGCGCGGGTCGCCATGCCCGCACCGCCCTTGGTCCGGCCCGGCGCGGCGGTGGGGTTCCAGCCATAGATGTCGAAATGGGTGTAGCTGGGGCTGTCGGTGACGAAGCGGCGCAGAAACAGCGCCGCCGTGATCGCGCCCGCAAACCCACCCTTCGGCGCGTTGTCCAGATCGGCGATTCCCGGTTCGATCATCGTCTCATAGGGGTCATGGAAAGGCATGCGCCAGACCGGGTCAGCAGCCGCGACCGCGCCGCTTTCCAGCGCGGCCGCCAGCATCTCGTCCCCGGTGAAATAGGGCGACAGATCCGGCCCCACCGCGACCCGCGCCGCGCCGGTCAGCGTCGCCATCGAAATTAGCAGGTCGGGCCGTTCCTCATCGGCCAAGGCCAGCGCATCGGCCAGCACAAGACGCCCCTCGGCATCGGTATTGTTGATCTCGACCGTCAGCCCCTTGCGCGAGGTCAGGATATCCTGCGGGCGGAAGCTGTTGGCAGAGACCGAATTTTCAACCGCAGGCACCAGCACCCGCAATTGCAGCGGCAGGTTCAGCGCCATGATCATCCGCGCCAGTCCCAGCACCGCCGCCGCGCCGCCCATGTCCTTTTTCATCAGGCCCATCGAGGCGCCCGATTTCAGGTTCAGACCGCCCGTGTCGAAACACACGCCTTTGCCCACCAGCGTCAGCTTCGGCCCCGCCGTGCCCCAGCGCAGATCCAGCAGCCGGGGTGCCTGTGCCGCAGCCCGGCCCACGGCGTGGATCATGGGGAAGTTCCGCTCCAACAGATCCCCGCCGACCGTCGCCTCAATCGCCGCGCCGAATTCTGTTGCCAGCGCGCGGGCCGCAGCCTCCAATGCCTCCGGCCCCATATCGGCGGCAGGGGTGTTGATCAGATCGCGGGTCAGTGCCTCGCCCGCCGCGATCGCCTCCAGCCGTGCGGCATCGACACCTTCGGGCGCCACCAGCCGCGCCTGCGGCACCGTCTGTGCCCGGTAGCGGTCAAACCCGTATCCGCCCAGCAGCCAGCCCAGCGCCTCCGCCGACAGTTGCTCGGGCGCCAACGCATCGACCACCGCGCCCGATTGGAGCGCGTAGCTGCCCGCAGGCAGCGCCTGCGCCGCCCGCGCCAGATGGAAGCGTCCGCGCACCCGTTGCGCCGGGCTTCCCCACCCTGCGACAGCGACAGGCCCGCCCGAAGCAGGGCAGAGCAGCGCCTCTCCCGCCGCAGCAGTAAAACCATGCCGCGCGATCCAGTCGCCGACGCTGGCATCTTGGGCCGCGCACCACGCGTCCAGATCCTCGGGGGTCAGCAGGTGCAGCGGAATCGTGGCGTCATCCGCGATCACAAATGTCAGGGGCATGGGCAGGCTCCGGCCGTGGGTCAGGGGCAGGGCAGCGCGCAGGCCGCCCGTTCGCGCCAGACCCTATCGCACCCGCAGGCACCTGCAAGGGGGCCACCCGCCGCCGCCGCTGCCAAGGTGCCCGCACCACACGCCACCCTCGCGTGCCCCGGCCACCCGCGCTTGCCCGGCACCCCGCGCGTCGCAACTGCACCGCCCGTCTCGCGCGCATGCCGTCTTGCGCGCATGGCCGTTCAGACCTTCAGGCGTTCAGCGGCACATCCTGCCAAAGCGCGGTCAGCGCCCCGTCCGCCTGCCGATGCAGCCGCGACAGGGTCGCTGCAAGGGCCACCGCGTCACCGGACCGGGCACAGGCCGTAACATCCCCCGCCACACGCGCCACCGCCGCCATGCCGATCTGATCCGCGATGCCGATCAGGCTATGCGCCAGCTTGGCAATGGCACGCAGATCTCCGCGCGCCTGCAATCCATCCAGCTCCGCAAGCCGCCCGGCCAGCGCATCCATCGCGCGGCACATGACCTCCACCGCGCCTGCATTTCCCAGCTGGGCGTAAAGCACCCCCAGCCGGTCGGGATCGAGCCCAACAGGCTCCTCCAAGTCCATTCTCGCAACGTTCATCATTCACCACCACATTGTCACCGCCCCCACGGTCAGGGCCAACCTGCCGCGAAAGCCTGAACAAAGCGTAAGTTTCGGTGGCTGGCTTTCCGGCCAATTTCGGATAAATCTGTCGCAGAACAACGCCGTTACGGTCCGGGCATCCGCCCCGGATGCAGCAGACAGGAGCCGCCTGATGACCATCGCCAAACCCCTGCCATCCTATCTTGTGAACCGCTACCATGGCTGGCGCGCCACGACCTATGCGGAAAACAAGAGCTGGCACCGCCGTTTGGCCGAAGATGGCCAGCGCCCGCGTTTCATGGTCATCGCCTGCTGTGACAGCCGGGTCGACATCCCCGCGGTGCTGGGCGCGACCACCGGCGACATCTTTCTGCATCGCAACATCGCCAACCTGATTCCTCCGTTCGAGCCCGATGGCGAGAAGCACGGCACCTCGGCGGCCATCGAATACGCCGTCAATTTCCTGAAAGTCGCGCATATCATCATCGTCGCACATTCCGATTGCGGCGGCGTAAAGGGGTGCCATGACATGTGCGCGGGCGATGCGCCCGAGTTCGAGCAGAAAACCAGCTTCATCGGGCGTTGGCTCGACATCCTGCGCCCCGGCTACGAGCGGGTTTCGACCGTCGAGGATCGCGGCGCACGGCTGACCGCGCTGGAACAGCAATCGGTGATCGTGTCGCTTGAAAACCTTGCGAAGTTCCCCTTCGTCGAAAAGGCGATGGCCGAAGAGACCCTGACCCTGCACGGCATGTGGTTCGACATCGGCGAAGGCCGTCTGGAAAGCTACGACAGCGAAATGGACAGCTTCTACCCGGTCTAAACCACCGGCTCCGGGGCGGGCGCCACGCGCGGCGCTACGCCTCGGCCACCCACCACGCAGGCGGCGCGGCGGCGCGTATCTCCGCCGCGGCTGCATCGCGCATGTCAGTATCGCGATAGATCGCAAAGCAGGTCGCGCCGGAGCCTGACATCCGCGCCAGAAGACACCCTGCGCTTGCCTCCATCCGGGCCAGCACAGTGCCGATCTCGGGCACCAACGCCATCGCGGGCGGTTGCAGATCGTTGCGCTGACGGGCGAGCCACTCCACGAACCTTGGCAGATCGAGCGCGTCCGGCAGCGGCTCCATCGGCGCGCCGTCGCGCTCGGTCAGCGCCTTGAACACGGCAGGGGTCGCGACTGGCACGCCGGGATTGACCAGCAGCAGCGGCAGATCGGGCAGACCCGTCACAGGGTTCAGCCGTTCGCCGACACCGCGCATCCGCTGGGGGCGGGGGTCCATGCACACGGGCACGTCGGCCCCCAGCGCCAGCAGCGCCTTCGGCCCGGGCAGGTCCATATCCCAAAGCTGGGCCAACCCGCGCAATGCGGCGGCGGCGTCGCTGGACCCGCCGCCAATGCCGGAGCCGGGCGGCAGCCGTTTGGTCAGCGTCACGCTGGCCCCCTGCCCCTGCGCGCCCGTCTCGCGGCGCATGACCTCCATCGCGCGCAGCACAAGGTTCTCCGCCCCGGCGGGGATGCGATCCGCGAACGGTCCCTCGACTCCAAGGCTCAGCTCCGGCGCCGCGCGCAGGTCCAGCCGGTCCCCGGCGCGGCCGAACACCACCAGACTGTCGAGCAGGTGATACCCGTCCGCCCGCCGTCCGGTGACATGCAGCGCAAGATTGATCTTTGCCGGAGCAAAGCCGGTCGCCGTGGCCGTCATCTGATCGCGAGGCTCAGTCGGCGCGCTGCGCGGTGCTCAGGGGCTCTTCGCCTTCCTCGGCCAGAACAGCGTCCAGACCGACCTCCAGCTTGCGCCGGATGCGGGTTGCGTCCTCGGGTTCGGGGTCGAAGGACAGGGCACGATGCCACTGGAATTCTGCCTCGGTCTTGCGCCCCACGGCCCACAGCACATCGCCCAGATGGTCATTGACGATGGGATCGACGGGCATCAGCTCCGCCGCGCGCTCCATCAGGCCAATGGCCTGATCGTAATCACCCAGCAGATAAAGACCCCAACCAAGGCTATCGGTAATGTAGCCATCATCCGGCCGCGCGGCGACAGCCTGCTCGATCAGCTCCATCGCCTCTTCGATGTTGTCGCCCTTCTCTAGGAAGGAATAGCCAAGGTAGTTCTGCACCTGCGGCTGACCGGGGTTCAGCTCCAGCGCGCGGCGCAGATCGGCCTCGGCCTGCGGCCAATGGCCCGTGCGCTCATTGGCGATGCCACGGGCATAGAACACGATCCAATGACCGGGTTCGGGCTGGTCCAGCAGATCAATGGCGCGGTCATAGCTTGTCACCGCATCGGCGTAGCGTTCCTCGGACCGCAGCATATCGCCCAAGGTGATATGCACCGACGTCAAGTCGGGTCGGGTCAGCGCCAGTTGCCGCAGAACCGCGATAGCCCCGTCAGGATCACCGCCCGCGCGCAGCGCTTCGGCGCGCCCGATCTCGGCGATATGATAAGAGGGATCGGTGGGCGACACGCGGGCATAGGCATTGATCGCCAGATCGTGCCGGTCCTGCGCATCCAGCAACGCGCCGGTCAGCAGATAAGCATCGGTGAAATTGGCGCGCAGATGCTCCGCCACGCGGGAATACAGCAGGGTATAGCTGTCAGACGCCTCACCTCGGAGCGCGCTCGCCACCGAATAAAACACCTCTGCCAGACCGTCCTCGCCGTCCCGCAGAAGATCGAAGGGCAATGTCTCGCCCGCCTCCAGCTTGGCCAGCATCTGGCCTATGCCCGGGTCCATGTCGGGGCCGAAACTCTCTGCGATGAGAGCGATGGCCTCGTCATTGCGGCCCAGTTGGCTCAACACCTGCACATGCGCGATGACCCCGCGCCGGGTCAGGGGCGGCGCGGCGCCCTCGTCGCCCGAGAGGATGGCGTCGGCGGCTTCGAAATTTCCCTCGACCGCCTGTGCCAGCCCTTTGTGATAGGCGCCAAAGGCATCGAGCCCGGTGCTGCGCGTGCTGGCGTCAAACGCCTCCATCGCGGCATCGAGATCGCCAAGTGCCACCTCCAGCCATGCCTGCGACAGCCCATCGACCAGCGGGCCGACACTCCGGTCGCCACGCAGCGCGTCGAGCGCCTGCTCGAACCGGCCCGCGCCCAGATCATCGGCCAGCAGGATCATGTTGGCGATCTGGCTGTCCAGTCCCAGCTCCACCAGATCGGTGGCCACAGGCACGGCGCGCTCGATCTTGCCCATGCCGGCATAGGCAAGGATCGCGCTTTCCAGCAGCAGCGGATTGCCGGGGTCCAATTCCAGCGCCTGCGCGTAGTAGCGCGCAGCGGCGGCGTAGTCGTTATGACCGCTCGCATTCCGCGCCGCGAGATAGGCCCCCGCCAGTCCAGCAGTGCCAGCGCGCATGGCATCGGCCCGCGCAGCGGCCTGCGCCTGTGCCAGAACCTCGGCGTCGACCTGCACGTCGCTGCGGGTCTGGGCCAGCGCGTCGCCCGCCGGGGCCGTCTGTGCCTGTGCGCCACCGCCCGGCGGCACAACCAACCCGACCGCCATCACAAGCGTGGACACCGCCGCTGCGGACAACACGGAAGATCGGAGACGGGACAGGGTGCGGGAACACGGCATGGGCGGCTGCCTTTCTGTGACTGCTCGAATACACTGCCTGACGGTAGACCCGCGAGGTTGGCAAAACAATACGCCCTCCCGATCACCTGACCGGAAGGGCGGATTCTGACACCAAAGTGACCGCGCCGCGCCTGATCGCGCGGCACTGCCCGTCACATATTGGGGTAGTTCGGGCCATCGCCGCCCTGCGGCACGGTCCAGTTGATGTTTTGCTCGGGGTCTTTGATATCGCAGGTCTTGCAGTGGACGCAGTTCTGGAAATTGATCTGAAACTTCGTCTCCGCGCCCTCGCCCACGAATTCGTAAACCCCCGCCGGGCAATAGCGCGCCGACGGTCCGCCATAGACCGGCAGATTGACGCGCACCGGCAGCTCGGGGTCCTTCAGCTTCAGATGGCAGGGCTGGCTTTCCTCGTGATTGGTCATCGAGAAACTGACATTGGTCAGCCGGTCAAAGCTTAGCTTGCCATCGGGCTTGGGATACGCGATCGGCGCGAAATCCTCGGCCTTGCCGGTGGCGGCGGCGTCGGATTTACCGTGGCCGACCGTGCCCAGCAGCGAAAAGCCCAGCGTGTTGGTCCACATGTCGAACCCGCCCAGCGTCAGGCTCGCCGACAGGCCGTATTTCGACCAAAGCGGCTTCACGTTGCGCACTTTCTTCAAGTCCTTCGCGATAGGACCGCTGCGCAGATCGTCCTCGTATTCGGTCAGCTCGTCCCGCTGACGCCCGGCAGCGATTGCCGCATGCGCGGCCTCGGCGGCGGCCTTGCCCGACAGCATGGCGTTGTGGTTGCCCTTGATGCGCGGCACGTTCACCAGCCCCGCCGAACAGCCCAGCAGCGCCCCGCCCGGGAACACCACCTTGGGGATCGATTGCCAGCCGCCTTCGGAAATCGCCCGCGCGCCATAGGCCACGCGCTTGCCGCCTTCCAACAGCTCGGCCACCTCCGGATGGTGCTTCAGCCGCTGAAATTCCATGTAGGGAAACAGGTGCGGGTTTTCGTAGTTCAGATGCACGACGAAGCCGATAAACACCTGATTGTTTTCGGCGTGGTAGATGAACGAGCCGCCGCCCGCATTGCTGCCCAGCGGCCAGCCCATCGTATGCGTCACCGTGCCTTCGCGGTGCTTGGCCGGGTCGATCTCCCAGATCTCCTTCATGCCAAGCCCGTATTTCTGCGGCTCCTTGCCCTCCGCCAGATCGTATTTCGCGATGACCTGCTTGGACAGCGATCCGCGGACGCCTTCGGCCAGCAACACATATTTGCCGTTCAGCACCATGCCCGGCTCATAGCCCGGCCCCGGCGTGCCGTCCGCCTGCCGCCCAAACTCACCTGCGATCACGCCGGTCACGGTGTCGCCGTCATAGACCAGTTCGGAACAGGACATGCCGGGGAAGACCTCGACGCCCAGCGCCTCCGCCTGCTCCGCCATCCAGCGGCAGACATTGCCCATCGAAACGATGTAATTGCCGTGGTTCTTCATCAAGGGCGGCATCGGCCAGTTCGGCACGCGCACCTTGCCCGCCTCACCCAGAATGTAGAAATTGTCGGTCTTGACCGGCACGTTGAGCGGCGCGCCCTTCTCCTTCCAGTCGGGGATCAGCGCATCCAGCCCGCAGGGGTCCAGCACCGCGCCTGACAGGATATGCGCGCCGACCTCCGATCCTTTTTCAAGCACCACCACTTCCAGATCGGGGTCGAGTTGCTTGAGACGGATCGCAGCAGAGAGCCCGGCCGGCCCCGCCCCTACGATCACGACGTCGTAATCCATGGATTCGCGTTCGATCTCGGCCATCGTTGTTTCCCTTGTTGTATCAGGCACCCGCCCCTGCGCGGGGGTTTGAGACTTGCGTAGCGGACGAATTGACAGAACGTCAATTGGACGGCCCGATGATTTTCCCTCATGCGCGCAAGATTGTTGCGCATGAAGTGCCCCGTTTGTCGATTTCGTCGTCACGTCACAGCCCGTTCGCACCGTGCCCCGCGCAGTGTCCCGGCCCCTGACCGCCGCACACTCCCCCTGCGCGACCCTGCGCCGACGGCACCCCGCCGATCCCCCGGCCCCACCGGCAGCGAGGCTTGACTTTACCCGTCCGGATTGAATTAAACGGGCGAACTCTTGTAACTTTTGCCCCCGAGGCCCTGCATGGAAAAGATTCCGATGACCCGCGCCGGTGCCGCCGCGCTGGACGAAGAACTCAAGAAGCTGAAATCCGTTGAACGCCCCGCGATCATCAAGGCGATTGCCGAGGCACGCGAGCACGGCGACCTGTCGGAAAACGCCGAATACCACTCCGCCCGCGAAAAGCAGAGCTTCATCGAGGGTCGGATCAAGGAACTCGAAGGCACCCTGTCGCGCGCCGACGTCATCGACACTTCGAAGCTGAGCGGCCCGATCAAATTCGGCGCCACCGTCACCATCGTGGACGAAGACACCGATGCCGAGAAAACCTACCAGATCGTGGGCGAGCCCGAAGCCGATCTGGAACGCGGTCTGCTCAACATCAAATCGCCCATCGCCCGCGCCCTGATCGGCAAGGAGGAGGGCGACAGCGTCGAGGTGCGCACCCCCGGCGGTGACAAGAGCTACGAGATCCTCACCATCAAGTATATCTGATCATGGCCAGCCGAGGCCCAGAGCATTCCGCGGACCCGGCACCGGGCCCCGCCGCTGCAGGCATGGCAGGCAGCGGCGCGCGCCCTGCCGCCGCCTCCGCGCCGCGCCCCCGCCCCGCACCGTCCGAAGGCCCCGCCGATCTGCTGGCCATCCTGCTGTCGGTGCTGTGGCTGAGCCTGTCGGTCGCGTTTTTCGTGCTGGTGCCCGGCACGGGTAGCGCGGGCGGCACGCCCATGACCTTTGCGATGATGCTGCTGGCGGTGTTCATGCCGGTGGCGGTGATCTGGATCGGCGCCGGGGCGGCCCGCAGCGCACGCATGATGCGCGCCGAAAGCGCCCGCCTGCAAAAGGCAATCGACACTCTGGCCCAGATGCGCGCCGGGGATGCCCCCGCGCCCCGCCCCGCAATCGACACTGCCGCCCACGCCGCCGCCACCGCCACCGCCGAGGACGAACGCGCCGCCACGCTGGAGCGCAAACTGGACGCCATCGCCGCCGCGCAGGCGCAATTGGAACAGGGATTGCAGGCGCTCGCCGCGTCGGGCTCTCCCCGCGCCGGGTTCACCGCGCCCTCCGGCAACTCAGGCAACGCCCAGCGCACCGCGCCTGCCGCCAGCGCCCGCCCCCCGCGCGCGGCACCTGCCTCCGCCCGCGCGCCTGCGCCCGCGGCGGGCTCCGGCGATGGCGGTCAGGCGACGCTTGCCCTAGGCGCGCCCGCAGGCACGGGGGAGCCGATCTCGGTCGATGACTTCATCCGCGCGCTGAACTTCCCCGAAGACGAACGCGACGCCGCAGGGTTTCGCGCCCTGCGCCGCGCGCTTAAGGATCACGCCAGTTCCGGCCTGATCCGCTCCGCTCAGGACGCGCTGACGCTCCTGTCCGAAGATGGCGTCTACATGGATGATCTGACCCCGGACCGCGCGCGCCCCGAGATCTGGCGCCGTTTCGCGCAAGGCGAACGTGGCCGCACCATCGCGGCGCTTGGCGGCGTGCGTGATCGCGAGGCTCTGGCCCGCGCCGCCGGGCGCATGCGCCAAGATCCGATCTTCCGCGACACGGCCCACCACTTCCTGCGCAAGTTCGACAAGACCTTTGCGAATTTCGAACAGTTCGCCAGCGACGAAGACATCGCCCACCTCTCCGAAACCCGCACCGCCCGCGCCTTTATGCTGCTGGGCCGTGTATCGGGAACCTTCGACTGAGGCCCAGCGCACCATCGGCCTGCCCGGTGCGGCGCCGCACCGACTGAGCGGCGCGCGTCTTCCCCGCCGTGGTCCTCCCCGCTCAGCGCGCCTCCGGCGCTCCGCTGCCCCAGTCCGCGTCCTGCATCTCCCGCAGGCGGCTGGCCGTGCGCTCGAATTCGAAACTGCCCTCGCCTTCGATATAGAGTGATTCCGGCAGGTCGGCGGCAGAGCAGATCACCCGCACGCGGGCCTCGTAGAGCGCGTCGATCAAGGTGACAAAGCGCTTGGCCTCGTTGAAATTCGACCGCCCCAGACGCGGCACACCGTCCAGCATCAGAAGCTTCACCGCTTCCGCCAGCGCCAGATAATCCGCAGCGCCCAAAGGCTGCCCGCATAGCGCATAGAACGGCGCGCGCCCGCAGCCGTTGCGATAGGCGGGCAACGTCACCTTGCGGCCCTTGACCTGCAGCAACAGCGGTTCGGCGTCACCGCCAGTCAGATCGGTCCAGATCGCATCCATTCTGGCGCGGGTCTCGGCGTTGACGGGGGTGAACCAGACCTGTTCCCCGGCCAGCCGGTTCTGCCGATAATCGTTTTCGGACCCCAGTTCATGCACCTCCATCCGCTGCTTCAGCAGATCGATGAACGGCACGAAAAGCTGCCGGTTCAGCCCGTTTTTATACAGATCGTCCGGCACCCGGTTGGAGGTCGTGACAATCACCACCCCCGCAGCGAAAAGCTGCTCGAAGAGCCGCCCCACGATCATCGCGTCGGTAATGTCGGTAATCTGCATTTCATCGAACGCCAGCAAATCGACCTCGGCGGCCACGGCCTCCGCCGCCGGCTTGATCGCGTCATCGACACCGCGTTTGCGCGCCTCGTGCATGGCGGTGTGGATTTCCTGCATGAAGGCGTGGAAATGCACGCGCCGTTTGCGAGTGCCGGGAATGGCATCCACGAACAGGTCCATCAACATCGACTTGCCGCGCCCGACCCCGCCCCACAGGTAAAGCCCGGTCACCGGCTCGGGCGTGCTGCCGCCCCCGAACAATCCGCGCAGACCGGAGCGGCGCGCGGGCTTGCGCGCTTCCATCCGGGCGCGCACCGCGTCCAGCTTCTCGACCGCCAGCGCCTGCGCAGGGTCGGGTTTCAGCGTGCCCTCGTCGATGCGGGCGCGATAGATATCGGTGACGGTCTGGCTCATGCTTCTTGCGATACTGCGTGCCGCCAGTCTTGAAAAGACCCGACCCGCCCGGCAAAAGGCCCGGATCGGACCCTATCACAGGTTCTGATTTGACCCCGCCCGCCGCTCACGCAATCTAGCGCCATGCAAAAACCAGCCCCTCTCCTCACCCCGGTGCTGATCGCGGGTTGCGTCATCATCCTGATGAGCTTCGCCATCCGGGCAAGCTTTGGGGTGTTCCAGATCCCCATCGCGGAGGAGTTCAATTGGCCGCGGGCGGAATTTTCGCTTGCCATCGCGATTCAGAACCTCGCCTGGGGCATCGGGCAGCCGCTGTTCGGGGCTTTCGCGGAACGCTTCGGGGACCGGCTTGCGATCATCCTCGGCGCGGTGACCTACGCGGCGGGGCTGGTGCTCTCCTCCTTTGCCGTCACCCCCGAAGCGCATCAGATGCTGGAAGCTCTTGTAGGGTTCGGCATCGCGGGCACCGGGTTCGGCGTGATCCTTGCCGTGGTGGGGCGCGCGTCCAGCGACGAAAACCGCTCCATGAGCCTCGCCATCGCCACAGCCGCAGGCTCCGCCGGGCAGGTCTTTGGCGCGCCGCTGGCCGAATGGATGCTGGGCTTCATCAGCTGGCAACAGGTGTTCATGGTCTTTGCCGCGATGGTGCTGGCCTCGCTCATGGTGCTGCCGATGATGCGCAGCCCCGAACGCGCCAGCCGTGCGGAGCTTGAGGAAAGCATGGGTCAGATCCTGATCAAGGCGTTCCGCGACCCGTCCTATACGCTGATCTTTCTGGGGTTCTTCTCCTGCGGCTATCAACTGGCCTTCATCACCGCCCATTTCCCCGCGCTGGTGACCGAAATGTGCGCCCCGATCCTTGCCGGTGGCATCCTGTCCAATCTCGGGATTTCGTCGACCTCCGCCCTGGGTGCTGTGGCGATTTCGCTGATCGGGCTGGCCAATATCGCGGGCACGCTGACGGCGGGCTGGCTGGGCAAGCGATACTCCAAAAAATACCTGCTCGCCGGGATCTACACCCTGCGCACGCTGGTCTCGGCGGCCTTCATCCTGACGCCGATCACGCCTGCGACCGTGCTGCTGTTTTCGGGCGCCATGGGGGCGCTGTGGCTGGCCACGGTGCCGCTGACCTCCGGCCTTGTCGCGCATATCTACGGGCTGCGCTATATGGGCACGCTTTACGGGATCGTGTTCTTCTCCCATCAGCTCGGCAGCTTCATGGGCGTCTGGCTCGGCGGGCGGCTCTACGACGTGACCGGCGATTATTCCGCCGTCTGGTGGGTGGGCGTCGCGGTTGGCGCGTTCTCCGCCATCGTGCACCTGCCGGTCAGGGAACGCCCCTTGGGGGCGCGGCTGGCGTAACCGCCCCGGCGGTCAGCCTGTCCCCACCGTGTCGAGGATATAGCGCGCGGTCATCAGATCCAGATGCGCGCCGCCGCCGTTCTTGAACAACGTGATTTCGTCGTCCGACTGCCGCGCGAATGCGCCGCCCGCCAGATCGTAGTAGTCGGCCACCACATCCTCCGCGCCGACCACACCGGCGGCGATAGGGATCGCCAGTTCGCCGATATGGCCCAGCACCGTGTCGCGACTGTCGAGGAAGATCCGCGCCCGCTTTAACACGGCGTCGTCGGCTTCGCGCATATCCGCCCGGTAGGCGCCGATCAGATCGACGTGCTGGCCGGGCCGCAGCCAGTCGCCGCGCAACACCGGTTCGGTGCTCATCGTGGCGCAGCAGACGATATCGGCCATCGCCACGGCGGTTTCCGCATCCGCCGCTACGCGCACCTGCGGAAAATCGGCGGCCAGCGCCTCCGCCCGCGCCTGCGTCCGGTTCCACAGGGTGAACCGCGCGTCGGGAAACAGCACCGAATAGGCCTCGATCAAGGCGCCCGCGACCGAACCCGCGCCAAGGATCGCGATGCTTTCCGCGCCCTTCGGGGCCAGTTTGCGCGCAGCCAGCAGGCTGTCGCCCACGGTTTTCCATTTCGTCACCAGATGGAAATCCACCAGCGCCTGGGCGGTGCCGTCCTCATCGGAAAACAGCGTCACGGCGCCGTTGACGGTGGGCAGGTCGCGATTGTCGGGGAAAATCGTCGCGCTTTTCACCGCCAGCCCCAGCCCGTCGATCCATGCCGCCCGGTTCAACAGCGTGTCCCCCCGGCGCCGCAGGAACGTATCCGCAATTTCCGCGCGCGGCAGGGCATGGCCCGCCTCCAGCGCATCGGTCAGCGCCAGCCAGTCCAGCTGACTTTCGGCAGTGAAAGGAATGTAGGGCAGGCTCATGCGGCGCTCTCCTCGGTCAGCAGGCCCCGCTCGACCAGCGCGCGCGCCCATCCGTCGGGTCCAGTAAACAGATGCGTCTGCCAACCGCGCGCAGCGGCAGCAGCGATGTTGTCGGGCCGGTCATCGGCAAAGAGCAACGCACCGGGCGCGATCCCGCAATCGGCCTCTACCTGCGCGTAAATCTCCGGGTCGGGCTTGATTACGCCCATATGGCCGGAAATGTAGCGCCGGTCGAATTCCCCCAGAAACGGGTAATGCGTCTCCGCCAAGGCAAAGCTCTGAATGCCGAAATTCGACAGCGCAAAGACCGGCACCCGCGCCGCCCGCAGCGCCCTGAGCAGCCGCACCGAGCGGTCGATGACGGGGGAGGCCATTTCGATCCAGCGGTCGTGCCACATCTCCACCTCGGGGCCCCAAGCAGCGTGGCGCGCGGCGGTTTCCATCACCGTGGCGCGGAAATCCTGCCCCCGGTCGACCCGGTCGTTCATCGCGTGCAGGTCGATCGCGGCGAACATCTCCTGCCGCCGTGCCGCGCCGATCTGGGCGTCATAGAACCGTTCGGGTTGCCATTCGATCAGCACATTGCCGATGTCGAACACCACTGCGGAAACCGTTGTCATCGGGGGGTGCCTTTCTCCTGTGCCGCCGCGCGCAACGCGCGGTCCAACGCCTCGCGGAAGCGCGACCGGTCGGCCTTGCCAAAGCTTTTGCCACCGCCTTGCCGGAATGGATCGGCGGCGCGCAGATCGGCCATCAGGTCGCGGGTCGCCAGCACGTTGCCGATATTGGCCTGCGTCAGCCGCTCGCCATCATGTTTGAGCACCTGCGCCCCGGCGGCCACGCATTTCGCCGCTAGCGGGATATCAGCGGTGATCACCACATCCCCCGGCCCCGCGCGCTCCGCGATCCACATATCCGCCACATCCGGCCCGTCGGGCACATAGACCAGTTCCACCAACGGATTGGCCGAGGGGCGCAGCCCGCCATTGCAGACCATCTTCACCGCGACCTTGTGTCGGGTCGCGACCGCTTCGGCCTCCGCCTTCACCGGGCAGGCATCGGCATCAATGTAGAGCACACTCACGCGTAAAGCGCCTCGGCATGGAAGGTCACATGATCCTCCATAAAGGTCGAAATGAAGAAGTAGCTGTGGTCATAGCCCTTCTGCATCCGCAGCACCCCGTCCTGCCGCTGCGCGGCCATCGCCTCGGCCAGCGCCTGCGGACGCAGCAGGTCGAAAAACTGATCCTCGGTGCCCTGATCGATCAGCATCGGGCCGTCAAACCCGCCCTGCCGCATCAGCAGCGTGGCATCATGCGCCGCGCGCGTGGCCTCATCCGCGCCCAGATAGGCGTCAAACTGCTTGCGCCCCCAATCGGATGCGGTGGGATTGGCAATCGGCGCAAAGGCCGAAACCGAGCGGAAGCGCCCCG
Source organism: Pacificitalea manganoxidans (assembly GCF_002504165.1). Lineage (GTDB taxonomy): Bacteria > Pseudomonadota > Alphaproteobacteria > Rhodobacterales > Rhodobacteraceae > Pacificitalea > Pacificitalea manganoxidans. Next base: position 3,291,144 of record NZ_CP021404.1, read on the forward strand.
GATGCCGCATCGCCAGCGTCAGCGCCCCGTGCCCGCCCATCGAATGGCCGGTCACCGATTGCCGCTCCGGGTCGATGGCGAAAGTGTCGCTCAGCAGCGCGGGCAACTCGTCCGAGACGTAATCCCACATGCGGAAATGCTCGGCCCACGGCGCCTGCGTCGCGTTGACGTAGAACCCGGCGCCCTGCCCCAGATCATAGGCCTCGTCATTGGCCACGCCTTCGCCGCGCGGCGAGGTGTCGGGAAAGACCAGCGCGATGCCCTGCTCGGCGGCCCAGCTTTGCGCGCCGGCCTTGGTCATGGCGTTCTCATGGGTGCAGGTCAGCCCCGACAGGAACCACAGCACCGGCACCGGCCCGTCGGCGGCCTCGGCGGGCAGAAACAGCCCAAAGGTCATGTCGCAATTACAGACGGCAGAGGTATGGCGATAGACACCCTGCACGCCGCCGAATGCGCGGTTCTCGGAAACGGTTTCCATCGGCAAGCTCCAGAAGATCAGACAATTGGTCCAACTGGTGGCACGGATCGGCGCGGCGCGAAACCCCCGCGCGGAGCTCATCCCGGCGCTTGCCATTCCTCCGTGATCGCATGGGTCAGCGCGCGCTGACCCATGCGATCACGGCGGGCAGGGTCACGATGCTGGCTGCGGTCGAAAACAGGATCGCGGCGGATGCCCGTGCGGGGGCAACCCCGTAATGCTGCGCCAACATGAATACATTGCCCGCCACCGGCAGCGCCGCCGCCGAAATCATGATCCCGGCCAGATAGGGCTCCACCGGGAACACCCATAATGCAAAGACGGCGACCGCCGCCGGATGCAGCAGCAGCTTGCACACCGACAGCCACGACGCGACAGACACCCGTTCGGCGCTTTTGCCAGCCAGCGATGCGCCAATGGCAAACAGCGCGCCGGGCGTCGCGGCATTGCCCAGCAGCGTCAGGAATTCTTCCATCGGGCCCGGCATCGCCCACCCCGCCGCCGACCATGCCAGCCCCAAGGCAATGGACACGATCATCGGGTTGGCCAGCAGCCCGCGCAGAACCCGCAGCAAGGTCGAGGGGCGGATGCGGCCCTCCCGGCTGGCGGTGATCAGGATCACGATCAGGGTGGAAAACACCAGCAGGTCGATTGCCAGCACCATCACCAAGGGTAGCACTGCGCCCTCGCCCATCAGCATCACCAGCATCGGCACGCCCAGAAACCCGGTATTGCCGATCACCGCGCATTGGGCCTCCACCGCCGCCTGCGCCATGCCGACGCCGCGCCACAGTGCCACCGCCGTAGCTAGCCCGTAGACCACCAGACAGCCGGACAGATAGGCCAGCAGGAACGGCCCGTTCAGGAATTGCGAGAAGCTCAACTGCGCGGCAAAGCGGAATAGCATCGCTGATAGCGCGAAGTAGAACACGAATTTCGTCAGCCACGCCGTCGCCTCGGCGGTAAAGAACCGCATTCGGCCCGCGCCATAGCCCAGCGCGATCAGCGCGAAAAACGGCAGTGTCTCTAGAAAAATCGCCAGCATGATCCGCTGCTAGCATGCGGCGCGCGCTCCGGGAAGAAGCCCGGCGCCGAACGCTTTGCGCCTCCCGGCACCTGTTGCGCTGCGGTCGAAATCCGGGGGCGGGCGATGCGCGAAACGCGGCGCCAAAAAACTGAACCGTTTGGTTCATTTTTCCCTTGAAGACTCACCGCAAGCGGCCATATCAAACTAAACAGTTCGGTTCAGTTTGAGCCGGTATCGCCAGAACAGGAGTGTTCATCATGACCCGTAAATTGATCCTTGCCGCAACGCTCGCGCTTGCTGGCACCACGCTTCCCGCCGCTGCTGGTGGCTTTGGCGGTGTCGCTCTCGACATCCCGCATCTGACCTTCCCGGCCAAGACACAGGCCGAAACACCCGCCCCGAAACCAACCGAAACGGTCACCCGCGCCTGCACCCCGAACGCCTGCGCCCAGCCGCTGGCCAAGTGATTGCCGCCGTTTCAGCCCGCATAAGCAATGGACGACTGCGCGCGGCGTCTTGTGCCAACTGAACCGGACGGTCTAAGTTTGACCGCCAGTCCCGGTGAAAGAGCCCATGATGACAATGCCCGCGCGGTCGCCCGCCCCAGAGCCCAAAAAGGGCCGGAAATACGACCAGGTGATCCGTGGGGCGCGCAGCGTGTTCATGCAGGACGGGTTCGAAGGCGCCAGCGTCGATGACATCGCCCGCACCGCGGGTGTCTCGAAAGCGACGCTTTACAGCTACTTCCCCGATAAGGAGCGGCTGTTCATGGAGGTCGTCACCTGCGAATGCCGCAAACAGGCCGACGGCGCGCTGGACGAAATAGACCAGACCGCCGATCCCCGGCAGGTGCTGCGACTGGTGGGCGAACGGCTTCAGCAATTCGTGCTGTCGGATTTCGGGCGCAACGTGTTCCGCATCTGCGTCGCCGAAAGCGACCGTTTCCCCAGTCTTGGCCATGAATTCTACGAATGCGGTCCGAAACTGGTGCGCGAGCAATTGGGCAATTACCTGCGCTGCGCCACCGAACGGGGGGAATTCGAGATCGAGGATTTCGATCTTGCCGCCGATCAATTTGCCGAACTGTGCAAGGCCGATATCTTCGCGCGGATTCTGATGGGCGTTGCGACCAGCTTCACCCCGGAGGAAGCTCGGCGTGTGATAGATGGCGCGGTCGATATGTTCTGCGCGCGCTATGCCGCGTCCGCCGCCCGCCACTGATCCCCTGGCTGGCCCTTGGGCCCTGTCCCTGAACTCGTAAACACTGCAAACGGACGGCGGCGCGTCAGCCTCGCCCCCAGATAGCCGGGTTTCCCCGACCGAAACCAACGCGAGACGTCAACCACTCCACCTGAAAATCATTAATAATTTATGAACGCACCGCTGCGATTGGCCTCACCCGGCCCCACCACAGCACCGCGCTCAATCCAGCCGCCGCACCAGAAGCTGGTTGCCCGGGCCCCGCTTCGTCTCGAAAATCTTGATGTCCTGCACCAGATCGCTGAGCTTTTTCTTGCCATAGGTCCGGGTGTCGAAATCGGGGTTCGAGGCGACGATGAACTGCCCCAGCTGGCCGAGCGTATACCAATCGTCATCCTGATCGATGCTGTCCATCGCCTTCAAAATCAGATCGCGCGCCTCATTGGGGTTGCGCCCGGCGGCGCGCTCGGTCGTTTCGCTTGGCTTGTCCTTGTCCTCGCTATCGGCAAGATTCTCGAGGAAGATGAACCGCTTGCACGCCTTGCGGAACGCGCCGGGCGTCTTGGCCGCGCCGATCCCGAACACATCCAGACCCTGTTCGCGCACCCGGCTGGCCAGACGGGTGAAATCGCTGTCCGACGACACCAGCACAAACGCATCGAACCGCCCCGAATGCATCAGGTCCATCGCGTCGATCACCAGCGCGATGTCAGAGGCGTTTTTACCCACGGTGTTTGCGGGCTGATGATGCGGCACCAGACCGAATTCCGCCTGAACCTTGTTCCAGCCGTTCATCTGCTGGCTGGAGAAGTCCCCATAGACCCGGCGCACCGAAGCCTCCCCCAGTGACGCGATCTCGTCAAAGATCGCCCTGCACCAGCGCGGCGAGGTGTTGTCCGCGTCGATCAGCACGGCAAGCAGGGGGGCGGTCGAGCGTTCCATCAGGGGCCTTTCGGTGTTTGCGCCCCCATGCCCGAGATCGGTGCTGGGGGCCAGTGTCCCGGCCCGCCACCGTGGCGGCAAGCCGGGAATCGTTCGCGCGGTCAGTAGACCGAGGCCTGAGCTTGCGCGGTCAGTAGACCACGACACTCCGGATCGACTCGCCCGAATGCATCAGATCAAACCCCTTGTTGATCTCGTCGAGGCTCAGCGTGTGGGTAATCATCGGATCGATCTCGATCTTGCCGTCCATATACCAGTCGACAATTTGCGGGACATCGGTGCGGCCACGCGCGCCGCCAAAGGCCGTGCCCTTCCACGTCCGGCCCGTGACCAACTGGAACGGACGGGTCGCGATCTCCGCCCCTGCGGGCGCCACGCCGATGATGATCGACTGTCCCCACCCGCGATGGGTGCATTCCAGCGCGTCGCGCATCACCTTCACATTGCCGGTGCAGTCAAAGGAATAATCCGCGCCGCCGATCTGATCGAAGGGCGTCTTGGTCAGGTTGACCAGATAGGGCACCAGATCCTCGCCGATCTCCGACGGGTTGACGAAATGGGTCATGCCGAAACGCTCGCCCCATTCCTTCTTGTCGTTGTTCAGATCGACGCCGATGATCATATCCGCGCCCGCCAACCGCAGGCCTTGGATGACGTTCAGGCCGATACCGCCCAGACCGAACACCACCGCCTTGGCGCCGATCTCGACCTTGGCGGTGTTAATGACTGCGCCGATGCCGGTGGTGACGCCACAGCCGATATAGCAGATCTTGTCGAACGGCGCGTCCTCGCGCACCTTGGCCAGCGCGATTTCCGGCAGCACGGTGTGGTTCGAGAAGGTCGAGCAGCCCATGTAATGCAGGATCGGATCGCCATCGAGCGTGGAAAACCGGGAACTGCCATCAGGCATAAGCCCCTGCCCCTGCGTCCCCCGGATCGAGGTGCAGAGGTTGGTTTTCTGGCTCAGGCAGGACGGGCACTGCCGACATTCCGGCGTATAAAGCGGGATGACGTGATCGCCGGGCTTCAGCGTGGTCACGCCTGCGCCAACCTCCACCACCACGCCCGCGCCCTCATGGCCCAGAATGGCGGGAAAAAGCCCTTCGGGATCGGCGCCCGACAGGGTGAACTCGTCGGTGTGGCAGATGCCGGTGGCCTTGATCTCCACCAGCACTTCGCCGGCGCGGGGGCCTTCCAGATTGACGTCCATCACCTCGAGTTTACTGCCAGCTTTGATCGCGACAGCAGCACGCGTTTTCATTTCAATTTCCTCCGGATAGGATGCCGCCGAAACCGTGACCGATGGGGTCCGGAAATGCAACTAGCGAGGTATGAACCCGATGCCGATGCGCATGCCGATGCTGATGATCGCGGGCGTTTCCCTGTCGCTGATGGCCGCTTGCGGGCCGCAGATCCCCGAGACGCCGGAAATCGTCAATCCCGATGTCGCCCTGCCCTATGGCACGCCGCTGGAACGGCGCGAGCCTGATCTGTGCCAGCTCGATCAGGTGCGCGCCTTTGTCGGCCAGCCGGTGAGCTACGCCCCGGTATCGAGCCTTGATCGCCCGGTGCGGGTAATCGGCCCCGATGACATCGTAACGCAGGAATACAATCCGCGCCGCGTCAATTTCTACACCGACGCCTACGGCACCATCACCCGCGTCTCCTGCGGCTAAGGGCCAATCACGGCTAAACGACAGGCGCGCGCGCCGTTCCATCGGGGATGGCGCGCGCGGCTTTGCCCCGAGGGGCGTTCCAATCGCCGCGCTTCGTGCTAAATCCGAAGGCGGCAGCGCGCCCTGCCCGCCGAATGACGACGGAGCCAGCGCGCCCGCCCGTATCACGCCCCGCCAGCCCCGCCGGACACAACCGCCCCGGTGCCGCCAGCCCCTGCGCGCGATCGCCCACATCTGCTTGCGCACGGGTCCATGACGGGCGCGGCGCCCTGCGGCACGTCCCCCGCCGCCGCCCTTTCCCGCCGCAGGTCCGCGGCGCGCCTGACCGAAACGAGCCGCCTATGAAACCGACCGAAATCATCGATGCTTTCCGCCCCGCCGAAGGGGCGCCGCCCCGCACGCTGGCGGCGTTTCTGTTGTGGTGCCTGAAAGGCGCGATGCCGGTGCTGTTGGCCGCGGGTCTGCTGTCGAGCCTCGTCGGCGGGCTGGAGGTCATCGCAGCGTCGCTGCTGGGCGTGGTGATCGATACCGCGCTTGCCGCCGGGCCAGAGACGTTTTTTCGGGATCATGTCTGGCTGATCGTCGGCATCACGCTGTTTTTCATCGTGCTGCGGCCCGTGCTGGCGGGGCTGGCGACCGGGGCCAATGCGCTGGTCATTCAGCCGAACGTCAACCCGCTGGTTCTGTCGCGGCTGCACCGCTGGACGATGGGACAGGCGGTGACCTATTTCGATAACGATTTCGCCGGGCGCATCGCGCAAAAGCAGATGCAATGTTCCCGCGCCGTGACCGAGGTGGTGTCCGAGGTCGTCAACGTCGTCTTTTTTGCGCTGGCGTCGATTGTCGGCGCGGTGTTCCTCTTGGGCGCAATAGACTGGCGCGTGGCGGTGGTGCTGGGCATCTGGACCGCCGCCTATCTGGGTTTGATGCGCTATTTCCTGCCGCGCATCCGCGTCCGCGCCAAGGACCGCGCCGGCGCGCGGGCGATGGTGTCGGGGCAGGTCGTGGATACGATCACCAATATCAAGACGGTCAAGCTTTTCGCCCATGCCGCGCATGAGGACCGCTCCGCCCTGACCGCGATGGCCCGATTTCGCGACCGGGTGATCCACATGGGGCGCATTTCCACCGCGTTCCGGTTCGCGCTGATGACGCTGGCGGGGTGTCTGCCCGTGCTGCTGATTGGCGGCACGCTTCTGTTGTGGTCCGAGGGTGCGGCCAGCGCCGGGGACATCGCCGCGGCGGGCACCATCGCGATCCGGATCGCACAGATGACCGGCTGGGTCAGCTTTGCGCTGCTGGGGATCTATTCCAGTCTGGGCGAGGTCGAGGACGGCATGAACACCCTGACCCCGCCTCACACCCTGACCGACCGCGACGGCGCGCTGGATCTGCCGCGGGCCGAGGGGCGCGTCAGCTTCGAGGATGTGGGATTTGCCTATGGGCGGCGTCACGGAGGCGTGCAGGGCATCTCCCTGACGCTGGAGCCGGGGCAGAAATGCGGCATCGTCGGCGCATCGGGCGCGGGGAAATCGACGCTCGTGTCGCTGCTGCTGCGGCTTTACGACACCGAGGCGGGCGCGATCCGCATCGATGGCCATGACATCCGCGACCTGACGCAGGAAAGCCTGCGGCGCCAGATCGGGATGGTCACGCAGGAAACCGCGATGTTCAATCGCTCCGCCCGTGACAACGTCAAATACGGCCGCCCCGACGCCACCGACGCGCAGATGATCGAGGCCACGCGCCGCGCCGAGGCGCATGGTTTCATCTGCGAGTTGGAGGATTACGCCGGGCGCACGGGCTACGAGGCGCATCTGGGGGAACGCGGCGTGCGGCTGTCGGGCGGGCAGCGGCAGCGCGTGGCGCTTGCCCGCGCGATCCTGAAGGATGCGCCGATCCTTGTGCTGGACGAGGCGACAAGCGCGCTCGACAGCGAGGTGGAGGCACAGATCCAATCGGCGCTGGACCGGGTGATGGTCGGCAAGACCGTGCTGGCGATTGCGCACCGCCTGTCGACGATCGCGCGGATGGACCGGATCATCGTGCTGGATCAGGGCCGCATCGTCGAGGATGGCACCCATGATGAATTGCTTGCCGCCGATGGGCTCTACGCCCGCTACTGGGCCCGGCAATCCGGCGGATTTCTGGGAGCCGAGGACCGCGACGACCGCGCGGCGGAATGAGCGCGACACTTTGGGGTGACGCAGGCCTGCCGGTCGGGACGCGGATCGGCGGCGGGCGCGTGGGGGGTCGGAGGGCGTTCCACACTGGTGTTGCGCAATGGGCGAAACCGCGTGCGCAGCTAGGGGCAAATGTTTCGCACGCGAAACAACTCTAAAATCGGGTTAACATCGCCCCGCACGCGTTATTCAGTGGGATCAGCGGCTTAACCGCCCTTGGCCGGTAAGGTGCCACGCCTTGTGCAACGCGCCGCAAATTCAGAGTTTCGCAACCCTTTTCGCCCGCGCGGGGTTTCCATCGTGACGGGAGTGGCCGAACCTCTCGCAGCAATCACGAGGGACAGCAGATGACATTTTACGCGATGGGCGACATTCACGGACAGCTGGCGCTGCTGCAAGGCGCGCATGCGCTGATCGCGGAGGACCGCGCGCGGCACGGAATGGCCGAGGACACGCCCATCGTGCATCTGGGCGATCTGGTGGATCGCGGGCCTGACAGCTGCGGTGTGGTCGATCATCTGGTGCAGGGCCACGCGGCGGGCGCGCCTTGGGTCACCATCAAGGGCAATCACGACCGGATGATGGAGCGGTTTCTGACCGACGCGCGGCTGGACGATCCGGGGCTGCGCGCCGATCTGGATTGGCTGCATGACAAGCTGGGCGGCAGTGAAACGCTGGCCTCCTACGGGGTCGATGTCAGCCCCGAGCGGTCGGTCGCGGAGATCCACGCCGACGCGCAGGCAAAGGTGCCGCAGTCCCATACGGACTTTCTACGCAACCTGCCGCTGACATGGGGCGCGGGCCACGGCTGGGGTGCGGCGCTCTGCGTGCATGCAGGCGTGCGCGCGGGCGTGCCGCTGGTCCAGCAGACGGAGGAAGATCTGGTGTGGATCAGAAAGGGGTTTCTGGACAGTGACGCCGATTTCGGCGCGCTGATCGTGCATGGCCACACCCCGGTGGAGCGGGCGACGCATTACGGCAATCACCTGAACCTCGACAGCGGCGCGGCGTTTGGCGGGCCGCTGTCGGTGGCCGTGATCGCACCGGGGCGCGAGGTCTGGCTGCTGGACCCGGAGCAAGGCCGCGTCAGGCTGGAGCCGGTGGACGGCACCCAGACCTGAGCGAACAGTGCTGCGCGGTTACTGAAGATCGGCGAACGCCGCCTGCATGCGGGTCACGGCCTCCTCCACCCGCGCGCGGGGCGTGGCGAGGTTGAACCGAAGGAAGCTCTCACCGCCCTTGCCAAAGGTGGTGCCGTGATTGACGACGATGCGGGCCTCATCCTGCACGCGGCGCAGCGCTTCGGCCTGATCCATGCCCGCGCCGGTGAAATCGACCCATGCCAGATAGGTGCCCTCCAGCGGCATCGAGCGCAGGCCGGGAATGGCGTTGATCCCCGCATCGAACAGCCGCCGGTTGCCATCGAGATAGGCGCAAAGGTCATCGACCCATGCCGCACCTTCGGGGGAATAGGCGGCGGTGACCATATGCAGCCCAAAGGAATTGGGCGAAATGCCCACGCCCGACATCCGCTTGGCGAACCGCGCGCGCAGATCGGAGTCGGGCACGATGACGTTGCCGATATGGGCGCCTGCGATATTGAACGTCTTGGTGGCCGCCGTCATCATCACCAGCCGGTCGGAAATACCGTCGACCTTGACCATCGGCGTATGGGTGTGACCGGGCATCAGCAGATCTTGATGGATCTCATCGGACACGAGGATCAGGTCATGGCGGATCGCGAAATCCGCGATCTCGCGCAGTTCCGCCGGGGTCCAGACACGCCCGCCGGGATTATGGGGCGAACACAGGATCAGCATCGTTTCCGTGCCGGTCATCTGCGCATCCCACGCGGCGATGTCGAGCTGGTAGGTGCCTTCGGCGTCGCGGGCCAGTTCACATTCCACGACTTCGCGTTCCGCCGCACGGATGGTGCGGGCAAAGGCGTGATAGACCGGGGTCAGCAGCACCACACCATCGCCGGGGCGAGTAAAGGCATCGATGCACATGCCTGTGCCGTTAACCAGCCCGTGCGTGGTAAAGATCGCCTCCCGCTCCGGGGTCCAGCCGTGGCGTTCGCCCGACCACCATTGCACGGCGTCTAGATAGGCCGCCTCATCGCCGAAATAGCCGTAGATCCCATGATCGACCATCGCCGCCAGCGCCCCGGTCACGCAGGCAGGCGGGCGGAAGTCCATATCCGCGACCCACATCGCGATGCCATCCTCCGGCGAGACGCCGTAGAGCGGCTCCATCATGTCCCATTTCGAGCAATGGGTTCCACGGCGGTCGATCATCTCGTCAAAGGTCATCAGCATCTCCTGTCGGTGCCGCGCGAGGCTACCCGGAGACGCGGTGACTGCAAGAGGCGTTGCGCGAAAAGGCGTCATGACCTAAATGCCTGCGCATGGCGATCAGACCTATACTCATCCACCCGGACCCCCGGCTCAAGAAACCCGCCGCCGATGTCGACACGATCGACGACGGCATCCGGACACTTGCCGCCGATATGCTTGCAACCATGTATGACGCGCCGGGCATCGGCCTTGCCGCACCGCAGATCGGCGTGATGCAGCGCGTGCTGGTGATGGATTGCGTGAAAGACCCCGAGACCAACCCCCGCCCGATGGTGTTGATCAATCCGCAGGTCATCGCGGAATCGGAAGACCGCAACGTCTATGAGGAAGGCTGCCTGTCGATCCCCGAGCAATATGCCGATGTTGAGCGCCCGAGCGAGGTGACCGTGCGGTGGCTGGGGCTGGATGGCGAAACCCATGAAGAACATTTCACCGGTCTGTGGGCGACCTGCGTGCAGCATGAGATCGACCATCTCGACGGTGTGCTGTTCATTGATTACCTCAAGCCGCTGAAGCGTCAGATGATCACGCGCAAGATGCAGAAGCTGAAGCGGGAACGGGCGCGCGCCTGATGGCAGTGCTGCCAATCCTGCGCTGGCCCGATCCGGCGCTGTCGACCCCGTGCCCGCCGGTGGCGGAGATCGACGACACGCTGCGCGCGCTGATCCGTGACATGCTCGACACGATGTATGACGCGCCGGGCCGCGGGCTTGCGGCGCCTCAGGTGGGGGTGCTGACCCGGCTGTTCGTCATGGATGTGACGTGGAAGGACGGCACGCCCACACCACGGGTGATGATCAACCCGCGCATCCTGTGGCAATCCGAAGAAGCCGGTCGCGGCGAGGAGGGATGTCTGTCGATCCCCGGTGTTACCGCCTGCGTGAAGCGCCCGCTGGAGGCGCGGTTTGGCTGGACCGATCCCGATGGCGTGGCCCGCGAAGAAACGCTGACCGGGTTCGAGGCCCGCTGTGCGCAGCACGAACTGGACCATCTCGACGGGCGGGTGACGCTCGACCGGATCGGACCGCGCGCCCGCGCCCGGCTGCAACAGGAACTTGCCTTATGACCATCCGCCCCTTCGTGCCGTGGCCCGACCGCCGCCTGCGCAGCGCCGCCGCCCCCGTGGAGGCCGTGACCGACGCGATCCGCACCCTTTGGCAGGACATGATCGAGACGATGGACGCGATGCCGGGCGTGGGCCTTGCCGCGCCGCAGATCGGGGTGATGCTGCGGGTCGCCGTCGTCGATGCATCCGAGGGGCGCGGCCAGGCGGTGCGGATGGCCAATCCGGAGATCCTCCATGCCTCGGGCCAGATGCGCACCCATGAGGAAGGCAGCCCGAACCTGCCCGGCGTCTGGGCCCCGATCGAGCGTCCCCGCGCGGTGACCGTGCGGTTCCTCAACGCCGATGGCGCGGTGGAGGAGCGGGATTTCGTGCATCTCTGGGCGACCTCGGTCCAGCACCAGATCGATCATCTGAACGGACGCATGTATTTCGACCGGCTGGGCCGGGTGAAACGCGAGATGCTGTTGCGCAAAGCAAAGAAGGTGCGGCGATGAAAGTTGTCTTCATGGGCACGCCGGATTTCTCGGTGCCCGCGCTTGATGCCGTGATCGCCGCCGGTCACGAGGTGGTTGCGGTCTACACCCAGCCCCCCCGCCCCGCAGGACGCGGCAAGCGCGACCGTCCGTCGCCCGTGCAGGCGCGGGCCGAAGCCCGCGGGCTGGAGGTGCGCCACCCGGTGAGCCTGCGCACCGCCGAGGCGCAGGACGACTTTGCCGCGCTGGGGGCCGATGTGGCGGTGGTGGTGGCCTACGGGCTGATCCTGCCGCAGGCGGTGCTGGATGCGCCCGCGCAGGGCTGTCTGAACATCCACGCCTCGCTGCTGCCGCGCTGGCGCGGTGCGGCGCCGATCCACCGGGCCGTGATGGCGGGCGATGCGGAAACCGGCGTGTGCATCATGCAGATGGAAGCGGGGCTGGATACCGGGCCGGTGCTTTTGTGCGAGGCGACCGAGATCGGCCCCGAAACCACAACCGCCTTGCTGCATGATCGGCTGGCGGGGATGGGCGCGCGGCTGATCGCGCGGGCGCTGGCCGATCTGCCCACGCTGGAGCCCTGCCCCCAGCCCGAAGACGGCGTGACCTACGCCAAGAAGATCGACAAGGCCGAAGCCCGCATCGACTGGACCCGCCCGGCGGTGGAGATCGACCGGCAGATTCGCGGGCTGGCCCCCTTCCCCGGCGCATGGTGCGAAATCATGGGCGAACGGGTAAAGTTGCTGGCGAGCCGTCTGGCCGAAGGCGACGGCACACCGGGACAGGTGCTGCCGCGGGGCGAAGATCAACTGGTGGTGGCCTGCAGCGAGGGCGCGGTGGAACTGCGCCGGGCGCAACGCGCGGGCGGCAAGCCGCTGGCGACCGAAGAGTTCCTGCGGGGCATCGATCTGCCAGAGCAGCTAAGCTGACCCCGACCCGGCGTCGGTCTGAGACACACGCCGCGCCGCCCATCAGCGCAACGCAAGCCTGCCCGGGGGGTGGCGCTGAGACGATTGAACGGCGCGCTTTATCCCGGCCATATACCTCCCTGCTCCGAGGTCAGCGTGAGGTGGCCAAGCGCCAGCCCGTTGGGGCGGGCAGGCGCTCGCCCGCGCGGCTTCGCCTGGTTCGCGGGCGGGGGTGCGCCGTTCGGAGGATGCAGGGAGTTCTGGCAGCAGAAGCCCCCTTAGCCCAGCGCTCCTGCCAGCATAGCGCCCAGCGCAACGAGACCGCCGCCCAGCGCCACGAGCGCCGCGCGTTCGCGCAGGGTGCTGCGCCGCTCGGCGCGGTAACCGGGCTCGTCCGCCTGACGGATCAGCGCGGTTTCCGCCAGTTGCGGCAGGCGCGGACCGAACCGCGCGAGCACCATCGCGGTTTTGCGCATATCGCGGGCCAGCGCCTTGGGCCCGATGTTTTCCTTGATGTAGCCTTCGACGACCGGGCGCGCGACCTCCCAGATGTTGATCTGGGGATAGAGCGACCGGCTGACGCCTTCGACCACGACCATGGTGCGTTGCAACAGGATCAATTCGGTCCGGGTGCGCATCCCGAACCGCTCGGTCACGTCAAAGAGATAGGCCAGCAGCCGCGCCATCGAAATGCGGGTGGCGTCCATGCCGAAAATCGGCTCCCCCACCGCGCGGAGGGCACGGGCGAATTCGTCGATGTCGCGGTCGGCGGGGACATAGCCTGCCTCGAAATGCACCTCGGCGACACGCCGGTAATCACGACGGATAAACCCGAACAGGATCTCGGCATACACCCGGCGGGTGTATTCATCGATCTGGCCCATGATGCCGAAATCGAGCGCGATGATATCGCCGTTCTCCGCGATCTTCAGGTTGCCCTGATGCATGTCGGCATGGAAATAGCCGTCGCGCAGCGCGTGGCGCAGGAACAGCGACAGCACCCGTTCGCCCAGCGCGGCGCGGTCATGGCGCGCGGCGTCGATCCCGGCAAGGTCATTCGCGGCAAGCCCTTCGGCCCAGTCGAGCGTCATCATGTTGCGCCCGGTCGTGCCCCAATGCACCTGCGGCACGCGGAAGCCCGCATCGCTTGCGGTATTAGCGGCGAATTCGGAGGCTGACGCGGCCTCCAGCCGCAGATCCAGCTCCCCCATCACCACGCCTTCGAAATGGCGGATGACGTCTTGCGGGCGCAGGCGGCGGGAGGAGGGCGAAAACGTCTCGACCATCCACGCAGCGAGGTAGAAGGCGTCGATATCCTTGCGGAAGGCGCGCATGATGTCGGGGCGCAGCACCTTCACCGCGACCTCGCGGCCACTGTCGGCCAGCCGGGCGCGGTGCACCTGCGCGATGGAGGCCGCGGCGACCGGCTCGGAGAATTCCGAGAACACGGCATCAAATGGCGCGTCCAGTTCCGCATCGATCATGCGCATGGCGCGCTCGCGCGGGAACGGCGGCAGGCGGTCCTGCAACACGGTCAGTTGCTGCGCCACCTCGACCCCCACCACATCGGGGCGGGTCGACAAGATCTGCCCGAACTTGATGTAAGCGGGACCCAGCGCGGTCAGCGCGCGGGGAATCGGGGGGCTGTTCGGATCGCCCTTGGCGCCCAGCCATTTGAACGGCCAGCCCAGCACACGGGCCAGCGCTCGCACGCCGGGGGGCGCGTCGAAGGCTTCCAGCACCGCGCCCATGGCTCCGGTGCGTTCCAGCGTGGCGCCGGTATAGACCAGCCGCCAGATGTTGTGAGGTCCGCGCATGGGCTCAGAGCTTCCAGCCGGAATGCAGCGCGGCGACGCCCATCGTCAGGTTGCGATACTTCACCTGATCGAAGCCCGCATGGCGGATCATTTCGGCGAACCGGTCCTGATCGGGGAACTGGCGGATCGATTCGACCAGATATTGATAGCTGTCGCGATCCCCCGTCACCGCCTGCCCCATGCGGGGAATGACGTTGTAGGAATAGCGGTCATAGGCCCATTGCATCGCCGGATTCGGCAGTTGCGAAAATTCCAGCACCATCAACCGCCCGCCGGGGCGCAGCACGCGGAACGCCTCGGACAGCGCGTCCTCGATCCGGGTCACGTTCCGGATGCCGAAGCTGATCGTGTAGACATCGAAGCTGTTATCGGGGAAGGGCAGCGCCATTGCGTCACCCACCACCCAATCGAGCCGGTCGGCCAGATGCCCGGCCTCGGCGCGTTTGCGGCCCTCGACCAGCATCGCCTCGGTCATGTCGCAGACGACGGAGGAGGCGCGCGGCGCACGGCGCAGGAAGCGGAACGCGATGTCGCCGGTGCCGCCGGCCACATCCAGTTGCCGTTGACCGGCGCGGGGCGCGAGCCAATCCATCATGGCATCTTTCCAGATCCGGTGGATGCCGCCGGACATCAGATCGTTCATCACGTCATAGCGCGATGCCACCGAGGAGAAGACACCATGCACCATGCCCGCCTTTTCCGCTTCGGGGACGGTGCGCGCGCCGAAATGGGTGGTCTTGTCGGGATTGTCAGTCATCTGCTCTTGCCGCCTCAAAATTCATCCCCTTCTTATAGGGCGCCGGGAGGGTGTTACAACGCGCCCCCCGCCGAAAGGATGTGAGACTTGCCCGAATTACCCGAAGTCGAGACGGTTCGTCGCGGCCTGCTGCCCGCTATGGAAGACCATGTGATCTCCGCCACGGAAATCCGCCGTGAGGGGCTCCGCTGGCCGTTTCCCGAAGGCATGTGCCGCAGGCTGACGGGCGCACGGGTGCACAGGCTGCGGCGGCGGTCGAAATATCTGCTGGCCGATCTGTCCACGGGCGAGACGCTGCTGATCCATCTGGGCATGTCGGGACGGATGATGGTGTCGGGGCTGGCCACCGCGCGCTTTGTCCACGACCACCCCGCCCCGCAGAAACATGACCATGTGGTGCTGCACATGTCGAATGGCGCGCGCGTGACGTTCAACGATCCGCGGCGTTTCGGTGCGATGGACCTGATGGCGACGGAGCGCGCGGGCGAGCACATGTTGCTGCGCGACCTCGGCCCCGAGCCGCTGGGCAACCAATTCGATGGGCCCTATCTGGCCGATCGGCTGGCGGGGCGCGCCACACCGATCAAGTCCGCGCTGCTGGACCAGCGGATCGTCGCGGGGCTGGGCAATATTTACGTGTGCGAGGTGCTGCACCGGGCGGGCATCTCGCCCCGGCGCAAGGCAGGCAACCTGTCCCGGGACCGCGCCGCCGCGCTGGTGCCCATCATCCGCGAGGTGTTGCAGGAAGCCATTCTGGCGGGCGGATCGTCCCTGCGCGATTACCGGCAGGCCGATGGGGATCTGGGCTATTTTCAGCATACATTCCGGGTCTATGGCCGCGAAGGCGCGCCCTGCGTCACGCCTGAGTGCACGGGACAGGTCCAGCGGATCGTCCAATCGGGGCGGTCGTCATTCTTCTGCGGCCATTGCCAAAGATAGCTTGAACCCTGACCGGGGGCTGGTAATCCTGCCGCGACATCTAGGAAAAAGGTCGCGCCACATGGCTTTCGAGACGCTCATCGTCGACATCACCGACCACGTCTGCCTTATCAAACTGAATCGCCCCGATGCGCTCAATGCGCTCAACACCGAAATGGTGGCCGAACTGGCCGAGGCGCTGACCGAAGCCGAAGCCAACGAGAAGGTGCGCTGCATCGTGCTCACAGGTTCGGAAAAGGCATTTGCCGCGGGGGCGGATATTTCGGAGATGGCGGAGCTGAGCTTCGTCGAGGCATTCCTGACGGATATCTACGCCCGCGACGCCGATCGCATCACCGCCACTCGCAAGCCGATCATCGCGGCGGTGTCGGGCTATGCGCTGGGAGGCGGCTGCGAATTGGCCATGATGTGCGATTTCATCATCGCCTCGGACAGCGCGAAGTTCGGCCAGCCTGAAATCAACCTTGGCATCTGCGCCGGAATGGGCGGCACCCAGCGGCTGACCCGGTTCGTGGGTAAGTCAAAGGCGATGGACATGCACCTGACCGGGCGCTTCATGGATGCCGAAGAGGCCGAGCGCGCCGGGCTGGTGAGCCGCGTCGTCCCCACCCGCAAACTGCAAGAAGAAGCGATGGCCGCCGCCCAGAAGATCGCGGAGAAATCCGTGGTCACGGCGATGGCGGTCAAGGAGGCCGTGAACCGCAGCTATGAGACCACGCTGACCGAAGGCGTGCGATTCGAGCGGCGCATGTTCAACGCGCTTTTCGCGACGGAGGATCAGGCGGAGGGCATGGCCGCGTTCAAGGAAAAGCGCGAAGCGCAGTTCCGCGACAAGTAACTCCACGCGCGGGCCGAAACGACGCGCCGAGCGGGCGAAATCCCGGCGATCGCGGGCGGTGTGTTGCCGCAAGGGCCACCGCCGCCGCTGCCCGGCGAAAAGCAGTGTTGACTCGTGGATACATCGCGCCTAGAAGCGCGCTTCAGATTGAAATCACCGACATTCGGGGACCCGACACATGGCCAACTCGCCTCAGGCAAAAAAGCGCGCCCGCCAGAACGAGCGGCGGTTCGCCGTGAACAAAGCACGTCGCTCGCGCATCCGCACCTTCCTTCGCAAAGTCGAAGAGGCTATCGCATCCGGCGATCAGTCCGCTGCGAAAGACGCACTGCGCTCCGCACAGCCCGAGCTGATGCGCGGCGTCACCAAGGGTGTCGTTCACAAGAACACCGCCTCGCGCAAGATTTCGCGCCTCTCCGCGCGTGTGAAGGCCCTGGCTGCCTGATCTAAAAGCACTTTGTGCACTTACGGACGGACGTTGCAGCAATGCAGCGTCCGTTTGCGTTCAGGTGAGGCCAAAAGCCTTATTTTATTAGGGTTTGAGGGGCTTATGTGGATTCGGAGAGACAAAGACTGAGTCAAGATCGAAGATCAGTTGCGACTCCTCAGCGCCAGTTGCTAGCTTGTCCGAGCGATTCAATGGATCGTCGGGGGGACATGAACCTGAATTCGTGGTCCCGGCTCGCTTGGGGAAGTGTAATGCCGGGAAATCCACGCAAGGGTTGAAGCCACGAGCGGATTGGGCCGCCCGGGCGATTCCAGACCTGATTGCCGCAAGGCAGTCTCCGGCGCGGAACGTGTCCAAGTGAAATGCAGGTCTTCTGGACCCGGTGCCCGTTTGGGCCGGGGGTGGACGATGTTTTTGTCATTCCGGTTCTACCGGACCTTCCGCATGCATATGCGCGAGGGCCCGATCGAATCGTGCCTCGACCTCGGAGAATCGCCCTGTTCCGGGCCGCCACGCT